>DAIRTA010000270.1:0-2854 GCA_036804125.1 Hyphomonas sp.
AGGACGCCAAGGAACTCGAAGCGGCCGAGTGGGACCTCGCCTATATCGCGCTCGACGGCACGATCGGCTGCATGGTCAATGGCGCCGGCCTCGCGATGGCGACGATGGATATCATCAAGCTGTATGGCGAGGAGCCGGCCAATTTCTGCGATGTCGGCGGCGGGGCCGGCAAGGAGAAAGTGGCGGCCGCCTTCAAGATCATCATGAAGGACCCGAACGTGAAGGGCATCCTCGTGAACATCTTCGGCGGCATCATGAAATGCGATGTCATCGCCGAAGGCGTGATCGCAGCCGTGAAGGAGACGAACCTTTCCGTTCCGCTGGTGGTCCGCCTTGAAGGGACGAATGTCGAAAAGGGCAAGCAGATCCTGAAGGATAGCGGCCTCAATATCATCCCGGCCGACGATCTCGACGATGCCGCCCAGAAAATTGTCAAAGCGGTGCGGGGTTAATCGTCATGTCCATCCTGATCGACAAGCACACGCGCGTTCTCACGCAGGGTATGACCGGCAATACCGGCTCGTTCCATACCAATCAGGCACTGGCCTATTACGGAACACAGATGGTCGGCGGCATCCACCCCAGGAAGGGCGGCGAGATGTGGACAGCCGATAATGGCCAGGAACTGCCCATCTTCTCTTCCGTCGCCGAGGGCAAGGCAAAAACCGGGGCGACCGCATCCGCGGTCTATGTCCCGCCGGCTGGCGCCGCCGCCGCCATCGAGGAAGCCATTGATGCGGACATCCCGCTCATCGTCTGCATCACCGAGGGCGTGCCCGTGCTCGACATGGTCCGCGTCAAGGCGAAGCTGGCGAAGTCCAAATCGCGCCTTATCGGCCCGAACTGCCCGGGCCTGATCACGGCCAATGAATGCAAGATCGGCATCATGCCCGGCTCCATCTTCAGGAAGGGTTCGGTCGGCATCGTCTCGCGCTCCGGCACGCTGACCTATGAAGCCGTGTTCCAGACCACCAATGCCGGCCTTGGCCAGACGACCGCCGTCGGTATCGGCGGAGATCCGGTGAAAGGCACCGAGTTCATTGACATCCTGGAGATGTTCCTCGCGGACGACGAAACCCAGTCGATCATCATGATCGGCGAGATCGGCGGCTCAGCCGAGGAAGACGCCGCCCAGTTCCTGATCGACGAGGCCAAGCGCGGCCGCAAGAAACCGATGGCGGGCTTCATTGCCGGCCGCACCGCCCCGAAAGGCCGGACGATGGGCCATGCTGGCGCGATTGTGTCTGGAGGCAAGGGCGATGCCGAGTCTAAGATCGCGGCGATGGAAGCGGCCGGAATACGTGTGAGTCCCAGCCCGGCCCGGCTTGGTCAGACCTTGGTCGAGGTGCTAAAGGGTTAGCGTGTTTAGAGAATTGCAGCGCCGCTCCGTTACTCCCGGCCGGCTCAGGATGAACTCAGATGGCCGATGATGGCAGCCCCGTAGACTCCCAGCGCAGCAAGCGGAATTCCGCCATGCTGCAGACAACATTCCTGAATGGCGGCTCGGCGCTCTGGATCGAGCAGATGCAGGCGGCCTATGCACGCGATCCGGCCTCCGTGCCCGAGAGCTGGCGGGAATTTTTCAACGATATCGGTGATGGCGCTTCAGAAGCCTCCCGGAATGCCAAGGGCGCGAGCTGGCGGCGGACAAGCTGGCAGGCCGCCGTGCCCGACGAGCAGATCGCAGCCTTTGATGGCAACTGGGCGCAGCTGGAGCCGAGGCTGCAGGAAAAGATCGCTCTTGCCCGCCCGGATGCGCCCGTGGCGGAGATCATGCAGGCGGTCAAGGATTCCGTCAGGGCTCTGATGATGATCCGGGCCTACCGGATCCGCGGCCATCTGGCCGCCCAGCTGGACCCGCTCGGGCTCTCCAGCTTTGAGGAACAGCCCGAGCTCCAGCCGGAGACATATGGTTTCGGACCTGCGGACCGGGACCGGCCGATCTTCCTCGACAATGTGCTGGGCCTCGAGACCGCCACGATCAACGAGATGCTCGCCATCCTGAAGCGGACCTATTGTTCGACGATGGGCATCGAGTTCATGCACATCTCGGATCCGGCCGAGAAGGCCTGGCTGCAGGAACGCATCGAAGGGCCGGACAAGGGTGTCGCCTTCAGCCGCCGCGGAAAGCTCGCCATACTCAGCAAGCTGATCGAGGCGGAAACCTTCGAGCGCTTCCTGCACAAGCGCTATCCCGGAACCAAGCGCTTCGGGCTGGATGGCGGCGAGGCGGCTGTTCCGGCGCTGGAGCAGATCATCAAGCGCGGCGGCGCGCTCGGCGTCAACGAGATCATTGTCGGCATGCCGCATCGCGGGCGGCTTAACATGCTGGCCGCTGTCATGGGCAAGCCGTATGAGAAGATCTTCCACGAGTTCCAGGGCGGCTCGACACAGGGCGCCAACGAGTTCGGCTCAGGCGATGTAAAATACCATCTCGGGGCGTCATCGGACCGGGAGTTCGATGGCAACACCGTGCATCTGACCATGAATGCCAACCCCTCGCATCTTGAAGCGGTCAACCCGGTCGTCCTCGGGCGGACGCGGGCCAAGCAGTTCATGGAAGCGCGCCAGACCGGTGTCCTCGACCGGTCGAAGAAGCTCCCGCTGCTCCTGCATGGTGATGCGGCCTTTGCGGGGCAGGGGGTTGTGGCCGAATGTTTCGCGCTGTCCGGCCTGCAGGGCTATCGCACCGGCGGCACCATCCATTTCATCGTCAACAACCAGATCGGTTTCACGACGAGCCCGATGTATTCGCGCTCCTCGCCCTATCCGTCCGATGTGGCGCTGATGGTCCAGGCTCCGATCTTCCATGTCAACGGGGATGATCCGGAGGCGGTCGTTTATGCTGCCAAGG
>DAIRTA010000271.1:0-2836 GCA_036804125.1 Hyphomonas sp.
GCGAGCGCGGGGAAATCGTGATTGTGTGTGGTCAAGGCCTCTACTCCTCGGTGCGAGTGAGTGAAGGCCAGCACGGCGCGCGCAGGCGAAAAAGAAGAAGTTTCCGATCAAATGCAGGCCATGAGGCGCAATTTGCAACAATTGTTCGCGTCGGGGCATGTGAGCGCTCGATACTGTTCGCGCCATGCTTGAGCGCCGTCTACGGAAGGTCAGCCTCCGGACGTTATTGGCCGTCCATGGACTGTCTTGCAATGTCACGCAAGCCTTTCATTCGTCGCTCCAGTGTAGACAGCGCCATGATCGCCCCGCCGGAGAATTCCTTGGCGAGCTGGGCATGCACGATGAGCGCAATTTCATTGCCATAGCGGTCGGGATTGGCGAGGTGCAGCTGTGTCACGAGTTCCTGGACGCGGGGCCAGAGGTCTGATGGCGGACGGCCCGGGCCTGGATGACAGTAGTCTGAAACGCTCGGCTCGGCCTTGCGGCGGCCATGGCCGCAGCCCTCCGGCAGTTTCTCATCGGCAGGCAGCAAACCTGCACACTCGCACCATTCGGAGATGAGACGCCTGCTAACCATGACTTGGTCGAGGAGGTCGCGTGCGGGCTCGCTGAAGCGTTTGATCGGGAACTCCACGAGGGCGTCACAGATCGCGTCCAGCTCGGCCGCAGACCCGAAAGGACGAGCTTCAATCGGCAGAAGTTTGGCCTGTGCCAGCATCCACGCGACGTGGCGGCGACGAGCGTAGCGATAACGGTTGCCGATATACTCGGAGCAGCCGTGCTTCAGAAGACGCAGGTCCATCGGCGTCATCACCGGGACGGCCAGTGTCTGTACGCGTGCCCAGGCGTCATAGGCATATCGTGCCGGGGCGGCGGGTTCGTCCGGTGGATCGAAAGCGCCAGCAAAAAGATTCCAGGCAAGCGCCTGCATGACCGAGTCGCCGGAAATGCCGACGCCAAGGCCTTCGAGCAATTCCGGCAGCTCGGACAGGCGCGAGAACCGCTCCTCTTCCTCGAAGGACAACTCGCCTCTCCGCACAGCGGGCTCCCGGATGCTTCCGGAGGTGGAAAGCAGGATTGATGCCAGCCCGGAATCGCTGGACCTTGCTTCGCCGGATAGCGAACCTGTGGCGGCGTTCCGGGCCGGCCGCATCGCGCGGTTTTTTCAGACGGCGCCCGTTTTTAGGCTCTTAGACGCCCGTTTTTCGGTATCTACGCACCCGTTTATAGGGTACCTGTCCGGCCGATTCTGTATGGAGGCCTCATGTATCCGCGTTTCATCGAGCCTGGCATCCGCGAGGCGCTCAAGGATACCCGCGTGGTGGCGGTCGCGGGCCCTCGCCAGTCGGGTAAGTCGACGCTGGTGCGTGCGATTGCGGGGGAGGGGGCGACGTTTCTGAGCCTCGATGAAGACGTCACGCGGCGGGCGGCGGCGGACGACCCGACCGGTTTCATCCGCCGCACCAAAGGGCTGACCGTCATCGACGAGATCCAGCGCGTGCCGGGCCTGATGCTGGCCATAAAGCTGGCCGTGGATGAGGACCCTACGCCGGGGCGGTTCCTGATCACCGGCTCGGCCGATATCCGCACGCTCGCCTCGATCCAGGACTCGCTCGCGGGCCGGATCGAAGTGTTCGAGCTCCTTCCCCTCGCGCAGGACGAGATTGCGGGCCGGCCCTCGTCGTTTATTGCGGACGTGTTTCAGGGTCGTGTGCCGGACGGCGGCGTGCTCGACCCCAGCAACTGGCCGAAGCGGATTGCGGCCGGCGGCTTTCCGGAGGCGCTGGCAAGGACAAGCGCCGGCCGGCGCCGCAACTGGTTCGGCGCCTATGCTCGCGCCCTGATCGAGCAGGACGTTGCCGACATCGCACAGCTCGACCGGCGCCGCGATCTGCCACGCCTCGTCGAACTGCTGGCGCAGCATTGCGGCGAGATGGTCAATCTCACCCAGCTTGGCGCGCAGTTGTCGATGGACCGAAAGACCGTGGACCGGCATGTCGGCGTGCTCGAACAGATGTTCCTTGTGCGGCGTGTTCGGCCCTGGTTTCGGAATGAGCTGAAGCGGCTCGCCAGGATGCCGAAACTGCATTTTGTGGACTCAGGCCTTGCCGCCGCGATGCGCCGTCTCGACCCGGAATCGCTCGGGCCAGACCGTGTCTCGCTCGGGCCGCTGGCCGAGACCTTCGTCTATTCCGAGCTAGCCAAACAGGCTGGCCGGAGCACAGACGGGATCTCGATCCATCACTACCGCGACCATGATGGCGGCGAGATCGACTTCATCCTCGAAAACTGGAACCGGGAGATCGTCGCCATCGAAGTCAAAGCGGGCGCGACCGTAAAGCCAGAAGCGTTTGCGCCCATGCGCAAACTGGCCAGCGCTCTGGGCGACAAGTTTGTCGCTGGTATCGTGCTCTACGATGGGCGCCAGCGATTTCGCTACGGGGACAAGCTATGGGCGGCGCCGATCGCGTCGCTGTGGGCTTGAGGGCAGAGTTGTCGAGGGCTGGTGCATGGAGTGGTTGGCACTTGTACCCTCCAGGATCCAGCTGCCCAGCCCGACGCTGGGCGGTTTTCAACGGAGACCATCGTCGAGACGATAGCGCTGGGTGCGTGGAATGACGAACTTGAGGAAGGGCGCGCAGCGTCGAGTGCAGCTCTCAGGCGCTGGCTCGCCTTGCCGAGGCTCTGCCGACGTGCTGGCAACAAGCTCGAACCTATTCGCTTGGCAGCCGTTCGGGGAGCAGCGACTGCTTGTTTCCGGCGATCTCTGGCCTCGCGGCGGTGAAGCAGGCGAATGACAGGATAGAGGCGATCCTGCCAGACCCAGAAATCGATC
>DAIRTA010000272.1:0-2828 GCA_036804125.1 Hyphomonas sp.
GCCCGGATCGATTTGTAGTCGGCCTTGCCGTTCGGTGCGCGCCCGAGATTGTCCTTGAAGAGGATGCGCTTGGGCGCCTTGTACCGGGCGATCCTGGCCTGCACGAAGGCACGCAGCTCGTCTTCGCTCGCCACGCCATCGAGAGACACGACTGCCATGACAGCCTGGCCCCATTTGTCATCCGGTACACCGACGACAAGTGCGTCCCGCACGGCGCCATGTGCTTTCAGGGCTTCTTCCACTTCCTCGGGATAGACTTTTTCTCCCGCCGTGTTGATGCAGTTCGAGCCGCGGCCGAGCAGCGTGATCGTGCCGTCAGCCTCGACGGTGCACCAGTCTCCCGGCACCGCATAGCGGATGCCGCCATAGACCCTGTAGGTCTTCGCCGTTTTATCCGGGTCCTTGTAATATCCCAGCGGAATGGCCCCGCCGCGCGCGATATAGCCGGCTTCCCCGCTGCCGGGCTGGACTTCGCGGCCATCTTCCGTGAACACCCTGCAGCTCGGGCCAATCTCGAACTTCGAGGTCTCCGTCCCGCCCTCCGCCGTGGTAATCGATGTCCCGAAACCGACCGCTTCCGAAGCCCCGAAACTGTCGGTCAGCGCGACTTGCGGCATGTGGCGCAAAAGCCCCTGCTTGACCTCCGCGCTCCACATCACGCCTGAGGAGATGATGTTGAGCACGCTGGACAGGTTCCAGCGTCCGGGCTGGGCATCAAGGGCCTGCAGCATCGGTTTGGCGAAAGCGTCACCGACAATTGCCATGCTGGTGACACCGGCGCCGTCGACGGTCTGCCAGAGGTTTACGGGGTCGAATCGCTGCTTGTCCGTCAGCGTCACCACGGCGCCCCCGTTCAGCATCGCGCCCATGGCGGTAAACCAGCCGGTACCATGCATCAGCGGGCAGGCAGGCAGCTGGCGGGCGAAGCGACCGAGGGCAAGCGCATTCTGGACATGCTCATCCAGATTGGCCGGCACGGCCCCGCCGAGACGGCGAACGCCGTCCATCGAGGCTTCGCGCCAGATGGCGTGTGTCCACATAACGCCTTTCGGCAGGCCGGTCGTTCCCCCTGTATAGAGGAGGAAAAGCTCGTCCCCGGAGCGCTTCCCTGTGAGGGGTGACGGGTCGCCGGCCATTGCAAGGGTCTCGTACCCATGCGCGAAAGGTGCTGTCTCTGTCCCACCGATCTGCACCCAGGCGATGACCCCGGGCAGGCGGGCGCGCACGCGCTCGGCTTCGGCGATGAACTCGGCATCGAAAAAGACCACTGTCGCATCTGAATTGTCGATGATGTAGACCAGCTCGTCATCGAGGTAGCGGTAATTGATGTTGACTGGCGAAAGGCTGGCTTTGAAGCAGGCGGCCATCGCTTCCATGTATTCCGGCTGGTTGCGCATGTAGAAGCCGGCCTTGTCGCCGCGCTTTGCGCCGAGGGCGAGGATGGCGCGGGCTATCCGGTTGGTGCGGGCGGTCATATCCGGCCAGCTGGTGCGCCGGTCGCCATGGATCAGCGCCGGATCGTCCGGCCCGAGGGCGTCGCCGACTGCGTCAAGCATGTCGCCGAAATTCCAGTCCATCCGCTTCCTCCGCTTCCTGTCGTTTTTGATGACGCTAGGGAGCCGCGAACGCCGCCGCAATCGTGACCCAAAGTAAACAGCCCCCCGGATTGCTCCGGAGGGCTGTCATTGTTTCCAGCAGGAAAGCCTGGGGCAGACTTAGAAGTCCATACCGCCCATGCCGCCCATGCCGCCCGGCATGCCGCCAGCGCCAGCCGATTCCTTCTTAGGGGCTTCGGCAATGCCGGCCTCAGTGGTGATCAGCAGGCTGGCCACCGACGCCGCGTTCTGGAGTGCGGCGCGCACGACTTTCACCGGGTCGATGACACCCATCTGCACGAGGTCACCATACTCTTCGGTCTGCGCGTTGAAGCCGTATGTGCGCGACTTGTTCGTGGCGATGGCATTCACAACCACCGAGCCTTCCACGCCGGCATTCTCGGCGATCTGGCGGATTGGTGCTTCCAGCGCCTTGCGGACGATGTCGATACCCGCACGCTCATCATCGTTCTCGCCTGTGGCCTTGATGTTCTGAGCTGCCCGCAGGAGGGATACACCGCCACCGGGCACGATGCCTTCCTCAACAGCAGCGCGGGTTGCGTTGAGCGCATCGTCAACGCGGTCCTTCTTCTCCTTGACCTCGATTTCTGTTGCGCCACCCACGCGGATGACGGCAACGCCGCCGGCCAGCTTGGCGAGACGCTCCTGGAGTTTCTCGCGGTCATAGTCGGAGGTTGTGTCGTCAATCTGCTTGCGGATCTGGTTGACGCGGGCCTCGATGTCCTTCTTCTTGCCGCCGCCATCGACGATGGTCGTGTTGTCCTTGTCGATCGATACGCGCTTGGCTTTCCCGAGCATGTCCATCGAGACATTCTCGAGCTTGATGCCGAGGTCTTCAGAGATGACCTGGCCGCCGGTCAGGACAGCAATGTCCTGAAGCATTGCCTTGCGGCGATCGCCAAAGCCCGGGGCTTTCACGGCCGCAATGCGCAGGCCGCCGCGGAGCTTGTTGACGACGAGGGTCGCAAGGGCTTCGCCATCAACGTCTTCCGCAACGATCAGGAGCGGCTTTTGCGACTGAACCACAGCCTCGAGGATCGGCAGCATGGGCTGCAGGCTCGACAGTTTTGATTCGTGCAGCAGGATGAGCGGGTCTTCAAGCTCGACCGTCATCTTGTCAGCGTTGGTTACGAAATAAGGGCTGATATAGCCGCGGTCGAACTGCATGCCTTCGACGACATCGAGTTCGGTCTCGAGGGCCTTGGCTTCCTC
>DAIRTA010000273.1:0-2806 GCA_036804125.1 Hyphomonas sp.
GTGAATGTCGCGGGGCCTTTCCTGATGCTGCAGAAGACCAAGGCCCTTCTGGCAAAGACCCATGAGGAGACCGGCCGGGCGGCGGCCGTGCTGAACGTGTCCTCGATCGCCGGCGTGACCGGTATCGGCTCCTCGGTAGCCTATGCGGCCACCAAAGGCGCGCTGAACACGATGACGCTCAGCCTGGCGCGGGCACTCGCACCGGCCATCCGGGTCAATGCCATCTGCCCCGGCTTCATCGGGACGCGCTGGTTCAAGGACATCATGGATGCCGAGGCCTACAAGAAGATGGAAGCGGGCGTCGCCGCTTCCGTTCCCCTGAAAGTCGCGAGCGGACCGGATGATATTGCCGCCACAGCCTTGTTTTTCCTGACAGATGCCTCCCGGCATGTGACCGGAGAGACCCTCCTGACGGATGCCGGCATGCATCTGGGATACGCGCCGCTGGTGGCCCGCTGAACGTTGTGCAGCGCACAAGCGCGAGGCAAGCTGCCGCCTGCCTGCTCAAAAACGCAGCATATTCGTTCGCCTGCGGCCAGACTTGGCCGGTGGCGCGTCGGCAAATGCCAAAAACCCAGCATCATTGTGGATGGCGCCCAAAGCGGCGCATATCCAAAGCGGGGTAAACCAAACCATGACGAGACAACTCTATAAGGCCGGGGCTGCCATGGCCGTATTGATGGCCAGCGCCGGGGCCGCGATGGCCGAAGGCGAGTTCAGTGGAAATGTGGCGCTGACGACGGATTATGTCTGGCGGGGGATTTCACAGTCGAACGAAGATCTCGCCCTGCAGGGCGGCTTCGACTACACCAACAACATCTTCTATGCCGGGGTCTGGGCCTCCAGCGTCGATTTTGACGATGCCTCGGACACCAATCTCGAGGTCGATTTCTATGCCGGCCTCGCCAGCGAATTCGCCAATGGCGTGAGCTGGGATGTCGGCTTCATCTACTATGCCTATCCGGATGCGGACGATGAAGATCTCGACTTCTACGAGCTGACCGGCTCGCTCGGTTATGAGTTTGCCGGCGGCATCGGTGTCGGCGGCGCGGTATTCTGGGATCCGGATAATGAGAATGTCTATGTTGAGGCAACCGCCGGCTACAGCTTCAACGACTTCTTCGCTGTCGATGCCAGCCTCGGCAATTACAGCTTCGATGGCGGCGGGGACTATACCAACTGGTCGCTGGGCGGAACGCTGTCCGCGAAGGGCTTCGACTTCGATGTCCGCTACTGGGGCACCGATATCGATGGTCTCGACATCGCTGACGACCGCATTGTCCTGACGGTTTCCCGCGCACTCTGACGGGCAGCGGATGTGCGGACTGGCCGGCGGGTTAATCCCTTTTCCCGCCGGCCATTTTTCTTCCTGACGCCCCGCACTGGATTAACCGGCCCGGCCCGCTTATAGGCATTTCATGCCTGAAGGGAGGGTTCCGTGCGCATTGGCGTTCCAACAGAAATCAAGAAACAGGAATCCCGTGTCGGGCTGACCCCGGAGAGCGCGGGCGAGCTGGTACGCGCCGGGCACACCGTCAGCCTGCAGGCCGGCGCGGGTATCAATTCCGGCTTTGCGGACGAGGCCTATGTCTCGGCCGGCGCCACGATCCTGCCCGATGCGGCGGCTGTCTTTGCCGAAAGCGAACTGATCGTGAAGGTCAAGGAGCCGCAGCCGGAGGAAACCGCGCGGCTGACCCCGCAGCACACGCTGTTCACCTATCTGCATCTGGCGCCTGATCCCGTTCAGGCCAAGGGGCTTATGGATTCCGGCTGCCTGGCGATTGCCTATGAAACGGTGACGGATGATGAGGGCGGGCTGCCGCTGCTGCGGCCGATGAGCCAGGTCGCGGGGCGGATGTCGATGCAGGTGGCGGCCTGGGCGCTGATGCGCGCCAAGCGCGGGCGCGGCATCCTGCTTGGCGGGGTGCCGGGCGTGGCGCCAGCCAGGGTCGTGATCATCGGCGGCGGCGTCTCCGGTACGCATGCGGCGGAGATTGCCGTGGGCATGCGCGCGGACGTGACCATCTTTGACCGGAACAATATGCGCCTTGGACAGCTGGATGAACAATTCCGCGGCAGTGTACGGACGATGTATTCGACGGCGCACGCCCTCGCCGAAGCCGTCAAGGATGCCGATCTCGTGATAGGGGCGGTGCTGATTCCCGGCGCATCGGCGCCGAAGCTGGTCACGCGCGCGCAGCTCTCGACCATGAAACCCGGCGCCGTGCTGGTGGATATTGCCATCGACCAGGGCGGCTGCTTCGAGACCAGCCGGGCAACGACGCACGAAGACCCGATCTATGAGGTCGACGGCATCCTGCATTACTGCGTGGCCAATATGCCCGGCGCCGTGCCGCGGACATCCACCTATGCGCTGAACAATGCCACCCTGCCCTTCGTGATGCAGATCGCCAATCTCGGCGCGCGCAACGCCATCAACGCCAACCGGCATCTCGCCAACGGGCTGACGGTTGATCAGGGCCGCATCGCACACAAGCTGGTGGCGCGCGATCTCGGCGAGAAATATGTGCGCCCGGACTGGCTGACGGTGATCTGATCGCACGGCCCTGCCGGCCAGGGTGCACGGGTGGCGCGACTCCTTGTCCGGCGCTCCCCGCGGCCCCATCTGGCAGGCACAACACGAACGTCAGCATGGGCAGACCGGAGGCAGGGCCATGATCGAACTCATTATTGACAAGCGCACGCGCGACCTGGGCGGCGGCTTTGAAGTCGGCCGTGTACTGCCTTTCGCAAAAAGGCGGATGGTCGGGCCGTTCATCTTCTTTGACCAGATGGGCCCGGTGGA
>DAIRTA010000274.1:0-2803 GCA_036804125.1 Hyphomonas sp.
GGCCAGGGCTTTGAGGGATACAGCTTGCCTCAGCAGCGAGTGATGATTCACAAGATTACCTCCGCGACGGGTCTGAGGCTCGGCGAAATCGGGCATTGCCGCAACCCTGCACAAGCGGTTGTGATGGAGCTGTAATCCTGGCGCTCCGCACGGCCGACAAGTCAGGCCTTGAGGATCTGCCTGGCGATGAGGAAGCGGATGATGTCACCGGCTGCATCCTCCGCGCTGCGGTCGATGGTATCGAGGCGCAGCTCCGGCGCTTCGGGCGGTTCATAGGGGCTGTCGATGCCGGTGAAATTCTGCAGCTTCCCGGCGCGGGCTTTCCTGTAAAGCCCCTTCACATCACGCGCTTCGGCTACCTCCAGCGGCGTATCGACATGGATTTCGATGAACTCACCGTCAGCCATCAGGCTGCGGGCCATCTGGCGCTCGGCGCGGAAGGGCGAAATGAAGGACACGAGCGTTATCAGCCCGGCATCCGCCATCAGGCGGGCGACATTGGCAACCCGGCGGATATTCTCAACCCGGTCGGCATCGGTGAAACCGAGATCGCGGTTGAGGCCATGGCGGACATTGTCGCCATCAAGGATGAAACTGTGGCGCCCGCGGGCGAAGAGTTCCCGTTGCACGGCATTGGCAATGGTGGACTTGCCCGAGCCGGAGAGGCCGGTAAACCAGAGAACAGCGGCGCGCTGACCTTTCTGGGCGGCATGGTCCTCACGGGAAATGTCAAGCGCCTGCCAGTGGATGTTGGCCGCACGGCGCAGCGCGAAATCGATGAGGCCAAGGGCGACAGTGTCCTGGCTTTGCCGGTCGATCAGGATAAAACTGCCGGTCTGGGGAATCTCTGAATACGGATCGAAGGCGATGGGTTCATCCAGCGACAGGGTCGTGACCCCGATCTGGTTCATCTCCAGCGTTTTGGCGGGGGCAGGCTGCAGCGTATTGATGTCAATGGCATGTCTCGGCGCGTTGATCGTCGCGGTGACGGTCTTCGTTCCGGCCTTCAGGAAATACCGCCGGCCGGGCAGTAACGGCTTCTCGCTCATCCAGACAAGATGCGCCTGGAACTGGTCTGAAACTTCGGGCGCCGCGTTGGACGCTGCAATAATGTCGCCCCTGGAGGTGTCGATCTCATCGGCGAGAGCCAGCGTGACCGACTGCCCGGCGACGGCCGTGTCGAGGTCGCCTCCGGCGGTCACGATCCGGGCAATCCTCGTCTGGCGGCCTGAGGGCAGGCTGCGAACAGAGTCGCCCGTCCGAACCGATCCGGATGCGATCAGGCCCGAGAACCCGCGGAACTCTGCATCCGGACGGATAACGCTCTGGACCGGCATCCGGAAAGAGCGCCCTGCAGCGCCGCTGTCGATGGATACGGTCTCGAGATAATCGAGCAGGCTGGGGCCTTCATACCAGGGTGTATCGGCAGAACGGGCCACCACATTCACGCCTTCCGTGGCTGAAAGGGGGATGGCTTCAAGGGCCGCCGGGGCCGGCAGGGCGAGGGCGAACTGCTGGTAGGCTTCGACAATCTCGCTGAAAACGGCCTCGGAATAGCCCACAAGGTCCATCTTGTTGACGGCCAGGACGAAACGGCGGATGCCCAGCAAATTGGCGATGTAGCTGTGCCGTCGCGTCTGGGTCAGCACACCTTTGCGCGCGTCAATCATCAGTATGGCGACGTCGGCAGTCGATGCGCCTGTCGCCATGTTTCGCGTATACTGTTCATGCCCCGGCGTATCGGCAACGATGAACTTTCGCTTCGGAGTCGCGAAATAGCGATAGGCCACATCGATCGTGATGCCCTGTTCGCGCTCTGCCGACAGACCATCGACCAGAAGCGCGTAATCCAGCGCTCCGTTGCGCGTGCCGTGGACACGGGAGTCAGCTTGCAGAGCGGCGAGCTGGTCTGTGTGCAGCGATGCCGTTTCATAGAGCAAACGCCCGATCAGGCTTGATTTACCGTCGTCTACTGACCCGCAGGTGAGAAAGCGTAGCAGCGACTTTTCGGCTACCCCCGCAAGCGCAGAGCCAGGGCGGGCCTTTTCTATCCCGGACGTGTCATCAGCCGGGCACATCAGAAGTAGCCCTCCTGCTTCTTGCGTTCCATGGACTGGCCCGGATCGCGGTCGATCATGCGGCCCTCCCTTTCGGAATTCGCTGCGGCAGAGATTTCCCGGATAACCGCGTCCAGGTCTGTTGCGCGGCTGGGTGTCGCGCCGGTCAGGGGATAGCAGCCAAGCGTGCGGAATCGCACCCATTGCGGGCTCACGCTATCTTTTAGTTCTGTAGGCAGACGGTCATCGTCAGCCATGATCAGGGTCCCGTTCCAATCCGTCACCGGACGTTCGGCTGCGAAATAAAGTGGGACGATCTCGATGCCTTCGCGCCGGATATAGTGCCAGACATCCAGCTCGGTCCAGTTGGACAGGGGAAAGGCGCGAAGCGTTTCTCCGGGATTGAGGCGGGTGTTATAGAGGTTCCAGATCTCCGGCCGCTGGCGCTTCGGATCCCATCGGTGGCCGGCAGAGCGGAAGGACAGGATACGCTCCTTGGCGCGCGATTTTTCCTCATCCCGCCGGGCACCGCCGAAGGCGGCATCGAAGCCATATTTGTCGAGCGCCTGTTTCAGCGCCTCCGTCTTCATGATCTCGGTATGGCGCGCCGAGCCGTGCGTGAACGGGCCGACCCCGTCCCGGCGGCCCTCTTCATTGATGTGCACGATGAGTTCGAGGCCGAGTTCGGCTGCTTTCCGGTCCCGGAAGGCAATCATCTCGCGGAATTTCCAGCCGGTATCGACATG
>DAIRTA010000275.1:0-2800 GCA_036804125.1 Hyphomonas sp.
CGGCGCGCGCGCATGATGATGAGGGCCGTTTCGAGGATGCCCTGCGCGAGCGCGACGAAATCGCCATCATCAAGCAATTCCTGCCGGCCCCGCTTTCGGGCGCTGCGCTGGACTCGGCCGTGAATGCGGTTGTTACGGATCTGGGCGCCAGCAAGCTGGCTGATCTCGGCCGGTGTGTCAGTGCCCTTAAAGCGCGGTATCCGGGCCTGATCGAATCGGCCAGTGCCGGCAAGGCCGTGCGCACTGCGCTGACCCGCCGCTGAGCTTTTCCGGGCCCGTCGCCCGCACCTGCCGGAGGATTCTTCCGGGCGTTGCTTTCCTGCGCCGCGGAAAGGGTTAATCTGGCCGTGATGAGTCCGACTGTCCGCATCCCCGATGGCTTTGTCGACGAGCTGAAGGCCCGCATCCGGCCATCGGATGTGATCGGCCGCAAGGTGAAGCTGACCCGGAAAGGCAAAGAATGGGTCGGCCTGTCACCGTTCACGGCTGAGAAGACACCGAGCTTCTACGTCAACGACCAGAAACGCATCTTCAAATGCTTCTCCTCCGGCCTGGGCGGGGATGTGATCAGTTTCGTGATGGAGACCGAGCGGCTCTCCTTCATGGAGGCGGTGGAGAAGCTGGCGGAAGAGGCGGGCATGAGCCTGCCCAAGGCGAGCCCCGAGGCGGTCGAGGAATATGACCATCGCAAGCGCCTGCAGGCAGCCTGCGAGGCGGCAGCGGCCTTCTTCGAGGACCGGCTGAGATCGTCCGAAGGGGCGGCGGCGCGCCGTTATCTCGAAGGCCGGGGGCTGAAGCCCTCCGCCTGGGAACGCCATCGGCTGGGTTACGCCCCGGATGACTGGCGGCGCACGCGCTCTCATCTTCGCTCGGAGGGGTTCACCGACGAAGAGCTGCTCGAAGCGGGCCTTATCAAGGAGAGCGACAAGGGCGGCGAGCCCTATGACGCCTTTCGCGGCCGGCTGATGTTTCCCATACCCGATGCCCGCGGCGGGATCATCGCCTTTGGCGGGCGGGGGCTGACCCCGGACGCCAAGCCCAAATACCTCAATTCCGGCGACACGCCTCTCTTCCACAAATCGCAGGTGCTCTACCGCTACAAGGCGGCGCGCGAGGCGCTGGGTCATGGCGATGGCGGGGGCCTGATTGTCGCCGAAGGCTATATGGATGTGATCGCGCTCTGCGAGGCGGGCTTTGCCAATGCTGTCGCCCCGCTCGGCACGGCGCTGACAGAAGAGCAGCTCAATCTGATCTGGAAAGCCGGGCCGGAACCGGTGCTGTGCTTCGATGGCGACCGTGCCGGCCTCGGCGCGGCCCACCGCGCGATCGACCGCGCATTGCCATTCGTCGCGCCGGGCCAGTCGCTCTTCTTCACGCTCTTGCCGGACGGGATGGACCCCGACGACCTCATCCGCGCCCGCGGTGCCGAGGCGATGGCCGCCGAACTGGCCGCCCGCATCCCGCTCTCGGAGCTTCTCTGGCGGCGCGAGCGGGATGCCGAGTCGCTCGATACGCCCGAGCGCCAGGCGGGACTCGAAGCGCGGCTCATGGCAGCCTGCGGCGCGATTCGCCATGCCGGGGTGCGCGCCGCCTATGAGCGAGACCTGCGGGCCCGGCTGCGCGAGCATCTCTGGCAGTTGCGCCAGGCCCGGCGTCCGCGTCCGGCACCGCGGCGCGGACCGGGCCGCGGGCCAGCCGAGCCCGAAACCGGCCTCGATGCGCAGGAGACGCTGCGGCGGGGCAGGCTGGAGACGATGCCGGGGCTGGGGCTGGTGGTCCGGGCGATCGACAGCCCCGAACTGCTTGCGCTCGGCACCGAAGCGCTGGCGTTGTGCCGGTTCGGAAACAGTGATGTCGCGCATTTGCGCGACGCGCTGATTGATGTGGCAAATGCCGGTGAGGCTATTGACCGGGGGACTATCACTCTCCATTTAGGCCAGTCAGGACACTTGCGCGCTGCCCGATTGCTCAAAGATTATCCCGTTACGCCACCGATAAAGGCCGATGCGCCTGAGGCACGGGAATGGCTGATAGCCCTCGAGCAATATCAGGCTCTGCAGCGGTCCGCAGCCGAGGAGAGCGGTGCTGGCATGAAGGATGCTAGGACTGATGAGTTTGCTACGCCGGGTGACTGGCGGCGGCTTCACCAGAAGGTTGCGGAACGCCGGGCCCTGAAATCACGGTTGAGCGAGGCGGCGGACAAGTCCGGCGACAGCTAGGCGGGCGGGCGGCAAGCCCATTCAAGACGGCGGCTGCGGCCGGAGAGGCGCTGCAGCAATGAGAGAGACGAGAAAACGCATGGCAACAGCCACCAAGAAAAAGAACATTGCCGGCGACGGTGAGGGCGAAGAAGACAAGGATGCCGAGAGCGCTCTTGTCGATTTCAACGCATCTGATGTGAAGAAGGTGCTGAAGCGCGCCCAGAAGCGTGGCTTCATCACCCATGAGGAGATCAACCAGCTCCTGCCCGATGCCGATATGAGTTCGGACCAGATCGAGGACGTGATGTCCCAGATCTCCGAGATGGGCATCGCCGTCGTCGAGACCGAGGAAGAGGCCGAGGAACAAGGCAAGGCGCTGACCAAGATCGAGGACAGGAAAGTCCTCACCAAGAAAGGCAACACCCGCGGCTCCGACCGGACCGACGACCCGGTCCGCATGTATCTGCGCGAGATGGGCGCGGTCGAGCTTCTCTCCCGTGAGGGGGAAATCGCGATTGCCAAGCGCATCGAGGCGGGCCGCGATGCGATGATCCGGGGCCTGTGCGAAAGCCCGCTGACCTTCGAGGCGATGATGGTCT
>DAIRTA010000276.1:0-2797 GCA_036804125.1 Hyphomonas sp.
GGTCGAAGACATTCGCCCAGACGGTGAACAAGGCTTCCGGGAAACAGCAGGCCTCTACAAGGTCCATACTGTCGGGAACGGGCAGGAGAGAGCCTTCATCGGCGGCGACATGGCTGGCATAGCCCCCGCCGGCGAGCAGCGCGCAGACCCGGTCGCCCTCGCGGAACCGGGCCACACCCGCCCAGGCCTCGATAACGGTTCCCGAAACCTCGAGGCCCATGACCGGCGACGCGCCGGCAGGCGGGGGATACACGCCGGCGCGCTGGGCGAGGTCGGCCCGGTTGAGGCCGGCGGCGGCCACTTCGATCAGCACCTCACCCGGCCCCGGCTGCGGCCGAGGCCTCTCGGCAAGCCGCAGCGCCTCGCCCACCTCTGCCATGACAGCCTGCATCATTTCCGGCATATTTGATGTCCTCCTGCGGGCAGAGTCTTCGGATATGGCTCGCCTCTATAGGGGGTTTCTGGTTTTATGCACGCGAGGATAAGGACGTCGTCACCATGGCAGCACCGGAGGAAGAGCCCATACTTGTCCGCAAGGCGATGGCGAAGGATGAGATGTCGATCGCTGAACTCGAGGAGCGGATCGAGACGCTGCGCGCCGAAATCGCGGCCTGCGAAGCCGAGATTGCGCGCAAACGGGCCCAGAAAAACGCAGCCGATGCGCTGTTTGGCGGCGGGGATTAAGTGCTGGGAAAGAGGTGTTGCCCTATCCGGACCCTTACCGCTGGTTGCCGGAGACGCTTGTATGGCGGACCTTGACCATTCCGATCCCGCTGAAGAGCCTGCGCACGCCTTTGCCGGTGGCCGCCTTTTCGAGTCGGTGTTTTCCCGGGGGATGGCGCTGGTCGAGGAAACCGCAGCGTATCTTGATGGTGCCGGACGGGAGGAGTCGAAAGCGCTGCCCCGCGAGGCGGCGATGACCTATTCGGCGTGGAGCATGGAGTTGACGACACGGCTGATGCAGGCCGCGTCATGGCTGGTCATGCAGAAGGCGGTGCGCGACGGGGACATGCGGCGGGAGGATGCTGCCGCGCGCAAATATCGCATCCGGCGTGACGACACTCCGGTCTGGTCTGAGGAGGGCGCCGGCGACCGGCTTCCTGCGCGTTTCACCGCCCTCGTCCACCGGGCGGATGCGCTGTATGATCAGGTCTGCTGGCTTGATGCAGCGCTTTACCAGGGCCGTGGCCCTGAGGCCGAGACGAATCCCGTATTCGAGCAGATCGGCAGGCTTCAGCAGGCAGCCGACACGGGCGCTTTCGATCCGCTGAAAGCCTGGCGCCGCGCCAAATAAGCGGTCACGCGTCAGAAGGCGGCGTAGATTCGCAGGAAGGCGGCGGCCTGCTCCCCGGAGAAGCCCTCCTTTACCGGCGCGCGCATGACTGTCAGCCGGTGGAACAGCGGCCCGAGCAGCTGTTCGATGACCTCATCCAGCTCGAAATCGCGCCGGATCACGCGCTTGCCGGCAAGTTCCGCCAGCAGCATGCGAAGCGGCTGGCGAATGTCCCGGCTGATCCAGGCCCGCCAGACCTCCCCGGCATCCTTGTCATCGGCGGCCGCCAGCAAGGCGACGCGGAGGACAGCATGCCCATGGCCGAGGCGCGCGGCCGCTTCGAGGGGGATGATCAGCGCCGTGATGCGCTCCTGCGGATCGCGCCCGCCTTCGGGCGCGTCCGGCACGAGGGCGAGGGCGGCATCGACACACATCGCCCCGATCGAGGGCCACCAGCGATAGATTGTCTGCTTGGAGGCATTCGCCCGCTTGGCCACCGAATCGACGCTGAAATTGCGCCAGCCCTGTTCGGCCATCTCGATGCGCGCGGCTTCGAGGATAGCGGCCTTGGAGGCCTCACTCCTTGTCGGCCCCTTGCGCGAGCGGGTCGATCCGGAGGGGGACTCGTCAGGGCTGGTCATCAGGGCAACTCCGCAAACACCGGCAACACTATGCGCAAACCGGGTTTGCGGCGAGACGTATCGTACCGTTTTCGGCTAAATTGGTTTCGATTTCGCTTGCGCAGCGCAGCAATTTCGATTCTCCGGCCATGCGGCAGGACAAGGCGGACGACACGATGAAGACGATTGAAGCGATGCATCAGGGCTACCGCCGGTTCCGTTCGGGCGCCTACCATCAGCAGTCGGCGCTCTACCGGCAGCTTGCCGAAGGCCAGAGCCCCGCGATCATGCTGATCGGCTGCGCCGACAGCCGCACCGATCCGACGGACATCTTCGATGCCGCGCCCGGCGAGATGTTCGTCGTGCGCAATGTTGCCAACCTGGTTCCGCCCTACAAGCCCGATGGCGGCCTGCATGGCGTCAGCGCGGCGCTCGAATTTGCGGCCAATATCCTCAAGGTAAGCCATATCGTCGTGCTGGGCCATGGCGGGTGCGGCGGGATCAGCGCCTCCCTGTCCGGGGCGCGCGATCCGCTGATCGGAGAATTCGTGGCGCCCTGGGTCGGTCTGCTGGATGCGGCCCGGGAGCGGGTCCTCGCAACGGCGCCGGCCGACCCGCAATACGCCCTTGAGCTTGCCGGAATCGAAAGCTCGCTCGGCAATCTCATGACCTTCCCCTTCATCCGCCGGCGGGTCGAGGATGGCAACCTCACGCTTCATGGCGCCTGGTTCGCGATCCGCCATGGCGAGCTGCACTGGCGCAATCCGGACACCGGCGCCTTTGAAACCGTGGCCTCCTAGGCCCGGCGAGGCCTTCCGTTATTGCCGGCGGGCGCTTATCTAGGCCATTCGGATGGGGACGTAGCTCAGCTGGGAGAGCGCGGCGTTCGCAATGCCGAGGTCGG
>DAIRTA010000277.1:0-2770 GCA_036804125.1 Hyphomonas sp.
GCGAGGATGACGTGGCGCTCGACCTGGAGATCGCCGCCGACGAGGCGCAGGGTGACGCGGTGCGCCTTGTCGGGGTGTACGACCTCCGGGGTACAGAAGAAGAGATTCTGGACCGGGCGCGCCGGAAATGGGCGGCCGCCTGAAGCTGCCGCCCGCAGGGTCTTGTCAGAATAAGAGGCGCGCTGCGCTCACTGCACGGCGCTCAACGCATGGCCGGGACACGGCGCGTCGTCCGGTCTGATGTCTGTGATATCGCCGCCGGGCGGCGCGGCCGGCCCGTCTGCCGCGCCGCCTGATCCTTTTTGCAGGAAGGTGTTGCAAGCCGGCTGCCGGACCAGACCGCAATTGCGAACGCGCCGTTTGCGGCGCGGATGCTGGCAGCCCCTGCGAGGGCCAGGGCCCCGTCCCCCCAGCAGGTCTTTCAGCTGGGTCCGTATCCGCTAACTGAAGAACGCCGCTGCCATGCGCCGCGCGGCAGCCGGCTGAGCCGCGCTCTGCTTCATATACCGGGCTGGTCTTTGGCTTCATGCAATTCGTTTCGGATGTGTGAACGCGCGGCCGCGAAACACAAAACCTCATCAAATCAGGCATTAGGCTTACCATGCTATTGGTCACCCTACGGATTGAAAGCCAGAAAGGTGACATCTCCCATGAAACGGGACCTCTGTGTACTGAAGTCAGCGCTCTTGTCTTCCTGCGCGCTTGCGTTGACGGGCTGCATGAGCCTTGCAGCGATCGAGCCGGTCAAGAACCCGCCGGTAAACTACCAGGCAGATGTCTCCGTCCAGGTCGAGTTTCTGAGCCCGGCCAGTGTCGGTCCGCGCTGCGCGGACCGGGGCGTCTCGATGTTCGGGGTGCCCATGCCCGGCGCGATGGCCTGCGCCAATCAGAGGCTGATGACACTTCCCGCCCCCTGCGACCTCGTCACGGGCGGATGGTATGCAGAGGCCCTCTGCAAGGAGATTGCCCATAGCCGCGGCTGGGAGCCGCCTGTGCCGGGTACGGGCGCAAGGCTCATGACGGCAAGCTGGTCGCCGGACCAGGCATATGGACGGCGCGCTGAGCCCGCTGGCCGCTACCGCGGCGATGCGGCGATCTGGGTTGAATTCGTCGACGCCGAAAAGATCGGCCTGCGCTGCGCCGAACGGGGCGCGGTTGCCTTCGGCCAGCCGACACTGAATGCGCTCTCCTGCTCGAACTCGGCCATGATGACGCTCCCTAACCCCTGTTCGGTGGTCGATGGTGGTTGGTATGCGGATCTTCTCTGCCATGAGATGGGCCATGCCAATGGCTGGGCCGCGAACCATCCGGGTGGCAGTTTCCTCAAGGACGGGCGCAGCCCGGCGCCCCATTCGGCGCCGACCGATGACAGCGCTTTCGTCGAGAGTTTCTTTGCCGCCGCGGCGAGAGCGCAGCTCAATCTCGAGCGCGGCGACCCGGTCCGGGCGACCGTCCTTGCAAGCCTTGCCGACAGCGAGGCCGCTGCCAGCGAGATCGCCCTCCGGTCCGGCGTCCGGCAGAACCCTGATTTCGCGCTTCCGAGGCCCCTGGCCGCGCCGCGGCGTATGGCGGCAAGCGTCATCGTGCCGGCCGAACCGGCGCGCCTGCGTGCCGGTCCGGATTTCTCCGAGCCGATGGGCCCGTTTGCGGCGCGCCGGTCCGGGACACGCCTGACCCGCACCAGCCTCGACCAGCTGTTTTCCGGCGCCTTCGAAGCCGGCGCCGCCCTCCTGGAAAAAGCCGCTGCCATGGAATCTGATTCCGCGCGAAGCGCTGCGGCCGCCGCCGGTCAGACCCTCCTGAACGTTGCGTATGCGCCCGCCCAGTCGACCCTTCCGGGGACAGGCCGGATCAGCCTGCGCGCGCGCTTCCGGGCCATGGACGCCGCTGCCCTCTATGCCGGACCAGACCCGGTCGCCGGGGCGCCCGCAGACGAGACCGCCGTGCCGGCATCTTCGCCGGCCGGTCACGGGCCATATGCAGACGGGTACGGGCGCCACGGCCTGAATAGCTGGTCAGCTGCCCCCGTCACGCCGCTGCTGCCGGCCGATGACTGAGCTGGGCGCGCGCCGGCGCGTCAGGCCGGCGCTGCCGGCCGCAACGGCCCTGCCAGCGGGTCGAGGCAGCAATTGCGAAACTGGCTGCCGAAATCTGTCACGAGAAGGATCTCCTTCTCGACGCTCGTCTTGAGGTGAGACGGCTGGCGGTCACGGTGGGCCGCGACGAACGCCTGCCCGAGGAGATCCCTGTAAAGACGCTCGTCGTCGATCCTGAGGCGCGGCGGGCTGGCGATGAGGTTGAGGCGGGTGAGATTGTCGATATATCCCGCGATGGCAGACTTGCGGTGGCAGGTCATGGCCAGCGAACCGGGTATGATATGCCTGAGCGCGGCCTTCACATGACCTGAACGGTCGAGGTAGACAAGCGTCGCCATGGGCACGACCTGACCTGTGGCCGGCAGGGCGGCGAGGAGGTTCGCCTCGTCCAGGGTCAGCTGTTTCAGGATCTCGATGAATGCCGGATGGGCTTCATCGGTGCGGGAGATGTCCATCGTCGCGGCGATGAGCAGCGCAAATTCCTTCTTCAGCCCGGAATACCGCATGGCCTCGAGCGCAGGCACCGCGATATCGAGCCGCGGGCTGGTCAGGTTTTCCGGCGGGATCCGGCGGTCTGTGAGGCTTTCCTGGATGGTTGCGACCGTATAGTCCCGGATCTGGGCCCATTCGAGCCGCATGGCGTCGAACCCGTCCATCTTCTGGGCAACGAGGTC
>DAIRTA010000278.1:0-2765 GCA_036804125.1 Hyphomonas sp.
GCCCGCCGGCGCCTTTGACGACCGGTATCAGGGCGGCGACATCCCAGGCTGCAAGCCCGGTTTCGGCGACGAGGTCGATCGTGCCTCCGGCCAGCCGGGCATAGGCATACGCGTCCAGACCATAGCGGCTGATACGGGCGGCCGCACGCAGATGATTCCAGGCGCCCTGTTCGGCGGCCGTGAGGATAAAAGGGTCGGTCGTTGCTATCGTTGCCAGGCGCAAGTCCGTGCAGGGCGAGACCTTGAGGTCTGCCGCAGCCCCCGCTTTGTGCAGCCGTGCCCCGCCGGGCCAGCCCAGATAGCGCTCGTCGACGACAGGCTGGTCAATCAGGCCAATTTCCGGCGCACCGTTCGGACCGGCGAGCGCAACCAGTATCGTCCAGACAGGCAGGCCGGCCACGAAGGCGCGTGTGCCGTCGATAGGGTCGAGATACCAGACATAGCCGCTATCGGTCGGCGTCTCGGGGTATTCCTCGCCGACAATGCCATCACCCGGTCGCTCCGCAGCGAGGATGGAACGCATGGTCCTCTCGGCCGCGCGGTCGGCTTCCGTCACCGGGTCAAATCCTGGTTTCTGCGAACCTGTCTTTCCGCCAACATCCAGTGCGCTGCGAAAAAACGGGCCAATGGTTTGGCGCGCCGCATCAGCAAGGCGTAAGGCGAGCTGGAGGTCCGCTTCGGTGTCGCGCGGGGAGGTCATCAGCCGCGGCGATGCCGCGCGCCGGGTTCGGCGTCAAGCGGCGCCGGTATCGGATGTATTCTGTTCGAGTGCCTTGGCGAGTTCCAGCAGGCGCTTGCGCGGGCGTTCGCCCAGCCTGTAATAGGCGCGCACAAGCTCCAGCGTTTCCTTCTGCGAGAGGATGTCGCCTTCCATCTGCTCAGCATCATTGGCGGCATCGGGCATCTGGGCCGTATTCGGCATGCCATCAAAAAAGTACTGCACCGAGACGTTCATTGCGCGGGCAAGCTCGAAAAGCCGGGAGGCGGTGATCCGGTTGGCCCCGCATTCATATTTCTGGATCTGCTGGAAACGGACGCCCACCTGGGAGGCGAGGTCCTGTTGGGTCATGCCGAGAAGGCGTCGGCGGCGGCGCAGGCGCTTGCCTACATGCAGGTCAGTTTCGTCGGCCATGTTCCCTCTCCATATCAACGGGAACGGCCCGCCGTCCCAAATCAGGAAATTCGCGTAATTCCTACGCAATCGCCGTGCCGGACCGTGAAAGGTGCCAGTTTTCCGGGCATTTCGGCAAATTAACGTGAAAGTGGCGTGGGCGGGCTTGGTTTATTGTGCACTGCAAAATAGAACGGGAAGGCACTTCGGTGCGAACGCTTATGGCGTTTCCTCCCTTAAACTCTGACCGCGCCTTCCGGGCGCGGTCATTTTTGTTCTGGGCAGGCGGTCAGGGCAGGGGCAGCTGCCGGGCGGCAGCGGCCGCCTCCTGCAGGACGGAGGCGATGATGGCCTTGAGTGGCAGGAAGCCGCTTCCCCGGCGTATCGCCGTCTCATCCATGTACAGCCCGCGATTGACCTCGATCTGCAGGGCATGCATGCCGCGTTTCGGTCGGCCATAGCGGCGTGTCGTGTAGCCTCCGGCGTAGGGTGTGTTGCGCGCTACGGTCAGACCGCTCGCGCGGAAGGCCCTTTCGATCCGGGCCAGCAGTTTTGCATCGCAGCTGGAGCCGAAACGGTCGCCGAGCACGATATCAGCGAGATGGCGCCGGCCCGGCTGGGCGGACGGCATGGAGTGGCAATCTATCAGGAGCACCCGCCCGGCTGTGTGCCGCACGTTCTCGACCAGCGCGGCAAGTTTGCGGTGATAGGCATCATGAATGCCCGCCAGACGGGCTTCTCCTTCGGCGCGGGTGAGAAGCCGGCCGTATAGCGGCTCGCCCCTGGCGCCGACACGTGGCAGGCAGCCGAGGCCAGCCTCAACCCGTGTTGTTATGGCACCGCACAATCGGGGCGTCCCATCGAGGAACATCTGCGGGTCAAGCTCTGACGGATCCCGGTTCAGGTCGGCAACTGATCGGGCAAACCTCGCCGCTATCAGGGTCGCGCCGTAGTCCGGGCCGCTGCTGAAGAGCTCGTCGACGAAGGCATCCTCCGTGCGCCTGACCTCGATCAGCGGCAAGGCTAGCGCTGATTGCATGCAATCGGGATAAAGCGTGCCGGAATGGGGGCTGGCCAGGATCAGCGGTGCCGCCGGATCCTGTGGCAATGATAGCGTGAAGGCCGGCCCGAAAATCTCCTCAGACGCGATGTCCGCGCCGTCTTCAGCGGCTGCCGGGCTGGGATACGCTGGAAAACCGTCCATTCGCCTAAAGTTTTGCAGCCGGGCCTGAGGTCAAGCCCTGAATTGCCTTGTTGTGAGAAATGCCACAGTAACAGGGCCTACGCGTTCACCGCTGATTTACCTTCCTGCCGCTTTATGCCCTATTATCGAACAGCTGATTTCGGTGGGGGTCCCCAGACAGTGTCAAAGATATTGCTGGCCGAGGATGACGACCGCATGCGTTCCTTTCTCGCCACGGCGCTACGCCGGGCGGGCCATGAGGTTCAGGATCATGCCGATGGCGAAGCGGCGCTGGATGCGCTCGAGCGCGAGGTCTTCGACCTGCTGTTGACCGACATCGTCATGCCCGGCCTTGACGGCATCGAACTCGCCCGGCGCGGCGCCGAGCTCGATCCGGCCATGAAGATTGTCTTCATTACCGGTTTTGCAGCGGTGGCGCTGTCGTCCGGCGCGCCGACACCGGCCGGGGCT
>DAIRTA010000279.1:0-2763 GCA_036804125.1 Hyphomonas sp.
TGATCGCGGCGGCGCGCCTGCTGGCCGAGGCGCGCGAGGCCGAGGCGTTCCGCGCCTTTGCCAACCATCTCAATGATACGCTGGAGGACCCGGCGGAGCTGGAAGACATCGCCGAGCTGGCGCACGGCCTGAACCTGCCGGAGGTCGCGGTGCGTGTCGGCAAGGGCGGGCTGCAGCGCGGCGTCATTGCGCCGGAAGCGGCCTTCCCGGTGCTGATGCATCCGCTCAGCCGCCAGCCGCAAGTCGAGCGCGCGATGATCCTCGCGATCACGCGGCAGGAGAGCGAGTTCAACCCCCGCGCCACGAGCCGGGTCGGCGCGCGCGGCCTGATGCAGTTCATGCCGGCGACGGCGCGCAATGAGGCGCGCCTGCGCGGGATGCCCTACCAGCGCGACTGGCTGATCAATGATCCGGCTTACAACATGACGCTGGGCGGGCTGCACCTCGATACCCTGCTCGACCAGTTCGGCGGCAGCTATATCATGACGGCGGCGGCCTATAATGCCGGGCCCTCGCGGCCCGGGCAGTGGGCGCGCGATTATGGCGACCCGCGCACCGGACAGATCGACCCGATCGACTGGGTCGAGTTCGTGCCGTTCTCCGAGACGCGCAACTATATCCAGCGCGTGCTGGAGAATGTGCAGGTCTACCGCCATCGCCTCTCCGGCCAGCCCGAGGATATAAGGCTCAGCGAGGATCTGCGCCGCGGGCGGCGGTAGCGATACCCACCGAACGGCGTTTCGGGGACGAGGGCTGATGGTGGGTATCGCTTCGCTCAACCCACCCTACGGGCACACAACCGCATCATTCTGGAGTGCGCCACTCCCCTCGTCATCCCGGAATTTGCGCCACCCCCTCGTCATCCCGGAATTTGCGTCAGCAAATATCCGGGACCTGGTATACCTTGCCGCGCCGCAAGACTCTGGGTCCCGGGTCTCGCTGCGCTCGCCCGGGATGACGAAGCTGAAAGGGACGCGCCAGATGGGGTCATCCCGGAAATCGCGAAGCGATTATCCGGGACCGAGCGCAGGAGATGCCGCATAAAAATCCGAACCCGCTTCGAGGGTAGCCAATGCGCGGGCTGGCGCCCGCGGGTAAGTAGAAGGGATTAAAGCGTCTTGGCCACGCGGAAGCCAATATCGTTGCCCCGGTTCGTGGCAGTGACCAAGTAGCGGTTGGCCGAGCGGAGGTACTGAGGGGAGTTGCTCCAGGTACCGCCGCGGATGGCACGGACTCTACAATCTCCGGTTACCCGCGCAGAGCCGTCCGACGGCGCCCCTGTATAGCTGCCGTTCCAGCAATCCTGCGTCCATTCCCATACATTGCCATGCATGTCGTGAAGGCCGAAAGCATTGGCCGGGAATGAGCCTACCGATGTCGTGCGCTGGCGGTACTCGCCCTTCACGCCAGACCCATAAGTATAATTGCCGTTATAGTTCGCTTCGCTCGCCGAGATCGTTGCACCGGTATGGAAGGGCGTGGTTGTCCCGGCGCGGCAGGCATATTCCCATTCGGCTTCTGACAGGAGCCGGTAAGGCCCCCCCGTCAGCCTCGCAAGCCAGGCAGCATAGGCCTGCGCATCCTCCCAGCTGACACAGGTCACCGGATGGCTGTCATCCTGCGGAAAGCCCGGGCTCTGCCAGTTTCGTGCACTTGTGCCCATATCGTGCCGCGTCGCCTCGATGAAGCGGCGGAATTCGCCGACTGTCACGGGATATTTGCCGGCGACTAGGGTATAATTGAGGCGCACTTCGTGCACCGGGCCTTCACTTTCGGAGCGCCCTTGCTCCCTCTCCGGACTGCCCATCCTGAACCGTCCCGGCGGCAGCGTGACCATCCGCGGCAAGCCCTCGCCGTCGCGGAACTCGGCGCCGGGGGTGTGCCGACGTGCAGCTTCGGCCCGTGCAGCTTCCGCCCTCACCCGCTCCGCCGCTGCGCGCTCCTCCTGCGCCTTGCGTTCCGCCTCGGCGGCGCGGCCAATCGCGGCGAGCGCGTGGGCTTCAAGGGCGGGGAATAGGCCTGTCGTCCTGACCGGGTCCTTGAGAAAAGCCTCAATGGCGTTTGAGGAAGTGTGTTCGACCGCGCCCCAATCTTCCAGCTGGCGCTTGTGGCGGCGGGCTTCGAAGGCCTCAGGCGCCTGAGGGAAGACTTCCAGGAAATCCTCATAGTCCCGGACATCGAGGCTCTTTTCGATCAGTGCCCAGCGCGAGGCGGACGCCGAGACCTGCCGCGCCGGACGAGAATATGTCACGTCCGCCAGTGCAGCCTGCGCCTCCTCCGCCTCGTCCTCATCCTCGACCTGCAACATGGGCGCGACAGGTGGCAGGGCGGGCATCTGGCCGATCAGGCGGATGACATTCTCGGAGCGGCGGCGCTCACCCAGCAGATTCGCCAGGGCCGCCAGCAGGCCGGAGAGCCCCTCCCCGCCTGCTTCGCCTGTCCAGTTGACGAGCGGCTGGCCCTGCGCCTCCTCGAAGCCGAGCGGCGCCTCCACCCATTCCAGATAAGCCTGGATCAGCTTGCCGCGCTTGTCGGCCCGGCTCGCCTCGGAGCGGACAAATTTCGAGCGCACCGCGCCTGTGCACCACAGGACAATGACGACCTTTGAGACTTCCAGCTTGGCTTCGATCTGGTCGCGGAAATCCGGGCCGACGGCGAGCTCATAATCCCACCAGACCTCATAACCATATGCCTCCAGCACGGCGGCGAGGCGTTCGGCATGGGCGCGCCGCTCCTTCTTGTAGCTGAGGAAGATATCCGCCA
>DAIRTA010000280.1:0-2744 GCA_036804125.1 Hyphomonas sp.
GCGCCGTGGCAAGGGGTTGCGGCCGCTCCTGATCTTTCTTGCGCGCCGCCAATCCGACCGGCCTTTCGCCCGGGCTATTCTGCCTCTCACAAGCGCGGGGCAAAGGAGGTGAGACCTCACCCCCCGCGCGGGTCCGGCGGCGCAGGGATGGTCCCGGCACCGCTGGCAAGCGGATGGGAGGCGCGCCCGGCTGATCACCGGGGACGCCGGACTAACCCCCCTCGCCTACCCTTCAGTCCCCGGATGCCTGGGCCCGCCGCCCATCCGCAGGACCCGAAAGCCGAACGATCCGGAAGGGCGCGCCCTGTCCGGCCTCTGCTGCTGGACGTCATGCTCCCAGCCGCGCCAGCAAGACGTCACGGCCGAGGCTGAAATCCGAAGCGATCCAGTCTTCCTCGAGCGCACGCAGGCGCGCGCCGATCTCCGCACCCTCGAGCCCGGCCGCCAGCGCATCCTCTCCGCCGAGCGGAAAGTCCGGCCGCACCCAGCGGCCCGCCAGCGCGAGCACGTGCTGCGCGCCGCTGCCGCCGCTCGCCGCCTCCACAACAGCGCGATCTGCCACCGCTTCCGGCCCATGGCGGTAAAGCGCGGCCCGCAGGCCCGCCTCATCGAGGCCAAGCACATGGCCAAGCCCCGGCTTCGCCCAGGCGCTGAGGCGCGCGGCCTCGTCATTCGACATCCGCAAGGCGTTTGCGGCGCGGGCGGCTTCACTCAGGCGGCGCGGGATCAGTGCCATCAGCCGGCGCATCGGATCGGCCCCAAGCCCGGCCGCCTGTTCGCACGCAATGACAGCCGGCAGGAGGCCGGCCACTGCGCCCGGCAGGAGAAGGCCGAGCACGCCTGCCTCCTCCATGGCCGTCAGCGCCGGAGCGGGGTCGGGCGCTGCGAGGGTGCGCTTCATCTCTTTCCAGATCCGCTCGGCGGCAATGCCCTTCAGACCCTGGCGGTGCGCCGCGCAGGCAGCCTGGCCTGCGGGATCGATCCCTGCGCCATACCAGGCATTGAACCGGTAGAAGCGCAGGATACGCAGATAGTCCTCGGCGAGGCGCTGCCCGGCCTCGCCAATGAAGATGACGCGCCCGGACAGGGCGTCCCCGATCGAGCCTGGAATAATCTCGAACAGCCGCCCGTCAGCGCCGGCATAGATGGCGTTGAGCCGGAAATCGCGGCGGGCCGCATCTTCAGCCCAGTCCTCGGTGAAGGCGACAACGGCGCGGCGGCCATCGGTTTCGACGTCCCGGCGCAGCGTGGTGATCTCGACCGGGCTGCCATCATGAACCGCCGTGACCGTGCCATGCTCGATACCGGTCGGGATGGCGCGGATACCCGCACTTTCGAGGGCAGCCATCACCTGTGGCGGAGCCAGCTGCGTGGCGATATCGATGTCCTCGACTGGCGCGCCGCGCAGCGTGTTACGCACACACCCCCCGACATACCGCGCCGAAGCCGGACGGGCCGCCTCCAGCGCCGTCATCACCGCCCGGGCGGCGGGCGAGGCCATCCAGCTGCCGGTGATCCGGTCAGCCGGGGTCATCTTGTTGGGTCTGCGACGGTGCCGGTTCACGCACCTGCGGCACCCCGACATCCTCGAGCCGCTGCTCGCAGGGATAGGTGCGCGCCGGGATGACCATGCCATTCTCCACCCGCTCGGGCTCGCGGCACATGCCGCGCTCGCGCGGATGGGTCAGGATCATCGCCAGGGCTACGATCAGGACAAGGCCGATGCCGATCGCCGACAGGAGCGAGACCGGCCAGGTCCGTCGGCCTTTTTCCTCGGCGCGGCGGATAGCGTAGAGGTAGAGCCCGAACAGGATGAACGGCAGGGCGAAAACGAAAAACAGAAAGAGAAGCCGGCCAACAAGCACGTCAGGTCACCTGCATGATTTCACCTCGTCTAACATAAGGGGCGAGCGGCGCCATAACATACCGGCGCGGCGCTTTGGCCTGTCCGCCGGCTCAGAACTCACCGGAGACCGGTTCGGCGGCGTCTTCATACAGCCCCTCATACAGGCGCCGGATGATGCCGGCCGTGATCCCCCAGATCCGATAGCCATTATGCGGCATCTCGTAATAACGCCGCAACGCGCCCTTGTAGAAGGCCTCGCCCATCCGGTGATTGGCCGGCTGCATCAGAAATTCGAGCGGAGTCTCGAAGACGGCGGCAACTTCGGCCGGGTTGGGCCGGGGCGTGAAATCGGCCGGCAGCAGCCCGACGACCGGCGTTATCCGATACCGCGTGCCGGTTACATAGGGCGCCGAGCGGGCCAGCACGTCGATGCGCCCGGCCGGCGCGCCGACCTCCTCCTCCGCCTCACGCAGGGCGGCCGCGACCTCGTCCGCATCGCCCGGATCGAGCTTGCCGCCGGGAAAGGCGACCTGCCCGGCATGGTCCGGCATGGTTTCCGGGCGAAGGGTCAGCAGCGCGGTCGGCCCGCCGGCACGCGGGATGATGCCGACCAGAACGGCGGCGGGCCGGATCAGGCCGCGCTCGGCTTCTGACAGGAAGGCAATATCGCCGCCTTCGGCGAGCCGGCAGGCACCTTCCGGAGGGTCAAGGCGCGTGCTGACCCGCGTCAGGAAATCGTCGAGATCGCGCCAGCCCATCGGGTCTCAGGCCGCCCGGCCGATGGGAAAGAACACGCCCTGGCTCCATACCCCCATGCGGCCGGGATCGGCGGGATCGCTCACGGCCATCTCCGCCAGCTCATAGTAGACCGGGCGGGTCAGCTTTGCGTCGAGCCGGC
>DAIRTA010000281.1:0-2732 GCA_036804125.1 Hyphomonas sp.
CCGCGAAGAAGGCGAAGAAGGCCCCGATCAGATAGATCGCGACACTCAGCCCCCAGACGATCCAGCTGACCTGCCGGGCGCGGGAACAGGCCCGGGCCTGAGCCGGATCAGCCGGGCAGGGCAGCGAGCGTGCCCGCCATTGCCAGGCGCCGGCCAGTGCCAGCAGGAGCCCCGCCACGGCGAAAACTTCCAGCTTGTAGCGTCCGAACCAGGTGATCTGCGGCACCGCCTCGATGAGGCCCGCCATCACCGCGCCCGCGCCGATTGTCACCAGCATCGCCGGCAAGGCGCAGCAGATCAGCGTGCCGGTCGAGGTGAACAGGGTCAGGAAGGCCGGCAGGCTCGAAGGCGGCTTGATAGGGGCGGGCTGTTCGCTCATGAGGCGCGCCTTTCGATGCCGACCAGCGCATATCCCGAGCGGCGGATAAGGTCGCGGATGCGGGCGTCGTCGAGCGTCTGGCCGGGCTTCATCGCGATGCGCACTTCGCTCGCATCAAGATCGACATCGACATGGTGCACGGCGTCTTCCCGGCCGAAGGTCTTGACCAGCGCGACCGCGCAGAAATCGCAGACGAGGCCGTTGACCCTTGCGATGACCTGTTCGCCCGCCGTTTGTGCCGCTTCGGCCGGAGCCGGGGCGGTGGCGGTCTGCGCAGCGCCGGCGAGGGGCGACAGCGCGATCAGGGCGGAGGAGAGGAGGATATTGGAGAGTTTCATCAGATTGGCTTTCTGTTGGGCTTAGAACCGGTAGGTCCAGTTGAGGAGGCCTTTTTCGTCATCGAGATTATAGCCGATCTCGACGAGCAGCGGCCCGCGGAAGAAGCGCAGGAGGGGCGTGACAGTGACAGGGTTGTCCGCCCTCGGATCATTTTCCACCTGGACCATGATCCAGGTATGAAGGGCGCCGAAATTCGCGACATAGGGCGCGACCCCGGCCCGTGCGGCGCTCGTGACGCCTTGCTCACCGGCGAAATCCCGCGCGCGGATGTCATATGAAAAGAACACCCGCCGGGTTTCCCAGTCGGCAGCAATCCCGGCAAACCCGCCCAGCCCTGCACCTGCCTCCCCGAACGGGTCGGCCGCGCCGGCGCCGAGCTTAAGATACAAGTTGCCCTGAGAGTTCGGCGCGTTCCAGCGCCGCACAAGGCGGTTGTATTGCAGGCCCGTGAACTGGATATCGAGATCGTAATTGCGCTCCAGATAGAGCCCGATCGAATCCGTCACGGTCGGTGAGTAGTGCACATGCAGGCCGGAATAGCTGCCATTGTTTTCCTGCATTGCCGTCCAGCCGCCCGCATAGGAAACGGGCCGCGCCGCCGACGGCAGGGCGAGAGCGGCCAGGGCAAGCCCCGCCGCGATATATCGATGAGCCATGTGGCTGTGATCCTTGATTGGGTTTCCCGATTTGCACGAAGGTCAGGATCAGGCCTTTGGCGGGGGTGGCTCCGGGATGAGAAGGCGCGAGGGCGCCGTGATGTCGGTCAGCGGACCGCCGGCATCAGCAGGGATAAATATAGGCGACGACGTCATCGCCGGCAGGACGACGGCTGGCGCAAGGCCGGGGCAGCAGCAGGCCGGGTGCAGCGGCGCGGTATCAGCTGGCCGGTCGGGTGTGCCTGGCCCGGCTGTCGCCGGTGCGGCCATCATGTCACAATGGTCATGGGCGCTTTCAGCAGCCGCAGCGGGCGGGGCGGCCTCATGGCAGGGGCGGGCCATCGCAAAGCTCAGGCTGCCTGCGCTGAACCACAGGGCCAGGGCCAGGAAAGCGAGCCGCTTCATCATCGCTCTGAAATAAGCCGTCTCGCGAAAGGCGTCAAACACCAGGGGCGGCTATTGCGCCGTCCAGCCGCCATCCATCGAGAGGTCTGCGCCGTTGATCTGGTCACCATCGCGTGAACACAGGAAGGCGGCCAGGCCGGCCACCTGTTCCGGTGTCACGAACTCCTTGGTCGGCTGCGCCGCCAGCAGGACATCATTCTTGACCTGCTCCTCGGTCATCCCGCGGGACTTGGCGGTATCGGCGATCTGGTTCTCCACCAATGGCGTGAAGACATAGCCGGGGCAGATGGTATTGCAGCGCACGCCATGTGTGGCCCCTTCCAGCGCGGTCACCTTGGTCAGGCCGGACAGGCCGTGCTTGGCCGCGACATAAGCCGACTTGTAGGGCGAGGCGACCTTGGCATGGGCCGAGCCCATATTGATGATGCGGCCCCAGCCTTTCTCCTTCATGCCCGGCAGGGCGAGGCGGGTCGTATGGAAGGCAGCCGTGAGATTGAGCGCCATGATCATGTCCCAGCGCGCAACCGGGAACTCCTCGATCGGCGCGACATGCTGCATCCCGGCATTGTTGACGAGGATATCCACGCCCCCGAAGGCCTTTGCGGCCTCGTGCATCATCGTCTCTATGGCGTCCGGTTTGGTCAGGTCGGCGCCGGAATGGATGACCTTCACCTTGTTTTCGCGCTCCAGGCCAGCGCGCAGCCCCTCGATCTCGTCAGCATCCCCGAAACCGTTGAGCATGATGTCCGCGCCTTCGGCTGCGAGGCGCCCGGCGATCGCCCGCCCGATACCGCTGGTTGAACCCGTGATAAGGGCCGCTTTACCCTTCAGCATCATATCTGGCCTTCCTCGGGCGCGCTCTGCTTGAGGCGCGGCCCACCTGTGTCTAGGGTCGGTTCTGCAAAATCCAGCCGCGGGGTAAACCCGCCAGCGAGGTTAAACAAGGCTATGGG
>DAIRTA010000282.1:0-2720 GCA_036804125.1 Hyphomonas sp.
GCCTGTATCTTCATCAGCTCCGCCGCATCCAGCGCCGGCTTCACCGCGGCATCCGCGCCGCGCGTCGTCTCGATCAGGATACGGCGCTCGGTGTCTAGATCGGGATAGGACACATCGACCTTCAGGAGGAACCGGTCGAGCTGCGCCTCGGGCAGCGGATAGGTGCCTTCCTGCTCGATCGGGTTCTGCGTCGCCAGCACATGGAAGGGCGCGGGCAGGTCATAGCGCATGCCCGCCACCGTCACATGCCGCTCCTGCATCGCCTGCAGAAGCGCGGACTGGGTGCGCGGGCTCGCCCGGTTGATCTCGTCCGCCATCAGGAGTTGCGTGAACACGGGCCCCCGAATGAAGCGGAATGACCGCTCTCCCGACGGGCTCTCATCCAGCACTTCGGAGCCAAGAATATCCGAAGGCATCAGGTCCGGCGTGAACTGGATGCGCTGGCTGGCAAGGCCGAGCGCGGAGCCCATCGCGTCCACCAGCCGCGTCTTGGCCAGGCCCGGCGCGCCGATCAGCAGCGCATGGCCCCCTGCCAGCACGGCGCAGAGGGAAAGCTCCACAACCCGTTCCTGGCCAAAGATGGCGCGGCCGATTTCGGTCTTCACCCGGGCCAGCGCCTCGGCGGCGGCTTCGGCGTCTGCAACGGGGGTCTCGGCATTCACGGTCGTATCGGCCATTTGATCAGGCGCCTCCGGCTTCACGTATCTGGCTATCAGCCCTATGTCTAAGGCGTGATTTTGGCGGAGAAAGATGTGACATCCAGTCCCGGCAGTAATATCCGCATGGAAGACACGCTTAAGGCCATCTTGCCGGAAGGCAAGTTCAGCGGTGCTTTGCCGCCTGTCGAGACATGGAATCCCGTTCAAACCTCAGATATTGGGATGGAAATCCGCGCAGACGGCCGCTGGTGGCATGAGGGCGGCGAAATCAAGCGCGAACGCCTCGTCAAACTGTTCGCCCGCATCCTGCGCCGCGACGCCGATGGCCGCACCTGGCTGGTGACGCCGCACGAGAAAGTGATCGTGCATGTCGAGGACGCACCCTTCCTGGCCGTGAGCGTGGATCAGCAGGGTGAACCCGGCCCCGGCCAGACGCTCCATTTCACCACCAGCCTCGGCGACGTCACCGAAGCCGGCCCGGACGCCCCGATCCGCGTCGAGACCGCTGCCACAACGGGTGAGCCCTCACCTTATGTGCTCGTGCGCGGACGCCTCGAAGCCAAGATCGCCCGGCCGGTGTTCTATGAACTGGTGGACATGGCCGTGCCGGATCCGGAGGGCGCTGGCCTCCTCGGCGTGTGGAGCAACGGTCAGTTCTTCCCGCTCGGCCCGGCAGGCTGAACGCCCGTGTCCTTTCGCAACCTCGACGACTTCGTGGAGCGGGTCACGGCCCGGCTCGACCCGCCCGCCGGGCAGGGGCGGCTGACGGAAATGGGCGACATGGATTTCCTGACACCCGAGGAAGTCGCCATCATCCGCCCCGCCGCCGTCCTCTTCGGTGTCATCCCCCGCAGGGACGGCCCTACCGCGCTCCTCACCCTGCGCCCGCAGACGATGTCCGACCATGCCGGCCAGGTCGCGCTGCCGGGCGGCAAGGTCGATCCGCTCGATCTCGATGAGGTCGCCGCCGCCCTGCGTGAGGCGGAGGAAGAGGTCGGCGCCTGCGCCGCAGATATCGACGTGCTCGGCAAGGGCTCACCCTATGTGACCGGCTCGCGCTACCGAATTACCCCGGTTGTCGGCCTCCTGCCGTCCGATTTCGAAGCCCGGCCCAATCCGACGGAAGTGGCTGCCGTGTTCGAGACCCCGCTCGAATACCTGATGAACAGCCAGAACCACAGGCTGGGAGAGGCGATGTACCGCGGCGCGCTGCGTCAGTATTACGAAATGCCGCACAATGGCTTCCGCATCTGGGGCGTCACGGCCGGCATCATCCGGCGCCTTTACCAGACCCTCTATGAGAGCGATTGAGGCGGGATAAGGTCGCAGTTGCGCCTTCCGGCGTTGTTTCAGGGTTTTTCATATCCTTTCAAGCGCCTATGTAGAAGGCTGCTCATGCGACGAGGATAAGCCCCAAGTGACCGGACGCCTTCTTCTCCAGGCCCTTGTATTCCTGCTGCCCTTCATCGTGTTCGGGCTGTACCTGCTTGCGACACGGTCTGCCGAGGAGGCCGGAAAACGCAAATGGCCCATCCAGGTGCTGTTCATCATCGGCCTTGCGCTCACCACCATAGTCTGGTTCGCCCTGATCCTGCTGGAGCCACAGAACCGCGATGTCTGCGTGGAGCCGGCCCGCTATGAAAACGGCGTCCTGATCCCCCAGCGGACCTATACCTGCGTGCGCAACACGGAGGATGTCGGCCTGCAACGCGGCCGTGTCACCCCGCCGCCGGGCGCGGCCCCCGCCGATGACCCGACCTGACCGGATCGATGCCGCCTGGCTGAAGTCGCCCGCCAGCCGGGCGGTCATGACCGCTTTGGAAACCGCGCGCCCCGGCGCCTCGCGCTATGTCGGCGGCTGTGTGCGCAACACGCTGCGCGGCGCCGATGCGGCCGACATCGACATCGCCACCCAGCTTGAGCCTGCCGCCGTCATCGCCGCGCTGAAGGCGTCCGGCATCCGCGCCATTCCCACCGGCATCGAGCACGGCACCGTCACGGCAATCCATGACAGCGTTCCGGTCGAGATCACCACCCTGCGCCGCGATGTCGAGACCGATG
>DAIRTA010000283.1:0-2716 GCA_036804125.1 Hyphomonas sp.
CGGCCTGTGAGCAGGCGACAAGGCTGAAGCCTGCGGCCAGAATTACCCATTTCATCGGATTTGTCCCCTCCCTGATTGGCGCTCCAGACCGTTGCACAATTTTCACGGCCTGAAAACGGCGCATTAGTCGCCGTCTTCCGCGAGCTTGGCATCCATCGCCTCATCCGACCAGCCGAAATGATGGCCGAGCTCATGGATGAACACATGGGTAACGAGATCCTCGACAGTCGTGTCGCCGCGAACAGCCCATTCAAACAGGATCGGCAGGCGGTAGAGATAGATCAGCGGCCTGTGCGGCGAGGGGTGCGTGACGCTCTCCTCCGTCAGCGGAATGCCCGCATAGAGCCCGGTCAGGTCCAGCGGGTCGTCGATACCGAGTTCCTCAAGGATCGCGTCCTCGGCATAATCGGAGACGATGATACGGACATCCCCGGCCGCCGCGCGCATATGGTCCGGAAGCAGGGAAAAGCATTTCTCGGCGCAGGCCAGCAGGCTCTCCCCATCGGGCGCCGCGATGGCCAGCGCGCTCATGCGAGCGTGACTGCCGTGCCCGACACCGCGACCATCATCATCGAGCCGCCCTGGCCGATGACCCCATAATCGAACTTGATCGCCACGACCGCGTCTGCGCCGAGGCGCCGGGCCTGCTCGCTGAGTTCAGCGAGGGCGTTGTCGCGCGACTCCCGGATCGTGCTCTCATAGGCTTCCGATCGCCCGCCGACGAGATTGGTGAAGCCCGCAAGGATGTCCTTGCCGAGATGGGCGCCGATGATCACCTCGCCGCAGACGATGCCTTTGTATTCGCGAATTTCGCGGCCCTGGATGGTTGGCGTGGTCGAGAGGATCATGAGCGGCTTCCTTTAACTCATTCTGCGGCCGTGCGGGCCGGATCATCCTGGCCTTCCAGCAATTCCAGCATCCGGATGGCACTGTCGGCAATGACCGTGCCGGGCGGGAAAATGGCGGCGGCGCCGGCCGCGCGCAAGGCGTCAAAGTCCTGGGGCGGAATGACGCCGCCCACGATGATCCGGGCATTGGCCGCGCCTTCATTACCGAGCGCGCGTTTGAGTTCCGGCACCAGCGTCAGATGCCCGGCGGCGAGCGAGGACGCCGCGACAATATCCACGCCGGCCTTTCGCGCATCGCGCGCGGCTTCCTCCGGCGTTTGGAACAGGGGGCCGATTTCCACCTCCCAGCCAAGGTCCATCAGCGCCGAGGCGACGACCTTCTGTCCCCGGTCATGCCCGTCCTGACCCATCTTGGCGATATAGATTTTCGGCTTGCGGCCATGGCGCTGGGAGAAGCCAGCGGCGAGATCGGCAGCCGTGCGCGCCCTGTCATTATCCTTCACGCCGCCGCCATACACACCCTTGATGGACCGTATCACGGCGCTGTGCCGGCCCTGGCTGCGCTCGACCGCCTCGGAAATCTCCCCAACGGTCGCCTTCGCGCGCGCCGCATCCACCGCCAGCGCCAGCAGGTTCCCCTGCGTGCCCGCCGCCGCCTTCGCGATGGCATCCAGCTTCGCCGTGACGTCCGCCTCATTCCGCTCAGACTTCAGGCGCGCGAGCTTGTCGAGCTGCATCCGGCGCACGGCGGCATTATCGACCTTCAGCACCGGGACATCTTCGTCCTCGTCGAGCAGGAACTTGTTGACGCCGACCACGGTCTGTTCGCCGGAATCGATCCGCGCCTGGGTGCGCGCGGCGGCTTCCTCGATGCGCAGCTTCGGCAGGCCCTGCTCGATGGCTTTCGCCATCCCGCCCATCGCCTCGACTTCCGCGATATGCTCCAGCGCCCTGGCGGCAAGGTCATGCGTCAGGCGCTCGACATAATAGCTGCCGCCAAAGAGATCGATGGTCTGGCAGGCGCCGGCCTCCTGTTGCAGCAGGATCTGCGTGTTGCGGGCAATCCGCGCGGAGAAGTCCGTCGGCAGGGCAAGGGCTTCGTCAAAACTGTTGGTATGCAGGCTCTGGGTCTGCCCGCCTGCGGCGGCGATGGCTTCGAGGCAAGTGCGGATGACATTGTTATAGACATCCTGCGCCGTGAGGCTCCAGCCGGACGTTTGCGAATGGGTCCGCAGGCTGAGCGACTTGACAGACTGCGGATTGAAATTCTCCTTCACGAGCCTTGCCCAGAGAAGGCGGGCCGCACGCAGCTTGGCGATCTCCATGAAGGTGTTCATGCCGATCGCCCAGAAGAAAGACAGGCGCGGCGCGAAAGCGTCTACATCCAGCCCGGCAGCCACGCCCGCGCGGATATATTCGATGCCATCGGCCAGCGTGTAAGCGAGTTCAAGGTCGGCTGTCGCGCCCGCTTCCTGCATGTGATAGCCGGAAATCGAGATCGAGTTGAATTTCGGCATCTTCTCTGAGGTATAGGCGAAGATGTCCGAGATGATCCGCATGGAGGGCTTGGGCGGATAGATATAGGTGTTCCGCACCATGAATTCTTTCAGGATGTCGTTCTGGATCGTGCCGGCGAGTTTCTCCGGTGGCACGCCCTGTTCCTCGGCAGCCACGATGTAAAGCGCCATGATCGGCAGCACGGCGCCGTTCATGGTCATCGATACGCTCATCTGGTCGAGCGGAATGCCGGAGAACAGCGTGCGCATGTCATAGATCGAGTCGATCGCGACACCCGCCATGCCGACATCGCCAGCCACGCGCGGATGATCGGAATCATAACCCCGGTGGGTTGCGAGGTCGAAGGCCAC
>DAIRTA010000284.1:0-562 GCA_036804125.1 Hyphomonas sp.
CCCCTCAAAACCAGGTCTCGCATGAGAGCCGTGGAAGACCACCACGTTGATAGGCGGCATGTGGAAGCGCAGCAATGCGTGGAGCTAAGCCGTACTAATGGCTCGATTGGCTTGAGCTTGTTTGTCTGCCCGTCACCGGGCGGCACCTTGCCCTCGAACCTGAAGGTTCGGGGTTCTTGACAGCGAACATGGACAAGTGCAGCGCCCGATCCTTTGGGTCGGGTCAAGCTGCGCCAAAGTTATGAAGCGAGAGCGTCATGCCCTGATCGGGCGACGTTCTGGCAAACGCGTCTGGACCTCTGCTGGCACGACCTGGTGGTTATAGCGGTGTTGCCCCACCCGATCCCTTCCCGAACTCGGCCGTGAAAGGCACCAGCGCCGATGGTACTACGTCTTAAGGCGTGGGAGAGTAGGTCATCGCCAGGTCTTGCCAGCAGAGCCCCCAATCCTCATCTCATCCCCACTTGTCCCGTCGCCCCGAGGCCCCGGCCCGAGCGACGCTCGCGTCCGCCAACGCGCGACCCAACCATACCGCGGGGTGGAGCAGCCCGGTAGCTCGTCA
>DAIRTA010000284.1:572-2704 GCA_036804125.1 Hyphomonas sp.
TCACAGAAGACCGCACTCGATCACGCGACCCGACGAGCCGAAACCTCTTGCACAACGGGCGGCAACCACAGAAGCAATTACCCGGTCTGGGCACGGTGCGCGCCGTCAATCGGGTATGCGACCTTCACAGGCGACGAGATCATCACCCTTGCATGCAGAAAGATGACGGTCTAAACACCTCGTGTCCGCGGGGTGGAGCAGCCCGGTAGCTCGTCAGGCTCATAACCTGAAGGTCGCAGGTTCAAATCCTGCCCCCGCAACCATAAAAATCCCATAAGTTCAGATAGATAGATCGGCCTTGGCCGATCTTTTCGTTTGTTCCCATCCGTTTCTTGTCGCTACATCGGAAAGCGATTTGTTAACAACGGTTTCCACGGATTCCGCCGCATGTTCCCAATCATTACCGGGGGTTCCGCGGCACACGACTGGCACATGAGGTTCGATATATGTTCTCAAGCCGAAGCGAGGCTTCGCCAAAAGAAGACGGCGGCCTGCACCGCCACATGGATTTGCTACAGCCTCAGTCGCATGCCTGAAAGCAGCAAGGTACCACTCAGCAGGAATCGGTGCGGGGAAGGGACAACCTTGAACCTCTCGCCGGTGCCCGATTACAAGCACACCAAATCGGATCATCGGAACGACCGACATTGCGCAGGTCTCCCTGGCCGCGGTCGGCGCGCTGTCGGCCACGCAGCAGCGTTGGCCTTAGACGTGTCTACGGATTCGCGATGCAGGACAGAACTGCAAGAAACCAGGACAGCGCTGGACAGCAATGTGACGGACATCGCGTTGGCCTCCTTGGGTGCGGCCGACGCGATGTCCGTCACACCGCGGGTCTTGTCTGGACGATCACTGGTGGCGGGCGTTGTTCGCTCGCGCCTGGGCAGCGTGAGACAGGAAGCCCGAATGCCCTCGATGACCTTGACCGCAGGCGTGGGGCCTGTGGTGTGCAAGGAGGTCGTCATGAACGACAAGACATCGGAGGCGGGCCTGGCATCCGTCGCGTGCCTGGCTGTCATCGCCTATGCGGATGCGTGCGCCGCGGCACGGGCGTGGGAAGAGGGACAGGCCGACACCCTGGCGGGGCTTCTCGGGCCGGACCTAGAGCCCGAAATCGAGACGCTGCGCGACGCCGCCATCCATCAGGCCGCGGTCGAGCCCTGGGCTGCGACAACCGGCCGGGTCCTGATCGGGCGGTGCCTGGAAATCGTCGAGCAGGGAACAACGCATCAGGATAAGAGCGAGTGGGCGGAGGACGAGGACGGGATGCCCCACGTCGCCTGGCGCCATAGGAGGACCATCCTGGACGAGCCTGCCAAGGTCGCGACCCGGGCCGCGACGGCCCTGCAGACCATGGTCGAGGCGATCGAGCGCTCGCTCGACATCGACGCCGGTCTCGCGCGGTACCGCCTGCTCGACCGCTGACGCAGGCCGGTCAGGACAAAGCCTGCCATCGCGCGCACTGCGCGGGCGATGCTCAGGACGCCGCAGGACAAGATGGGGGTGATCAGGGGCGTGGCCCTGTCGTCACCCCTCGTCCTGAGCGGCGCCCCTCTTGACCCCGCATGCAGCGCCGGGCGGGTCCGGCGCCGGTGGTCCGGAGAGACGGACATGGACAGATCAGGACAACACGATGCCGACCCTGTGGCGGTGCTGGCGGTACTGCTCGTCCAGCAGCTCCCCGCTGCCGTCGAAGCCGCCCGCACCAGGGCCGTCGAGGACAAGGGCCCCCTCTCGCCCTCATGCTTTCTCGAGGCCTGGCGCGAAGAACTCGCGCAGAGGGTCGAGGTGGCCCTGTCTCCCGCGCGGGTGGTGGCCGCGATCCCGGCTCTGTTTGCGGTGTGCGAGATCGCCATCGAGAAGACGGGCAGCCGACCGGGTATTCATCTGCGCGGCACGGCGATGCCCGCCCTGAGCACCACGCTCAGGATCATGAAGGCACATGACACCGCTCGTGGCACGCAGGTCGGCGAGGCCCTGATGGCGATGCTGCTCGCCGACATCGCGCAGGTCTTGTGGTCCGTGGAAGACCGTGGACGCGGCGCTGTGCACTGATCCCACGATATCGAACCTGGCGCCGGCGGAGCGGAAGTCGGCGCGTGATGACCGACATGCTGACCTGCGTCATCGGC
>DAIRTA010000285.1:0-2687 GCA_036804125.1 Hyphomonas sp.
ACATCCGCCATGGCAAAGACAGGCTCCGCCATTCCGGCTCCGAATGGGCCGAGTGTGGCAATTTCATCCGCCAGGGCGGGCGTTGCGGCACCCGGCGCGATCAGGCCGTCTATGACGAGATCGCGCGCCCCCTCGCAGGCTTCGCTTAAGCCTGACAGGTGCTCACGCATCCAGTCATCAAACGCGCCGATCTGGTCCGGGCGCAAGCTGAGGCCGGCCGCCATGGCATGGCCGCCACCCGACAGTATTCGTCCCTCCCGGGCCGCCAGGCTGATCGCATCGCCCAGATTGATCCCGGGCACCGAGCGTCCGGATCCCTTGGCCACAGGGCCGAGCCCCTCGCCCCAGCCGATGACGATCGCAGGCTTGTGGAACCGCTCGCGCAGGCGCCCGGCCACAATGCCGATCACGCCGGGATGCCAGCCTTCCCCGGCTGCAATCAGGATGTTGCGGTCCGGATCGGCAGCAAGGGCCTTCTCGGCCTGCTGGACGGCGGCATCGAGTATCGCCGTCTCGACTGCCTTGCGCGCTTCGTTGAGCGCATGCAGTTCTTCGGCATAGGCTATTGCCTCTGCCTCATCATCGGTAGCCAGCAGGCGCGCCGCCAGCCAGGGATCGCCTATGCGCCCACCGGCATTGAGCCGGGGGCCGAGCATGAACGTGGCGTGATAGACGCTGTCGGCCTGCCGGAGCCCGGCAACACGCGAAAGGGCACAAAGACCCGGATTGAGGCCGCTGCTCAGCATGGCAAGCCCTTGGCGCACAAAGGCCCGATTGACGCCTTTCAGCGGGGCCATATCGCACAGTGTGCCGAGCGCGCAGAGATCGAGCCATTGCAACAGGTCAGGCAACCCGCCCGGCGGCGCCACGCCGCGCTCGCGCGCGAGCCGGTTCAGGGCGGCCACGAATACGAAAACAACGCCGGCCGCTGCAAGATGCCCTTGCCCGGAAGCGCAATCCGGCCGGTTGGGATTGATCAGCGCGGCCGTTTCCGGGATGGACGCGCCCATCAGGTGGTGGTCGATCACCACAATGGGCAAGCCGATCCGCCGCGCCTCGCCCAGCGCCTCTACGGCTGCTGCCCCGCAATCGACCGTGATGACGAGGTCCGCCCCGCCTTCCTGGATGCGCCGGAAGGCTTCCGGAGAAGGCCCATAGCCTTCCTCCAGCCGGTCAGGAACATACAGCCCCAGCTCCACCCCCCAGGCGCGGAAATAGCGCGCCAGGATCGCCGACGAGGTACCACCGTCGACATCATAATCGGCAAAGACCGTGACCCGGCGCCGCTCCAGGATTGCATCCAGCACGAGCCGGGTCGCGGTATCCATGCCGGCAAATGTCGACGGATCCGGAAACAGCGCACGCAGCGTGGGCGACAGGAAGTCCTTGCTGCCTTCCGGCTCGACCCCGCGCAGAGCCAGGAGGCGGGCCAGCAGGTCGCTAACCCCCGCTTGACGCTGCAATTGGCGCACCTTCCCCTCATCCGTCGCAGCCAGCCGCCAGTGGCGACCGGTCGCCGACCGGCCGGTAAATTGTGCCGATATCGCGGCGGGTTGATTGGTCGCCGTCATCAAGGCTCCTTTTGCCGATGATTCGGGAACGCTAGCGCCAGCGGGCTGTTTTGGAAACGCGCGGGACAAGGCCTGCACGCCGATTTCCCGTCCTGATCGAATCTCGCCACAGCGTCTTCCGGCTGGCAGCGGCAGCCGCTAGACGGTCACCATCAAGGACAAAAGAGGGAGGCAAGGCGTGATTCCGCGATATACGCGGCCGGAAATGGCCGCGATCTGGGCGCCTGAGACGCGCTTTGCCATCTGGCTGGAGATCGAGACGCTGGCCGCCGAGGCCATGGAAGCGGCCGGGCAGATTCCAAAGGGCGTGAGCCAGGCGGTGCGCGAGCGCGGCCGGTTTGACGTCAGCCGGATTGATGCCATCGAACGCGAGGTCAAGCATGATGTCATCGCCTTCCTGACCAATGTCGCGGAAAATGTCGGCGAGGAAGCCCGCTTCCTGCATCTCGGCATGACCTCTTCGGATGTGCTCGACACCTGTTTCAATATCCAGCTCGTGCGCGCGGCAGACCTTCTCGATACCGGCCTTGCGCGCATCCTGGCCGCCCTGCGCCAGCGAGCCGAAGAACACAAATTCACGCCGACCATCGGGCGCAGCCATGGCGTGCATGCCGAGCCGACGACATTCGGGCTGAAACTCGCCGGCTTCCATGCCGAGTTTTCACGCGCCCGGGAGCGGCTGGCCGCGGCCCGCAGCGAGGTTGCCACCTGCGCATTGTCCGGCGCGGTCGGCACCTTCGCCAATATCGATCCTTCCATTGAAGCCCATGTAGCGGGAAAACTCGGGCTGACACCCGAGCCCGTCTCGACGCAGGTCATCCCGCGTGACCGCCACGCGATGTTCTTCGCTGTTCTGGGGGTCATCGCTTCATCGGTTGAGCGGCTGGCAACGGAAATCCGTCACCTTCAGCGCACGGAAGTCCTGGAAGCCGAGGAATTTTTTTCAGAGGCCCAGAAGGGCTCCTCGGCGATGCCGCACAAGCGCAATCCCGTGCTGACCGAAAACCTCACCGGCCTTGCCCGGCTGGTCCGCTCGGCTGTCATTCCGGCCATGGAGAATGTCGCGCTCTGGCATGAGCGGGACATCTCCCACTCCTCCGTCGAGCGCGGCATCGG
>DAIRTA010000286.1:0-2682 GCA_036804125.1 Hyphomonas sp.
TCACAAATGTTCTGATTTTTGTCCGGTTTCGCAGCTTCGGTCCAGTTACCCCTTCAAGGGTGCCGCCGGAACAAGGAAGAGCGCCCATGTGGGCGCTCGAATGCTTTGCAAAGAGAGGTCGGGATCGACCGTTGCAGCCACAGCGCAACCGGTCAGGCCAGTGGCGCGACCTTGCCGCCCGGAATCTTCCGGGCGCGGCGCTCGATCAGGCGCTGTTTCACCTTCTCAGGTGACAGCGCGTCCTGGTCGTCATCATTGTTGCCCTTTTGGCCGGGGCCGCCAGAACTGCCCTCTGATACCCCCTCTGAGACACCGGAGCCCGCGTCGATATCTTCGGGCGGGCCTTCCGGCTTCTTTTGCTGGGTCAGTTCGCCGATTTCCCATTCGGCCACGCGCAGGATACGGTTCAGAACGTAGTAGGACGGGCGCAGCTTCACCAGCCGGGCCGCATTCCGGATCATCGCCGCTTCACTCTCATCCATGTCCATGTGCAGATGAATTCGACGAACCATGATCCCCTCCCCCGTTGCTGCGCTGGCCGTCCAATCGCGGCAGTGCCCCTGTTGTGCTGAATGCGGCGACTATACATCAGGCAAATAAGAAATGGAACAAAAAGCGAACATAAGTTAAGCCGTGTTCTGGGGAGCACAGGGCGCAGCCCTTGTTTCGTGCCGACCGGCGGGCGGATTGCCAGCCCGTGTCATCAACGCTACAAGACTAGAAGTATACTTTTTGACAAGCCAGCAAGGAGACTTGTCGCCATGAAGACAATAGCCTTCATCTGCCAGAAGGGCGGCACCGGCAAGACCACCCTCGCCATATCCCTCGCCACCGCCGCCATTGCCGATGGCCTTACGGTCGCGATCATCGACCTCGATCCGCAGGTCAGCGCCTGCGAATGGGGCGATATCCGTAAGGCCGACGCGCCGGTTGTCATCGACGCCCAGCCCGCCCGGATCGAGGCCGTGGTCGAGCGCGCCCGTGAAATGGGCATCGACCTCCTGCTGATTGACACCGCAGGCCGCACCGAGCAGGCGGCCCTTGCCGGGGCGCGTGTTGCCGACCTGGTGCTGGTGCCCCTGCAACCATCGGTCATCGACCTGAAAACCATCCGGGCCACCTGCGACCTGATCGACCTTGCCGGGAACAAGCCGCGCGCCGCCGTGCTGACGCGGGTCAAACCCTTCGGCAACCGTCACGAGGAAACCGCCCAGTGGCTGGAACAACAGGGCATGCCGGTTTGTCCGGCTACGATTGGCGACCGGATCACCTTCCAGGACGCCTATGCGCAGGGACGCGGCGCATCCGAGATCGAACCGCGCGGCAAGGCCGCTGCCGAGATACGACAAGTATATGAGTATGCAAGTATACAATTAGGCTTGTCACCACAGCGGGAGGTTGTCGCCCATGTCTAAGCGCCCCAACATCGCCGACGCCATGCGCGACGTGGCTGGCAGCACCCGCGCCCGGCCGGTTGCGGCCCTCGTTGAGAAGATCGAGCCCGCAGCAAAGCCTGCGCCGACAGCCGACACGGCTTCCGGTAAGAGCAACCAGCCAAGCCGGGCAGGGACCAAGGCCATCACCGGTCACTTCCCGCCCGCCGTCCGCTACCAGCTGAAACTGTTGGCCGCCGAGCAGGGGCGCACCATGGAAGACCTGCTGGCCGAAGGCCTCAACATGCTGTTTGCCGCCTACAACAAGCCCGAGATCGCCCCGACGATCAACGCGGGTACCGCCAGCAAGAACTAACCTGCCATGTCCGATACCGACCGGCTTCCCGGCCACTCACCCGACCATGAGTGCTTGCAAAAAATGCAAGCACTCTCTATCTTGTCCCAATGAACAACAAGCACCGCAAGACCCTTGCCGCCGTCTTCGCCGACCCGGTGTCCGGCACCATAGACTGGGCAGCGGTCGAAGGTCTGCTGCTGGCCGCGGGCGCACGGCTGATCGAAGGGCGCGGGTCACGGGTGCGGTTCGAGAAGGATGGCGAGGTGGCGACGTTTCATCGCCCGCACCCAGCCAGGGAAGCTAAACGGTACCAGGTGCGCGATGCCCGCGATTTCCTGGAACGGATCGGGGTGAAACCATGAGCAACACCATGACTTACAAGGGCTATGCCGCCCGCATCGAGTATGACGACGAAGACGGGATTTTTACCGGCCAGATTGCCGGTATCCGGGATCGTGTCGGCTTTCACGCGGATACCGTGGAAGGGCTTCGCAAGGCCTTCCACGAGGCGGTTGAGGATTACATCGAGACCTGCACCAAGATCGGCAAGGAGCCTCAGAAGACCTATTCCGGGCAGGTCATGTTCCGGGTCAGCCCCGAGGTGCACCGCAAGGCCGCCATGGCCGCCGAGTTGTCCGGCAAGAGCCTGAACCAGTGGGCCGAGGAAGTTCTGAGCCGCGCCATCCAATAAGCGTCAGCGATAGGCCCCGCGCTTCTTGCAGAAGCTCAGGAAGTGGCGGGTCGGTTCCTTGACCACGATTGCCTTGTCGAACACCCAGCTGCGCCATTCGCTTTCCAGCTGATGGACATCCCAGCCGGGGGCAAGGGCGCGCGCCCGGTCATAGGCATCGGGTTCGACATGCAGGCTGCTTTGTGCCCGAAACAGGGCAGGGGCGTCATGCGCGGTCTTCTTGCGCCGCACGACGAGGTTCTCATCCTCGAAGGTGTAGA
>DAIRTA010000287.1:0-2676 GCA_036804125.1 Hyphomonas sp.
GCCCGGCGGTGATGGGCATCGGGCCCGTTCCGTCCACGGAAAAGGCCTTGAAGATAGCCGGGCTGGGCATGAAGGATATCGACCTGATCGAGCTCAATGAGGCGTTTGCCGCGCAGGTGCTCGCCTGCACAAAGGCGATGGGGCTGGCCGGGAGCGATCATGACCGCCTGAATGTGCATGGCTCGGGGATCTCGCTCGGCCATCCGGTCGGGGCGACGGGCGGGCGTATCCTGGCGACCCTGTTGCGGGAAATGGACCGGCGCGGGGCGCGCTACGGCCTTGAAACCATGTGCATTGGCGGCGGGCAGGGCCTGGCGGCGGTATTCGAGCGAGTGTCCTGAAATGACGCAGTTGCGGGCGATCGGCCGCCTGACAGATAAATAACTTGAAATCGCGCTCGCCCTGCGTCATAGGGGCGCCATCGACATTGGCCGGACGACTCAGGCGCGGTGCCCCTCAGGGTGCAGTTTCAGACAACCCCACCAAACTCTCGATACGCAAAGGCTGGCGCGTTGTCAGCCTACTAACGATATTGGATACGACTACATGACTACCGGAACTGTGAAATTCTTCAATGGCCAAAAAGGCTTCGGCTTCATCTCGCCGACCGACGGCGGCAATGACGTGTTCGTGCACGTCTCGGCGCTTCAGCGCGCCGGCATTGCCAGCCTGAATGAAGGCCAGAAGGTTTCCTTCGAAACGGCCCGCGACCAGCGCTCTGGCAAGATGGCCGTCAGCACGATCGAGCTCGTCTAAGGATAATGGCACTGGCCGGCCCCGGCCGGCCTGTTCGCCAGTACTCTTGAGAAGCGCGCAGCCTCAAAGGCTGCGCGCTTTTTCTTTTGCCTCGCTATCAGAGACTGAACAGGGCGGTGATGAGGATTATGCCGGCGATGTTGATCAGGAAACCGGTCGTGGCCATCCGGACAATCGTGATCTGCCCGGTGCTGAAGGCAACCGCGTTCGGCCCTGTCGCGATCGGCAGCATGAAGGCACAGGAGGCGGCGAGCGCGGTCGGGATGACAAGGGTTGTGACATCGGCTCCGGTAGCGGCAGCGAGCGCGCCGAGCACCGGCAGGAAAGTGGTCATCGCGGCGACATTGGACATGATCTCTGTCAGGAAGATGATCAGCGCGACGAGCAGCGCGATGAAGAGCAGGGCGGGAATGGCGGAGAGCCCCGCCAGCTCCGCGCCGAGCCAGGCAGCGAGCCCCGAGGCCTGAACGGCGGCGGCCAGCGACAGCCCGCCGCCGAACAGCAGCACGACCTCCCAGGGCAGCGCCCGCGCATCCTCCCAGTCGAGCAGCGCCCAGCCCTTGTCGTCGCTGCCAGCGCCATTCGGCACCAGGAACATCAGGATCGCCCCGAAGATGGCAATGCCCATATCGGTGAGCCCTTCCAGGCCCGGCAGGGTGTTGAGGATACTGCGGCTTATCCAGGCGAGTGCGACCATGGCGAAGACGGCCGCAACGCGGATCTCCGGCGCGCGCATCCGGCCAAGGCTGCGCCGCGCCTCGAGGATGACCTCCCGCGCGGCACCCCCGGCCTTGCCGCCGCTTGCCATCCCGCGCGTGACGATGAACCATGCGACAGGCAGGAGCAGGGCGACAGCCGGCAGGCCGAAGCGCATCCAGTCGGTGAAGCCGAGCTCGACGCCGGCATTCTCGCGCAGCCAGCCGATGGCGATGAGATTGGTCGGCGAGCCGACCGGCGTCGCCAGCCCGCCGATGGAAGCGGCATAGGCGATGCCGAGCAGCAGCGCGCCTGCGGTTTTCATGCCGCCGCCCGCCGCGAAGGCAACCGACAGGGCGATCGGTGCCATCATCAGCGTCGTCGCCGTATTGGAGATCCACATCGAGAGCAGCGCCGTTGCGGCCATGAACCCGGCCGCGAGCAGCTTCAGCCGCGTTCCCGAGAGGGCGAGGACATTCAGGGCGATGCGCTTGTGCAGGTCCCATTTCTCGATGCCGATCGCCACGATGAAACCGCCGAGAAGCAGGAGCACGACCGGATCGGCATAGGGCGCCGCCACCGCGCGCAGCGGCAGGACACCCGTAAGCGGCACGATGGCCAGCGGCAGGAGCGCCGTCATGCCGATAGGCACGGCTTCACTCGCCCACCACACCGCCATCAGCACCAGGAGCCCCGCGATCAGCAGGCCCTCCCGCTCCAGCCCGGCCGGAAGCGGCATCAGAGCGATCAGTATGCCCAGCAGGGGGCCGAGCCAGAGGCCTGTGCGGGCGGCGGGCCCAAGCGGGCCTCTCCGCAGCGCGGCGCGAGTCGCGGCGGTCTGTTCCGGCATGATTCGGACGGTGTCCTCGGTTCTGGCGTCAAAAGACACCTAGCGGCCAAACCCGCCAAAGGAAAGCAGGAGGCGGCGCTGCCCCGCCTCGCGCGGGGGACGCTTGCCACGGCCTGCCCTGCCGCCTAACCAGAGGCCATGCATGCGGGCGTGGTGAAATGGTAGACACAGGGGACTTAAAATCCCCAGGCCTCACGGCCGTGCCGGTTCGAGTCCGGCCGCCCGCACCAGCCCGCGCGGCGACGTGATCAGGCCGTGTCGGTTTTCAGGGCGCGCATTCATATTCAGCAGGGGCAGGGCCGGGCATGAATCTGGGATTGATCGATCTGGGTGTTCTCGGCCTGTATGCCGTGGTCCTCTTCGCCATTGCGATC
>DAIRTA010000288.1:0-2672 GCA_036804125.1 Hyphomonas sp.
TCGGCGCGCACCGAGGCCGTGACCGCGCGCATCCAGATTTCCAGCCCTTCCCGTTCTGTAAGCTGCATGCGGGGATCACTCCTGACTCAACCAGGCCGCAGCGGCCTCACAAGGCAAAGACTCGGGTGATTTGCCCGCCGCGTCCAGAGCCGGGATACCGCTGGAGTGGCCGGATGCTGTGTCTTCCGGTGCCTCTGCTCACAGCTTTTCGCGGTCGCCGCCCGGCCCTTCCCTTTCCGGGCAAAACACCGGACAATGGATGGATGAATGCCCCTCATGCCTCCCTGGGTGCCAATACGCCCTGCAGCCCGCGGGATGCGGACGCTTTCCTGAGCGAGGCCGAGATCCTGATGGCCAAGAAAGGCCAGCGCCTGACCCGCATCCGCCGCAAGGTCCTGCGCCTGCTCGTGGAAAGCCCGCAGCCGGCAAAAGCCTATGACCTGCTCGAACGCCTCGATGGTGAAGGCTCACCGAAGCCGCCAACCGTCTATCGCGCGCTGGATTTCCTGCAGGAGGCGGGCCTTGCCCACAAGATCGAGAGCCTCAATGCCTATGTCGCCTGCGGCCATACCGGCCACAGCCATTCGGCCGTGTTCCTGATCTGCGAGGCCTGCCAGCAGGCCGAGGAGCTGCATGCCGTCAAGGCGACAGCGGCCCTGACCCGTGAGACGGAAGGCGCCGGTTTCCGGATGCGCCGCGCCGTGATCGAGGTGCGCGGGCTGTGCCGGGACTGCGCGGCATGATCCCCCTCTGGGCGGGAATCTGCAATCAGTGGGATTGCGACGAGATGGGGCACATGAATGTGCGCATCTATGTCGAGAAGCAGCTCGAGGGCCTGATCACGCTGGCGCACAGGCTGCACCTGCCGACGGCCTTCCGGCGCGAATCGCCGTCCACGCTGATCCCGGTGGACCAGCATATCCGCTTCATCCGCGAAGTCCTGCCCGGCCGGCCGCTGAGCATGGCGGGCTGCGTGCTGTCAGCCGGGCAAAGCGATGCGGTGGTCTATCAGGAGCTGCGTCATGGTGATGGCAGCCTCGCCGCGGCCTTCCGGACACGGATCGTGCATGCCGATACCGATGAGCGCCGGCCCTTCGGCTGGAGCCGCCGGACACAGGCTGCGCTGAGCGCGCTGAGCGGCGAGGGGCCGGAAGAGGCGCGGCCGCGCTCGCTTGATCCGGACGCGCCGGCCCTCGACCTGGACGCGATCAGGATGGACCGGGTTGAAGCTTGCGGCGCGCCGCAGATCGGGCTGTGCGCCGTGCCGCCGGATCATTGCGGCGTTCACGGATGGATGGCGCCCTCCTGGATCATCGGGCGGATTTCTGATTCGGTGCCGAACCTGCTGTATGACTGGCGCAGCCGGGTCGCCGAGGCGGCGGGCGGGGTGCGCATGGGCGCGGCGGTCCTGGAATACCGCCTGCGCTATCATGCGATGCCGCGCGAGGGCGACCTGATGGCGATCCATAGCTCGCTCGGGACGGTGTCGGGCAAGACCCATTCCCTGATCCACTGGGTGATGGACCCGCTGACGGGCGGCGCCTGGGCGAGCTGCGAGGCGGTCGCGATCACGCTCGACCTCGATGCGCGCAAGGCGGTGCCCGCCCCGCCGGGGATGCTGAAGGAACTGGAGACGATCGCGCCGCGCGGGCTGTCGGTCTAGACACCGCGCCGGGCCCGCAGGGCGGCGGCCAGCGTGCCGTCATCAAGCTGGTCGAGTTCGCCGCCGATCGGGATGCCCTGGGCCATCCGCGTGATCGTGATGCCACGGCCTTCCAGCTGTTCGGCAATATAATGAGCGGTCGTCTGCCCGGCGACGGTGGCATTCAGCGCAAGAATGACCTCGCGCACATCCCCTTGCTCAACGCGGCGGACGAAATCGGGAATGCCGAGATCATCCGGCCCGACACCGTCGAGGGAGGAAATGACCCCGCCGAGGACATGATAGCGCCCGCGATAGGCCCCGCCGCGCTCCAGCGCCCAGAGATCGGGGACATCCTCGACCACGCAGAGCAGGCCCTCATCGCGGCCCGGCAGCTGGCAGACGGCGCAGGGCTGGACCGTGTCATAGTTTCCGCAGACCCGGCACTTCTCGATCCGCGCACCGGCCGCGGCCATGGCTTCGGCGAGCGGCAGGAGGAGGGTGTCCCGGCGTTTTATCAGGTGCAGCGCGACCCGGCGCGCCGAGCGCGGGCCGAGGCCCGGCAGGCGCGCGAGCAGGTCGATGAGGCGCAGGAGTTCAGGACCGGCGAAACGTTGCGACATGGCGGCGAGGCTTGTGCACGAGTCGGCGCGGGCTGTCATCCGGGGGGCTGGTTTTCCTCTTCCGGGTCGCGGACCTCGCCCGGACGGGGCTTGATCCCGTAGGGGTCCAGCAGCCGCCAGACATGGGCCGGCACCATGTTCTTGAGCTTGGCCGGCGCCTCGCGGCGCAAGTGGATGACGGTCTCAGCCGCCTTCATTTCCAGCCGCGTGCGGGCAAATTCGAGACCGCGCGGCCCGATACGCGGCTGCAGGAAGGAAACGAGCGGGCGCACCCAGCCGGGGATCGCGCGCAGCGGAAGGCCGCCGGCCGCGCGCTCGACATTGGCAATGAAAGCGGCGACATGCGGCGCGCGCTTGCCGGCCGAGCCGGGCGCGGCGGTGACGAGTTCGGCGCCGAGCAGGCCGAG
>DAIRTA010000289.1:0-2672 GCA_036804125.1 Hyphomonas sp.
TCAGACCGAGACGATCGGCTCGAACGCCCCGAAGATCATCCGGCCCATATCGGCGCCCACGCTTTTCGGGCTGTACTGGTCCATGCGCGGGTCGGCCATGATCGCCTCCCAGCCCGCATCCCGCGCGGCCTTGTCTTTCCAGCCGATCCAGGAAAATACCACGGCCTCATCCGGCTTGCGCAGCACGGCGCCGTGGAAATCATTGACCTTGCCCTCCGGCACCTCATCGCCCCAGCAATCGACCACGCTCGTCGCGCCATGCTCGATGAACAGCTCCGCCATCTTCTTCGACGCCTCGACAAAGGCGGCGCGCTTGGCCGCCGGCACCGGCATCACCGTGCCGTCGATATAACCGGCCTTTTTCATCGCATCGCCGAGAAGCAGGTCGAAGCCGGCATAGATCATCCGCTGGCCGTCAAACGGCATGGTGGCCATGGCGCCCTCGGGCGGGCCGGCAGCCTGCATCTTCTCCCATCCGGCCATGCGCGTGGCCTTGTCCGGCCAGGTCACCCAGGAGAACACCGCCGTTTCCTCCGGCTTGCGCCGTACGGCTGAATTGATCGAATTGACCTTGCCGTCCGGCACCTCATCGCCCCAGGCCTCGACCATCGAGGTCGCGCCGAGATCGCGGAAATACGGCCAGGCTTCCTCCGCATGCTGGCGATAGGCCTCCTTGTTAGCCTCCGGCACCGCCAGTATATATCCGTCTACATACATTCTCTTTCTCCTGCTAGCCCTGACTGCTGAAGGCCGCGGCCATATCGCGGTTGATATCCTCGGCCGATTTCGGCGGGTAAACGGGCGTGGCCAGCGACCAGAGGTGTCCGAACGGATCCCGGATCATGCCATAGCGGTCGCCCCAGAACTGGTCGGCCACCGCCATCACGCTCTCCGCGCCGGCCGCCACGGCCCGGTCAAACGCCGCATCCACATCCTCCACCATCACATGCATCGTCACCGGGCTGCCGCCCAGCGCCTGCGGCGAGTGGCCATCCATTTCGGGATACTCATCGACCACCATGACCGCCCCGCCGAACATCCTCAGCGTGGCATGCATGATCCGCCCGTCCGGGCCCTTCATCGGCGGCATGACCGGTTCGGCGCCGAAGGCCTTGCCATAGAAGGCGATCGCCTTCTCCGCTTCCCGGCAGGTGATGTGCGGCGTGATCAGTGTCATGCCGAATTCCGCTGCGATCTCGGCCACTGGCTTCTTGCGCTTCGCCATCATGCTTCTCCCTTCATCCGGCAAACGCGGCTTCCAGCGCCGCAATATCGATCTTGCGCATCGCCAGCATCGCCTCGCGCACGCGCCCGGCGGCGGCTGCATCCGGCATATGCATCAGGCGCGGCAGCACCTCGGGGCAGATCTGCCAGGACACGCCGAACCGGTCGGTCAGCCAGCCGCACTGGCTCTCCGCGCCGCCGCCTTCCAGCAGCGCCGCCCAGAGCCGGTCAGTCTCGGCCTGGTCCTTCGTCAGCACAGAGATTGACGCCGCCGGCGTCAGCTTGAAATGCGGCCCCGCCGTCAGGATCATCATCGGGCAGCCGCCAAGGGTGAACTCGACCACCATGGGGTCGGCCGTGTTGCCATGTGCGAACACCGCGTCGATCCGGCTGTCCGGCAGCAGCGTCACATAGAGCTCTGCCGCCTTGACCCCGCCTGTCTCGAACCACAGGCAGGTGCGCACCTTCTTCTCCAGACCGGCCATCGGACTTTTCCCTCTTGCCGGCATATCCTGCCTTGCCTTTTATGTTGATGTCAACATATTAAAAGAGTCATGAAGGCGATTCTTCCCCTCGAGACCACGCTGGAGGTCTATTCCCGCTGCCTCTGCTTCGGCGTCCACCGCGCCGCGCGCACGCTCGCCCGCCGCTTTGATGCCGCCTTCGCCCCGCTCGGCCTCAGCCATGGCCAGTATTCCCTGATGATGGCGCTGAACCAGGAACAGCCGCCGCGCATCGGAGAGCTCGCCCGCCTGCTCGCGGTCGACCGCACCACGCTGACGGCCAACCTCAAGCCGCTGGCGCGGCGGGGGCTGGCCGAAATCATTCCGGACCCGGAGGATCGCCGCTCGCGCCGCGTCCGCCTGACGCCGGAAGGCCACGCGCTGCTGTTGCAGGCCGTGCCGATCTGGCGCGCCGAGCATGACCGCGTCGATGCCGAGGTGAAAGACCAGGGCCGCCGCCTGCGCGCCGAACTCTCCGCCCTTACGCGCGCGAGGTGAGTCCTCGCCCTACCGGAACGGCGGCTCGTCGAAGGCGCGCAGCTTGCGGCTGTGCAGGCTCGCCCCGCCATCGGCGCTGAGCCGCTCCAGCGTTTCGATCCCGATACGGATGTGTTCGCCGATCGCGCGCTCATAGAAGCGGTTCGCCGCCCCCGGCAGCTTGATCTCGCCATGCAGCGGCTTGTCGGACACGCACAAGAGGGTGCCATAGGGCACCCTCAGGCGGAAACCATTGGCCGCGATCGTCGCGCTTTCCATGTCGATGGCCACCGCCCGGCTCTTGTTGAAGCGCCGCGCCGAAGCGGTGAAGCGCAGCTCCCAGTTGCGATCATCCGTGGTCACCACGGTGCCCGTGCGCAGCCGCTTCTTCAGCGCCTCGCCCTTCTCCCCCGTCACCGAGGCCGCCGCCGCGGCCAGCGCCACCTGCACCTCGGCAATCGGCGGCAC
>DAIRTA010000290.1:0-2670 GCA_036804125.1 Hyphomonas sp.
GTCAACAATGTCTGCCCGAACCATGTCACGACCGGGCTCGGCGCCTGGCAGAATGAATATTTTTCCAAGGTCGTCGGCGCGGCCTCGGTCGAAGAGTATCTGGAGAACATGGCCGCGCGCATCCCGATGCGCCGGCCGGGCCTGCCGGAAGACACCGCCAATGCGGTCGCCTGGCTGTGCAGCGATGAAGCCGCCTACATCACGGCCGAGAGCATGAATGTCTCGGGCGGGGAGGAGCCGCATTGACACAGGGCGGATGGCTTGCCGGCCTGCTTGCGCTCGGCCTCTCCGCCTGTGCCTTGGGGGCGCCGCCTCCGGATGGCCCACGCCCGCCTCTGGCGGAGGAGGCCGCCGCGCTTGACGCTTTCTCCGTCCGCTGGCGCGCCGCCTATGAGGCCGGCGATTTCGGCGCCATGAACGATCTCTATGAGCCCGATGCCTGGCTGATGACCCGTGGCCAGCCGGCCCGGCGGAGCCGCGAGGCGATCCTCGCCTATTTCGCCGCCTCCCGTGAGGCCGGGGCGAGGGCGTCGATCGTGTTCGAGACGGAAGAGATCACGGTCGATGGGCCGTATGCCTTCAAGATCGCGAAATGGTGGCTGGAAAGCCCTGAGGCTGTGGACGAGCCGGTGCGGGATTCGGGGCGCTCCTTTGTGATCTTCCGGCGCGGCGCGGATGGTAACTGGCGCCTCTGGCGCGATATTGATAACAACACGCCGGATGTCAGCTTCGCCGCGAGGCCCGAATGACCCGCATGCCGCCTGATCCGGCTCCGGAGGGCTTTGCCTGGCCGGGCGGGGCGCGCCTGGCTCTCTCTGTTGTCGTCAATGTCGAGGAAGGTGCAGAGCGGCGCATCGATGAGGGCGACAGCCGCCCGGAACCGGTCGACGAGCTCGGCGCCGTGCCGGGCAAGCCGATCCGTATCCATGGAAATGAATCGAATTATCAGTATGGCATCAATCGGGGGGCGCCGCGTGTCATTCGCCTGCTGGACGAGGCCGGGATGCCTGCCACATGGACCGTCTGCGGCCAGGCGTTGGAAAAGGCGCCCTGGCTGGCGCAGGCGATTATCGCGCGCGATGACGAGCCCTGTAATCACGGATACAAATGGGCCTTTACCGCTTTCATGGAGGAGGAGGCCGAGCGCGCCTTTATCGAGAAAGGCACGCGCAGCATCGAGGCCACCTGCGGACGCCGCCCGTCCGGCTGGTTGTCACGCTATCTGCATACGGATATTACCCGCCGCCTCCTGCTGGAGCAGGGTTATACCTATCACATGGATGATTATTCCGACGATTTTCCCTATTGGGCGAAGGTCGACATGCCGGATGGCGCATCCCGGCCCATGGTCGTCCTGCCCTATGCGATCGATTCCAATGACATGAAATTCTGGCTCGCCCCGGCCTTCACGCCGGAAATGTGGCTCGACTATGCCCGCCGCAGTTTCGACTGGCTGTATACGGAAAGCCGGCGCGAGGGCGCCCGCATGATGAGCCTCGGTCTCCACCTTCGGATCATCGGCCGGCCAGGCCGTATTGCCGCTTTCCGCGATTTCCTCGACCATGTGAAGGCCCATCCCGATGTCTGGGTGGCGAGACGCGAGGACATTGCCGCCCATTTTGCGAAACATGTCAGCCCGGAGACCGCCCGATGAAACCCTTTATCCTTGGCGTATCTGCCCTTCTTCTCGCCGGATGTGCCACGGCCGAGACCCCTGCTGCCATGGCGTCAGCACAGCAAGAGCCTTCCGCACTTGAGGAATTCGCCGCCCTTGCCGTGGGCAGCTGGTCGAGCCGCGAGCAGTCCGCTGATCCCCGTTATGACTGGGTCAACAGCGAAACAGTCCGTATCCTGCGTGACCGTAGTGACGGTATCTGGCTCTACCAGGAGAATGCCATCCTCGCGCGGGCGCCGGACGAGGCCGTCCCGCCCGATGCGCTGGACCGGCCTTATTTCCAGGTGGTGATCCAGCTTCGCGGCCTCGGCCATGAGCGCATCCATTCCACGACCTACCGGCTCGACAGTCCGGAAGCCCGGGCCGGTGCCCGCGGCATCTGGCGTGATCCGTCCCCTGACTTCGAAGAAGACTGGATCGGCAGCGTTGCCTGCATGGGCGTGATTGACCGGGTTGGTATGGAATATTGGCAGGGGAGCCTCGACTGCCCGAATACATTCCGCGGCGGCGTAAAGGTTGACAGCCGTACCATACGCACACCGGACACCTATGTGAACTGGGATCGCGGGTTTGATGCCGAAGGCAATCATGTCTGGGGCCCGTCGGCCGGTGGTTATATTTTCAGGCGGAAGAGAGGGGATGAGTAATGATACGTACATTGATAATGCTTTTGAGCGGTGCTGTGCTGGCAGCCTGTGTGACTGTCAACGAGTACCAGGCCGCACCCGTCGCGCCGGTCGAGTCTGTGATCGCTCCTGCCCTCGATAATCCGCTGGACCTACGCCGGACGACGCTGATCGTGCGCGATATCGAGGCGAGCCTCGCGCTCTATCGCGGCGCGCTCGGCATGACAGTGGAGTATGATGAGGAGCTCACCTCGCCGCGCCTCGGCCGTGCCGGCTCGGACGGCGTCAACCGTTCGCGCCTTGTCCTGCTGAAGGCGAACAACGACTATATCGGCATGCTCGGCCTGTGGCAGTTCCTGGACCCGACAG
>DAIRTA010000291.1:0-2664 GCA_036804125.1 Hyphomonas sp.
GCCGGGCGGCAGGAGGCGCAGCGCGGCGGCGACCGTCTGGAGGGTCATCGGGCAGATGTCCGGGCAGAAGGTAAAACCGAAATAGACGAGCGTCTGGCGGCCCTTGAAATCGGCCTCGGTCACCGCTTCGCCGGTATGCGCGGTCAGCGCGATCGGGCCGCCGATTTCGGGATAGGCGCGCGTGAGGCAGCCGGACTGCTGGCCGCCAGCCTGAACCGGCGCGGGCCCGGCCGGGGCGCCAGCATCGGTGCAGGCGGCCAGCAGGAGGGCAAGGAGAGAGGCAGACAGCGCGCGTTTCATCCCCTCTCATCCCCCTTCGCGGCGCCTTGGCGCAAGGGACAAGCTGCCGCATAAGTCGCGCATGGACGAGACCGCCCGCCCTGCCCGGCCCGGATTCGAGGATACGATCTTCACGCTTGCGCCGGAGGGGCTCGGCTCGGCCCAGTCCGCGCTCGGGCGGACGCGCCTGCGAACCTTCATAACGCTGCGCTGGCTGGCCGTGGCCGGGCAGTCCTTTGCCGTGATGTTTGTTTATTTCGGGCTCGGCTTCCACTTGCCGCTGGCGCTCTGCCTGGCGATGATTGCCGCTTCAGCCTGGCTGAATGTGTTCCTCTCCTTCGCCTTTCCCAGCCAGCGCCTCGCGCGGGAATGGGAGGCGGCCCTGCAACTCGCCTTCGATACGGTTCAACTGGCAACACTGCTTACGCTGACGGGCGGCCTGTCCAACCCTTTTCTCCTGCTGCTGCTGGCGCCTGTGACCGTGGCGGCCCTCAGCCTCAGCCCACGGAAGGCCGCCATCCTCGCCATCCTCGCCCTGACCCTGGCTGCATTGATGCCGCTGCTTGCCCAGCCCCTGCCCTGGCATCATCGCGGCGGTATCCATCTGCCGGATCTTTACCAATGGGGGCATTTTGCGGCGCTCGCGGTGGGGGTAATGCTGTTTTCGGTCTCGGCGGCGCGGGTCAGCCTGGATGAGGCGAGGCTCGTGCGCGCGCTCGATGCGGCAAGCGTGGTGATGGCGCGCGAGCAGCGCCTGTCCGCCCTTGGAGCGATGTCGGCCATGACGGCGCATGAACTCGGCACACCGCTGGCCACCATCCATCTTGTCGTGCGCGAGATGCTGAACGACCTGCCCACCGGCGATCCGCGCCGGGACGACCTCATCCTGATTGCCGATCAGTCCGAACGCTGCCGCGCGATCCTCGCTACGATCCGGGAGACCCGGGAGGCCAGCGATATCGTGCATGCGCAGATGCCGCTTGATGCCCTTGTGGAGGAAGCCGTCTCCCCGATGAAGGGGCTCGGGGTCGAGATCACCGTTACTGCCGCTGCGGGCGAAGGGGGGGGAGCCAAGGCGCCTGTGATCGCGCGCAGTCCGGAAATCCTGCACGCGCTCGGCGCCTTCATCGAGAATGCGGTCAGCTTTGCCGCGAGCCGGGTAGACGCCTCGGTGACCTGGACAGCCGATCAGGTCGTCGTGACCATCAGCGATGACGGGCCGGGCTTTTCGGCCGAAATCCTGCCCAAGCTGGGCGAGCCTTACATTTCCGACCGCTCGGAGGCCCGTCTTGGCGGGGGCGATATGGGGCTTGGCTTCTTCATCGCCAAAACCCTTATCGAACGCACAGGCGGCCGGGTGGCGACACGAAATCGGACACCGCCGAGGACCGGCGCGGTGGTACAGGCTTTTTGGCCCATCAGGGCCCTGATGTCGCAAGATTTGGACTAGAACCGCCGTTGGCCCTATATCTGCATCCAGAAGAATAGGATTCGCCGCATGGAGCGCCTCATGGAACGCCCGTCCCCCGTGAACCTGCACCCCAGCCTGGAAGGTGTGGCCGACAAGACCTGCCTTGTGATGGATGATGACGGGCCCTTCGTCCAGCGCCTTGCCCGTGCGCTGGCCAATCGCGGCTTTGTCGTCTCGGCCGTCTCCACAGTGTCGGAAGGAAAGGACATCGCGCGCCTTAACCCGCCCGCCTTTGCCGTGCTCGACCTGCGGCTGGAAGATGGCAGCGGGCTTGAGGTGGTCGAAATCCTGCAGAAATACCGCCCGGAGGCGCGCGCCGTCATCCTGACCGGCTATGGCGCCATTGCCTCGGCTGTTGCCGCCGTCAAGGCCGGGGCTGCGGACTATCTCTCCAAACCGGCCGATGTCGAGGACATCATCCGGGCGCTGACCGCAACCGGGGACGGGCGCCCGCCGCCGCCAGAGAACCCGATGTCAGCCGACCGAGTGCGCTGGGAGCACATCCAGCGTGTCTACGAGCTGTGTAATCATAATGTCTCCGAGACGGCGCGCCGGCTCAACATGCACCGGCGCACCCTGCAGCGCATCCTGGCGAAACGCGCGCCGCGCTAACGGCGCGGGTCAGAGATAAGCTGGTTGAGCTCGATCGTGTGGCCGTCATTATCCGTCAGCATAGAGACCATAACCACAATATCCCCAGCCGGAGAAGGATAGCGCCGTTCCGTTGGCCGGCTGACGATGCTGACGCCCGGCGTCGAGGCCGCAGCCGCATAGGTTTCTTCCAGCGTCAGCGAATTGAAAAGCAGGACGATCGTTCCCGGCGTGAAATCCGCAGCGCGCGGCGGGCGCTGGTCATACCCTGTCGGGTCCAGGAACTGCCACAGGCCGAGCATGCCGATATAGTCGTTGTTCGC
>DAIRTA010000292.1:0-2660 GCA_036804125.1 Hyphomonas sp.
GCGCGATTCGGAACTGCCCTTCCAGGCGCGCCATACCTCCAACGTGTCGCTTGGCTATGAGAAATACGGCCTCAGCGGACGGGTGGCAGTGTCGTACCGCGACCGTATCCTTGACGAGATCGGCGACCCCGAAGACGCCGCCGAGGATATCTACATCGACGACCATTTGCAGGTGGACCTGACGCTGGGCTATCAGCTCAATTCGGCCTTCGAAGTATTCATGGAAGCGTCGAACCTGAACGACCGGCCGCTGTACAGCTATACGGGCAGCCGGAATGTCAATGTGCAGTACGAAGAGTACGGTCCTTCGGTCAATCTGGGCGTGCGCTATACCTTCTAGGCGGCGTCCGACGCCTGGACGATCCCAGTCGGGTTTTCCCTTCAGGCCCCGCGGCATTGCCCCGGGGCCTGATTGCGTTCTGGCCGGAGGAAGCGCGCTCCAACGTCGTCTCAATCTGGCGCGAAAAGTGGCGATTCTGTGGAGGTTTCGTCCGGGTTTTGTGCAGGTGCGAAAGAAATTGCAGGCAACACAGGGCGGCCTCCATATCGGCCACAATGTTGCCGCATCGGGCGGCGACTGAGACCGTTGGATCGCTGCGGGCCAGCACTCAATCCGCCAAGCAACCTTTCAGGGTGTCGTTCATTGAACTGGAGCTCCGGCGTCGGGCTCTGCAGCAAGACCGGACCTGAGATGAACGGAATCACGGATAGTCGGGAGTATGAATTGCGGCGACTTCGCAATGCCTTGTCGAAAGGACCGTTTGCGGCTGCGGCTGCAGCCTTGTTCCTTGCGGCCTGCTCAGCGCCCCCGGTTCAGGCGCCTCCGCCGGGCGCCGAGCCGGAACCGGATGCCATGTCCGAAACGGCCGCGCTCGACGCAGAGCCTGACTGCACCCTGCGAGGCGCCGATGCTGAGGCGTGCGCGGAGGCTGAGGCCGAGGCGGCCGGCGAGGCTCTGCCGCCGCCGCCGGTGTTTGACTTCGATGATGTCCGCGAGAAAGCCAGACTGCTGGCCGAGCAGGATTTCGTGGACACGGCCGAGCTTCCGAGGAGCGCGGCGGCGCTGAACTATGACCAGTACCGGCGCATCCAGAACCATCCAGCGTCGGCGCTGTGGGCATCGCCCGACAGCGCCTTCCGCCTGCTGCACGATCCGCGCGGATATTTGTTCACCCATGACATTCGGATCAATCTGATTGAGGACGGCGAGATCAAGCCGCACCCCTATTCAGCGAGCACGTTCGATTTCCAGGACTTGCCGCTGGAGGATGAGGTCAAGGAGTCGCTCGGCTTTGCCGGCTTCCGGGTGCTGACGGCGCTCAACATGGCGGGCAAGTTTGACGAGCTGGTCAGCTTCAAGGGCGCGAGCTTTTTTCGAGCGCTTGGAGCGGGCAACATTTACGGCGCATCGGCGAGAGGCCTGTCGCTGGGGACGGCGTCACCGGATGGCGAGGAGTTTCCGCATTTCTCGGAATTCTGGCTGGCCCAGCCGGCAGATCCCACGGGCGGCGTGACGATCTATGCGCTGATGGATGGACAAAGCGTCACCGGCGCGTTCGAGTTCACGGTCAGCGGTGGACCCGAAACGCGCACGGACGTGACGGCCACCTTCTTTCCCCGCCGGGCGCTGAGCTCGGTCGGGATCGCGCCGCTGACATCGATGTATCAGTTCTCGCCACACGACCTGCGCAAGGAGACCGAGGACTTCCGTCCGGCGGTTCATGACTCCGAGGGGCTGCTGGTTAATCTGGACAGCGGTGAGTGGGCCTGGCGCCCGCTGGTGAACCCGCGCTCGCTGCAAATTTCGGTGCTGGCAACCAACGCGCCTCGCGGCTTCGGGCTGATCCAGCGCAAGCGGGGCCTGGACGCCTATGCGGACACAGAGGCCGAGTATCACCGCCGGCCGAATGTATGGATCCAGCCGACGTCCGAATGGGGCGAAGGCCAGCTGTCGCTAGTCGAGATTCCGACCGCGAATGAATACAACGACAATATCGTCGTGTTCTGGAAACCCGCAGAAGCCTGGGAGCCTGGGCGCAGCTATGACGTGTCCTACAGCATGCGCTGGGGGCTCAGCCCGCCGGCCGGAATGCCGGTCATTCCGGTAGCGGAAACGCGGTCCGGCCGGACGCCGGACAAGCGCCGGCAGCTGTTTGTCATCGACTACCAGTCGGCCGATGAGAGCCTGATTGCAGGCGCGGAGGCGAGCCTCTGGACGTCGGCGGGGACGATCTACAATCCGGTGATCAAGCGCCATGCGGAGACGGGCAGGACGCGCCTCACTTTTGAACTCGACGCGGCCAATGCGCCGGTCGCCGAACTGCGCGCGCTGCTGACGCAGGGGGGCACACCGATTTCTGAAACCTGGCTGTACCGCTGGAGAGCCGAATGAACAATTTCCGGGCCCGGCCCATCGAATTTCCGGTCGCCATGCCGGATCAGGCGCTTGGCGACCGGGCCGCCCCGCGCGACCGGTTCCGGCCGAAATCGCTGATGTGGCGCAAGCTGTTCATCCTGATCTCGGCTCTGCTGCTGACGGGCTGGGCGACGCATGAGATGTATCAGGTCCTGTCCGTATCCGGACTGACGGTTTTAGAGTGGGCACTGCTGGCCGTGTTTGCGGTCAATATCAGCTGGGTGTGTTTTGCGTTCGTGAACGC
>DAIRTA010000293.1:0-2655 GCA_036804125.1 Hyphomonas sp.
ATCACCGCCGCCTGCTCGAGCCGATCGGAAACATCCCTCCGGCAGAAGCCGAGGCTAACTACTTTGCAGCCCTGAAGGAAAACGCTATCGCTGCATGACTCCAACCAAACAGCCTCCGGGGTTACCGGCGCGGTTCAGTTGAGCATATGGCTTAACAAAAGCGCGTTGCCGTTTTTATCGACTATTTTGACTCTCTTTTGCAGGTAGTGCTCGTGCAGAAGATAGGTCCAAGCAATATTCGCGAGGACTGAGAAAACCTCTGTTTTGAACTGATGTGCTGGGCTGTTGAAAAGCTGCACCGCCAATATCATTGCTTCACGGGCGCGAATTATTCGTTCGTGGTCAAATGGATTAAGGCCCGTTTTTGGATCATAGAGCTCCTTCTTTCTCTGAAACAAACTCAGCTCATCATCAGTAGCCGCTATAACATTCTTAGAGTGCTTAACTTCTGTTATTCGAGCGCTGTTTACGGTTGCTATCCTATCTACATTGACCAGCGCTTGAATGTCTTGCAGGCGCATTCCTTTGTCGATCAACGCCTTAACGATTTTCTTTTCTTCGGGGGTGAGAGATCCGGCACGCTTTCTTTTGGACATAGCTTATTACCTCCTGCCCTTGGCTTGAGGTGTAGCAATTTAAAGTTGCTTTCGAGTTACTCGCCCACCGCTCGATCAATGCAGCAGTCGGCGCCCTCTCAATGCCGAAAAAGGCTTCATCCCCGTGAACACCATGGCGAGGCCCGCCTCGTCCGCTACCGCGATCCGTTCGGCGTCCCTTTTGGATTGACGCTGCCCGGCGGGACCCGTGTCTTCCCGGACGGCGCAAGGCGTATCCGGGGCCTTCGCGACGTATGCTCTGTATTCTGAATAAGGTCCCGGCTCTGCAGCCGCTGGCGCGGCCTTGGCCGGGATGACACGGGGGGAGAGGTTCGTGTGCATCCTGTAGGGTGGGCCCGGCGAAGCGATACCCACCATCACACGTTCGGCGCGGTCGCCGGTGGGTATCGGCTGCGCCTCAACCCACCCTACGCTTCCTGTTGAGTCTCTGCGCCTTGCGTGCGGCGTCCGCATCATGTCAATTTGCGCAAGAAGAATGCGGGAGGTGACGTTGGTGATACGATTTGTTCTCGGGGCTTGCTTGCTTCTCTCGGCCTGCGCAGCCGCGCCAGAGCCGGGCGGGGCGGCAGATACGCCTTCCCCGGTCCGGGTCTTCACCAACGCCACGATCTATACCGGCCTCTATGATGAGATGACGCATGAGCCGGTCGTCGCCGGGGCCGTCATCGTCGGCGCCGATGGCCGCATCCTCGCGACCGCGCCGCCCGCCTCGATGGACTGGGACGAGACGGAGGTCGAAATCATCGATCTCGGCGGCGCCTTCCTCTATCCCGGCTTCACCGATGCCCACGCCCATCTGCGCGGCATCGGCCAGCGCGAGATGATGCTCAATCTCGATGCCGTCCGCTCGATTGCCGCGCTTGCCGCTGTCACCGAAGCCGAGCTCGCCGGCAAGCCGCCCGGCTCGGTCCTTGAGGGCCGCGGCTGGATCGAGACCGGCTGGCCGGAGGAGCGCATGCCGGTGGCGGCCGATCTCGACGCCGTCAGCGGCGATCACAAGGTCATCTATATCCGCGCTGATGGGCATGCGCTGGTCGCGAATTCCGCCGCGCTCGCCGCTGCCGGAATCACGGCCGCAACGCCTGACCCTCCGGGCGGAAAGATCGAGCGCGATGCCGATGGAGAGCCGACCGGCTTCCTGATCGACACCGCGATGGCGCTGGTCGCGCCGCTGCTGGCCGAGCCTGATGAGGCAATGATTACCGAGGCGCTGGCGCGCGGCGCGGCCGTCTATGCCGCACGCGGCTGGACGGGCCTGCACAATATGAGCGTGCCGGGGGAGGAAGCCCCGCTGATGGCGCGGCTCGCCGCTGAAGGCCGCCTGCCGCTGCGGATCTACAATGCGTTTGATGAGGCCGCCTTCGCGCTCGCTGCTGCGCGCCGCTTCGAGACGGACACCCTTACCAACCGCGCAGTCAAGGTCTATATGGACGGCGCCCTTGGCAGCCGCGGGGCCCTGCTGATCGCGCCCTATGCCGACCGCCCGGATTCGACCGGCCTGGCGCTGATGCAGCCGGATGCCCTTGCCGAGCTGATGGACCGCGCTGAGGCAAGCGGTGTGCAGCTTGCTATTCATGCGATCGGCGACCTCGCCAACCGCCGTATCATCGATGCGATGCAGGAAGGCGGGTATGGTCCCGGCCTGCGCTGGCGGATCGAGCATGCCCAGGTGATCCATCCCGACGATCTGCCGCGTCTTGCCGGCGCCGGGCTGATCGCGTCGATGCAGCCGAGCCATGCCATTGGCGACCTGCATTTCGCCCCCGCCCGGCTTGGCCTTCAGCGGCTGCGCGGGGCCTATGCCTGGGCCAGCCTTGCCGATCTCGGCACGGTGGTTGCCGGCGGCTCGGATGCGCCGGTCGAGGTCGGTTCACCGATGATTGAATTCTATGCGGCGATCGCGCGGCGCGATCTCTCCGGCTTCTCGGGGGAGGGCTGGCACCCGGAAGAGGCGCTGTCCCGCCGGCAGGCGCTGGCGCTGTTCACCACCGGCCCGGCCTGGGCGAGCTTCCAGGAGGACGATCTCGGCACGATAGAG
>DAIRTA010000294.1:0-2621 GCA_036804125.1 Hyphomonas sp.
TACACCTCGCCAGCGATGATCCGCGCGTCAATGAGGGCTGGCCGCCTTATGAGGCTGCCTTGCAGGCCGCCGGTGCGGCCTATGAAGCCCATATCTATCCCGGCACGCAGCACGGGTTTCACAACGACACGACGCCCCGCTACAACCCGGATGCGGCGGCGCTGGCCTGGAGCCGGACCCTGGCCTTTTTCGCGCAGCACCTCGCCTGATGCCGCCGGGCCGTCCGGTCAGGGCTCATCTGGACAGCGCCCGCGCGCCGGGGCAGATAGGGGATATGGACCGGCTCGAGAAACTCTGCGTCGAGAAAGGCCTGCGGATGACCGAGCCGCGCCGCCTCATCGCGCGCGTGCTTTCGGCCTCGGACGATCATCCCGATGCCGAAGAGCTGCACCGCCGCGCCAATCTTCTCGATACCTCGATCTCCCTCGCCACGGTTTACCGGACCGTCAAGTTGTTCGAGGATGCCGGCATCATCCAGGCCCATGATTTCCGGGACGGGCGTGCGCGCTATGAAGAAGTGCCCGACATTCACCACGACCACCTGATCGATGTGAACTCCGGCGAAGTCGTTGAATTCCATTCGCCGGAAATCGAGCGGCTGCAGGAAGAGATCGCCCGCAAGCTCGGCTACCGGCTGGTGGACCACCGGCTGGAGCTCTACGGCGTCCGTCTCAAGGAAGAGTGAGGCAGGCGCTGCCTCGCCGGCCGCCCGGATCAGTCCGCCAGGTCGAGCCGGAAAATGCCGTCGAAATCCTTGTGCGCAACATAGAGGTGGCCGTCCGGCCCCTGAATGACATCACGCACCGGCATCTCGCCTTTCAGCAGGTTTTCCTGGCCGGTGACCTGGCCATCCTCGATGACAATCCGTACCAGGACGAGCCCGGCAGGGCCGTTCATGCCGCCGGCAAACAGGTTGCCCTGCCAGCCGGGATAGACGTCGCTGGTCAGGAGCGCGAGGCCGGCCGGCGCGATTGACGGAACCCAGTAGAGGTCGGGTTGCGCCATGCCTTCGGCTTCGGTCCTTGTCGTGATGATCGAGCCGTCATAATTGATGCCATAGGTGATCGCGGGCCAGCCATAATTGACGGCGCGCTCCACGCGGTTGAGCTCGTCGCCGCCCTTCGGGCCATGCTCGGTCGCCCACAGCGTTCCGGTCGCGGCATCATACACCATGCCCTGGACATTGCGGTGGCCATAGGACCACACCGCCGGGTGCCCGCCCTCTCCGTCCGCAAACGGATTATCTGCCGGGATCGACCCGTCCGGATTGATTCGCACGATCGTGCCATGCGTGTTCTGCGGGTCCTGGGCCTCCTGCATGAAGCGGCCGCCATCACCGAGGCCGATGAACAGCGTCCCGTCGCTGGCAAATACGATCCGCGCGCCATAATGGAAGGCGGTGTTGCGCGGTGTCGAGCGGAAAATCTCCTCGACCGCCTCAACCTCGCTCTTGTCCTCAGACAAGCGCCCGCGCACGACCGTTGTCGCATTCTCTTCTGCCGTGCCCTGCGAGATCGCGACATAGATCATACGGTTCTCGTCAAAGGCCGGATCGATCGCCAGGCCAAGATATCCCGCCTGCCGCTCGGTATAGGCGGGCGGCAGCCCGGAGACGGGCGTCGGGGCTTCGCCCGATCCCGGCACCACATGTTTCAGCCCGTCTTCCTTCTCGGTGAACAGCAGCGCGCCATCCGGCAGGAAGGCCAGGCCCCAGGGCTGTTCGGCGCCGTCAACGATGGTTGTCAGGCTGAGGCGGATATCGCTGGTCACGGTTTCGGCCGTATCGGCAGCCCCATTGCAGGCAGCCAGCAGGGCGGCGGCCAGGGCGGCCATGCTGAGGCGGATCGGATAGCGCATGAAGGTCTCCGTCAGTTGCGGGCGGGGAAAGCCCCGGTCTATCGCCTTAGCTAAGGCGTCTGGCACGATCTGCAACGAAAAAGGGCGGCCTCCGCGGGGAGACCGCCCTGATTCTGGCCCGAGGCCCGGCGGCTACCAGCTCTTGCTGACCGAGAGGCCGTATGTGCGCGGCTCCTTCAGGAAGATGTTGGTGAACAGGCCCGAGGAGTCATCGGTAAGGTAGGCGCCTGTGATGACGTCATCATTGGCGAGGTTCTTGCCGAAGGCCTCGATCCGCCAGCCGGAGACATCATTGAACAGCGCCGCCGAGATATTGATGTTATCCCAGCTCGGCAGGGCATCGCGGCGGGTATTGTAGACCCGGCTGAAGCTGTCGGACTGCCGGTAATAGTCCACCCGTGCGGTCAGGCCCCAGTCGCCGAACGATCCCGGCTCCCAGGTATATTCGGCGCCGAGATTGAGGGTCGTCTCCGGTGCGCCGGGGATGGAGTTGCCGGACAGGTCCTTGGCATCACCATCGAAGGGCGTGAACAGGCCGACAGCGCCCTGCGTGCCGTCCGAGCGAGTAAACGTCACCACATTGCCGGTTGGCAGGCCAAAGGCGCCTTCCGCTCCGACAAACGCCCCGACACAGAGCCCTTGGGTCGATCCAGGCGCCAGGCCGCCGAGCGCGATGGCGCCCAGGATCGTTGCATAGCCCTGAGCGGAGACCACGCAGTTGGTGTAGTTCGCCGCATTCTTCAGCACCACAAGATCAGCCCGGC
>DAIRTA010000295.1:0-2619 GCA_036804125.1 Hyphomonas sp.
CAGATGTCCGTCTCGACGCCCGGCGTCTCGATGGACACGATGAGGGCGAAGCGGGCGCCTAGGTCGCTGCGATCGCGCTTCGGCTGGTCCTTCCACCAGCCGCTCACCGGATAGACGGCGATGACCCCGCGTTCGGCGAGTTCGGCGGCGTTGCAGGAGAGGATATCGGAGTGGAGGGAGCCTCGGTTGCGGGCCTGCTCGCCGAGGTACCACTCCGACGAGTCGCCTCCGGTAGCGGGCTTGGTCTCGTCCTCCTCGAGCGCCGTCTTGTTGAGGCGCTTGCGAAACTCCTCGAGCGACTCCGTTGGCCGCTTTAGGTCGAAGCGCAGGCTGTGGGAGGCATAACGGTGGCGCTTCTTCCAGCCGCGCCGGCCGGGGTTCGGCTCGATGAAGTACGAAAGCGTGATGCGCAGGCGCACCGGCGTCGCGCCGAGCTCCGCGAGCACGTCGCGCGGCCAGGGCAGGTTGACGAAGTGCAGCTCACGCATCTTGCCCTTGGCGAACGGGCGGATGCTGCTCTGCGCGACGAGGGTGAGCGCGTCGTTTGCGCTCCGCAGGGCACGCTCGGCGCTGGGCACGCCAAACCCGTAGCGCTGGATGAGCTTCACCCGGGCACGCTTGCCGCTGGCGACGCGCAGGTTTGCATGCATCTGTTCCGACCATTCCGCCGAGTGCACGACGAGGGCGCGCAGCGTCTCGGGCCAGTAGCTCGGGTAGTCGGCCGATATGAGGGCCGCGAGGGGCGCGGCCTGCGCGGTCGCTGCGCTGGTCGCCCAGCTCAGCACGAAGGACTTGTCGGCGGGCTTGAAGTACGTCGAGCTGACCTTCAAATATATCTCCGAACCGCCGAAGAAGAAAAAGCCCGCCAAGCGCGAAACCGAAGAGCCCGCCAACTGATCCCGTCTCCGGGGCGGCGTGCTCAGCCGAGCAGCGCCGCGCCGGGGCCGATCAATGCTTCCATCCGTGTGCGTGCGTCCGGCGTCAGTTTCTGCCAGTCCGCCTTGAGCGTCTCCAGGCATTTCGCCTGATAGCGGAACACACCCTGTCTATATCGGCCGCCTTCGAGCGTGAGCGAGAACGTGTCGTCGCCCGCCTCCAGCGCTTCTGTATTCGCCGTCAGGAAGGGCAGGTAGGTGTCGCCCGCCTGCGCCAGCAGGGCGCCGAGCGCGGGCGAGGCCAGGGCCGTCTCCGCGGCCAGCCATTCGCCGCCGATCCCGCTGGCATCATCAGCATGGTCCAGCCAGCGATAGAGGTAGGGTGCCTGCGCGCGTAGCCAGGCCATCGGCGTCGGGTCATAGCTCATCACCTTGAGCTGTCCGTAGAAAGCCAGGTCTGCCAGCGAGATCCGCCCCCCGAACAGGAAGCGGCTCGGCCCCAGAGCCATCGTCTCCAACGCAGCGCAGCTGCGCTTCCAGCTCGCCTCGATCACCGGCGCAGTCTCCGGTGTGCAGCCCACCAGCGCCATGCGCGAAATCTGCCGCGCACGAATGCTCGTCGCCGCGTTCTCGACGCCGGCGCGCCCGGCATCGGGCAGGGCGTCAAACATCAGCCAGTTCGCGCACCATTCCTGGTCTTCCGTATAGGTCCACCGGTAGTGGAACATCGCCTTCATGAACCATTCGTCCGCCATGTCCTCCAGCAGCAGGCAGGCAAAGCGCAAGGCCGGGTCATCCGGCAGCAGCGCACGGCCCTCGCCTTCGATGGACAAAAGGAAGGGCGTTGAATCGTTCGTCCAGCTGCCATCCGGGCGCCGGATCACCGGTATCACGGGCGCCTTCACCTTCGGCATCACCGTGCCGCGCTCCTCGGCCGTCATGCCTGTCCATGTGTGGGCAAGGCGTTTGGCCCGCATCGCGGCGCGCACCTTGAGGGAATAGGGCGATCCCAGCGCTCCGTAGACATCGTATTGGCTCAAAGTCCTCTCCCGTTCAGCCAGTCAGGCCGCGTGACGATAAGTTCCTGGCAGAGAAGGCCCGCCTCCCTGTGCCGTGACATCGATGCATAGTCCCTGTGATTGAGCGCCGTGATGAAGGCGTGCCGGTTCGGAAACTGGTTGACGAGCACCCCGTCCCAGTCGCCGCCGCCGATAAAATAGCGCTCGGTTGTCGCAAGCAGCAGGGTAACGCCGCCCACCGCCTCCATGGCGGCCGTGAACGCTTCCGAATAGCGCGCATACGCCTCGCGCCCGCTGATCGCTTCGCCGAGTTCAGGATCCTCCGGCCGATAGGCCGCTTTCGGACGGAATTTCAACAGGTTCACCTGCGCGACCGGCCCGTCATGCGGGTCATCGCGAAAGGCGCGGAACTGGTCAGCCGTTGGCTGGAAGGCGGGCATGTCTTGCTCCTAGGGGCGAAGGCCGGGGTGTTTCTAGAAATAGCGTTCGGCATAGAACAGCGCCGCCGCATGCAGGGCACGCTGAACCTCCTGCGCGTCATAGTCGAGAAAGTCCCGGTACGGCATTTCAATCAGCTCGATTTCCTCATTCGCATCCAGCCGCTGGGCCATCGCCGGGGTGCAGCCAAGCGCGAGATAGTAATTGATCCGGTTCGTCTGGGGGCGGATAAGCCGCGCTCGCCGCCCAGCGCGTCGAACTCGTCGAACAGGTACACGCCGCGCGTG
>DAIRTA010000296.1:0-2613 GCA_036804125.1 Hyphomonas sp.
GCCATGGCTCTTGGGAAAGAGGGGCTGGAGCCGCGCTATTTGCAGTAAACATCCGCCGAGGCCCGCGGTCAGGCAGCCTTGACCTGAGGCGTTGCTGAGTTCCATTCCCACGGCAGCAACTCGTGCAGGCGTGAGACCGGCATGTCCGAGATGCGCGCGATGACGTCGGCGAGCCAGGCTTGGGGATCGATGCCGTTCAATTTTGCTGTGCCGATAAGTGCATACATCGCGGCGGCGCGCTGTCCGCCCCGTTCGGACCCGGCGAAGAGCCATGATTTTCTGCCGAGGGCCACACCGCGCAGGGCGCGTTCGGCGGCGTTGTTGCTGAGGCAGATGCGGCCATCCTCGAGGAACCGGGTGAAGCCCGGCCAGTGCTTCGGCGACAGCAGGTAGTCGATCGCCTTGGCGACCTTGGCGTGCTTCGAGAGCAGCGCCCGCTCGCCACGCAGCCAACGCTCCAGATCCCGGGCCAGCGGGGCCGACAGGCGTTGTCGCGCCTCAAACCGCTCTTCGGGGGATTTGCCGTTGATGTCGCGCTCGATCTCGAACAGGGCGTCGATGCGCTTCACCGCCTCGAAGGCGATCGGCGAGATGTCCTTGGGCGACTTGCCCTTGCGAATGTTCTTCTCGACATCCGCGAGTTCGAAGAACTTGCGGCGTGCATGCGACCAGCACAGCGCCGAGGTCACCGGTCCGGGTGAACGCTTCGGATCGTAAAGCTGGTTGTATCCGGCATAGGCGTCGGCCTGGAGAATGCCCTGCCAGCCCGTCAGATGTTCGGTTGGATGGTCCCCGCCCCGATCTCGGGAGAAGCGGAAGGCCACTGCCGGCGGCGCGGTGCCGCCGAAGGGCCGATCATCGCGCACATAGGTCCAGAGCCGCGCGGTCTTCGTGCCGCCCCGGGCCAGCAGCGGCACGGTAGTATCGTCGCCGTGCACCCGCGAGCCCGCCATGACATGGGCTTCGATCAGCGCATGCAGCGGCGTCAGCAACTCGGTCACCGCGCCGACCTGATCGGCGAGCGTGGAGAGGCTGAGATCCACGCCCTCGCGGGCATAGCGTTCGGCCTGGCGGTTCAACGGCTGGTGCTGGCCGAACTTCTCGAACACGATCATGGCCAGAAGGCTCGGACCCGCCCAGCCGCGCGGGATCGGGTGGAACGGTGCCGGCGGCTGACTGATCTTCTCGCACTCGCGGCACGTGAACTTCTCCCGGACGGTCTGGATCACCTTCCACTGCCGCGGCACCACCTCCAGCGTGTCGGTGACATCCTCGCCCATCTTCACGATCCGGTCCGACCCGCAGCATGCACAGGCGGTTGGCGCATCGACCACCACCCGTTCGCGCGGCAGATGCTCGGGGAATGCCTTCTTCACCGGCTTGCGGCGATCGAAGCTGCGAACCTTCGTCGTCTTCTCGGCCGCCTGTTCGGCGCGGACGGCATCCTCCGCCGCGGCGGTTTCCAGCTCCTCGAGCTGCAACTCGAGTTGGTCGATCAGCCGGGCGGTGCGTTCCGCACTGCGGCCATACTTCTCGCGCTTGAGCATCGCGATCTCGAGCTTCAGCCCCGCGATCAACGCCTCGGACGCCGACACCACGGCATTCGAGCGGGCCAGTTCGGCCTTTGTGACGGCCAGTTCGGCGCGCAATATCTCGAGTTCGGAGGCGGCATCTGACATGGTCGGCATCTACCATGCCGGTTCGGGAATGCCCATGCAAAACAGGGCAATGAGCGCAATTTATCCAACCTTTGCAGGGCGTTGCGTCCAGCGCGGGTTGCGCCAGTCGATTCCGTCCAGAAGATAACCCAGCTGGGCCGCGGAGATCTGGACCGCGTCGCCGGAACGGCTCACCGGCCAGATGAACTTTCCCGCCTCGAGGCGTTTCAGATAGAGCGACATGCCGACGCCATCATGCCACAAAATCTTGACCAGGTCGCCCTTGCGCCCTCGGAAGCAAAATATCTCCCCGGCATGCGGATCACGCCCGAGCCCCTCCTGCACCTGCAATGCCAGCGTGTTCATGCCCCGCCGCATGTCGGTGATACCGCCGGCGATCCACACCTTCGCCCCTGCCGGAAACGCGATCATGCCCGCTCCAACACCTGGATGAGCCGCGCAAGGACAGCCGCCTCAGTCGTGGCGATGGTCACAAGCCGGCGCCCGTTCGGCAGGATGATCTCGACCCGGTCGTGGCCCGCGTCCTCCGGCCGGTCCAGCGCATTGGCGGTCACCGGTCCGGGCGCGGGGTCCGTCATCACAGCAACCGGCGCAAAATGCACGCGATCGCATTCCGCGGCCAACAGGCCCTCCCGCGCCTCGCGACGCCAGCGCGTCAGAAGCGCACGAGAGATCTCGTGCCGCCGCGCCGTCGCCGCCACCATCCGCGGCGCCGCGTTGCTCTCATCCACGATCCGCAACTTCTCCGCGTCCGTCCAACGACGCCGACGCCCGGTATCCGTGACCGAGAGAACCTCTACCTGGGACATGATGCTATGGTCTGCCATAGCTTCAGGCTCTTACGGGAAGCCCGGCCAGTCCGTCAGACGGCCCTCGCCGGATGAATACGAGACAACCCTGTACGGGCGCTCAGTTTCGTGCGGGAACTCTACCA
>DAIRTA010000297.1:0-2602 GCA_036804125.1 Hyphomonas sp.
CGGAAGAATATCGCCGCGCCGGAAACCGGCGGCACGCCGGTTGTGTAGCTCACCGCCTGCGCGCCGACTTCCCTGTTGGTCTCGGCATGGTCCGTGACATTGTAGAGCATCTTGGCGATCTCTTTCCCGTCCTTCCGGCCCCGGATGATCACGCCAATGCTCGTCTTGCCGGAATAGCCTTCCGCCAGCGAGGACGGCGCCGGCAAGAGGTCGCGCAGGAATTCCATCGGCACGATGTCCATGCCCTTGTGCCTGATCGGCTCCAGGCTGATCAGGCCGATGGATTTGAACACTTCGAGGTGCTTGATATAGGCCTCGCCGAAAGTCATCCAGAAGCGGATCTGCTTCAGGCCCCGGATGTGCCGGACGAGGCTTTCCTCTTCCTCATGATAGATGAGGTAGGAGGCGCGCGGGCCGACTTCGGGATAATCCACCATCGTCTTGATGCTGAGGGCCGGGATCTCGATCCACTCGCCTTCCTTCCAGTATTTCCCGTCCTGCGTGACTTCGCGCAGGTTGATCTCCGGATTGAAATTGGTGGCGAAGGTCTTGCCATGGTCGCCGGCATTGCAATCGACAATGTCGATATAGTCGATCTCGTCGAACAGGTGTTCCTGCGCATAGGCGGACCAGATATTGGAGACACCGGGATCGAAGCCGCAGCCGAGGATGGCGGTGAGGCCCGCTTCCTTGAACCGGTCCTGATAGGCCCACTGCCAGGAATATTCGAACTTGGCGACATCGCGCGGCTCGTAATTGGCCGTGTCCATATAATTCGTGCCCGCCTCCAGGCAGGCATCCATGATTGGCAGGTCCTGATAGGGCAGGGCCATGTTGATCACGAGGTCGGGTTTCACCCGGCGGATCAGCGCTGCGGTCGCGGCCACGTCATCAGCGTCCACCTGCGCGATCTCGATCGGCGTGACGCAGTCCTTCGCCACTTTCTCGCAGCTCTCGATACGGCGTGAGGCGAGGGTGATATGCTTGAAGGTGTCGCGGTCCATCGCGCATTTCTTGGCGACGACCGAGCCGGCCGCGCCGGCGCCGATGATCAGAACAGTGTCCATGAAAGACCAGACTCCCTGTGGCTTGCAGATTGTGTTGGCGTCCCCTTAAGGGAGTTTCACCTGCCTCGCTAGATAGGCGCGCGCCGCGCTGATACAAATCCGGCGGCTATGCGGGAGGACAGAACGCCATGATCGCCAGGACGCCTGAGCCGCCCTACTGGGTCGTGATTTTCACGGCTGTGTTCAGTGGCCGGGCGGCCGAGGAATATGCCGAGACCTCGGCGCGCATGGTTGCGCTGATGCAGGAAAGTCCTGGCTTCCTCGGCTATGAAACCGCGCAGGGCGAAGGCGGGGCGGAGATCACCGTCTGCTACTGGGAGAGCGAGGAGGCCGTGCGCACCTGGAAGTCGAACGCCGAACATCTCGCGGCCCAGAAACGCGGGCGCGAAGCCTTTTATTCAGCCTACCATATCCGCATTGCCAGGGTGGCGCGTGCCTACGGCTTCTGAAGGCACACATCCCGGATGACACTGCGCCATGAACAGGTTATGCGCAGCGCTTTGATTTTACGGGGGCCTTTGCCCATGGACATCCGCCACTTCCTTGACCTCTGGGCGATCGAGCCGGCTGCGCTGCGCGAGATCCTCGACGAGGCCCACCGGATGAAAGCCGCACGCACCGGCTGGCCGAAGGGACGCGTGGATGACGGCGCGCCGCTGGACGGCCATACGCTGGCGATGATCTTCGAGAAATCCTCGACCCGCACCCGCTTCTCCTTCGACATGGCGATGCGCCAGCTGGGCGGCGCGTCGATCACGGCGACGGCCGGCGACATGCAGCTGGGCCGGGGCGAGACGATCGAGGACACCGCGCGCGTTCTCTCCCGCTATGTCGATGCCGTGATGATCCGCGCCAATGAGCACGGCGATATCGAGGCCTTTGCCGAATGGGCGAGCGTGCCGGTGATCAATGGCCTGTCGGACCGCTCCCACCCCTGCCAGATCATGGCTGACCTGATGACGCTGGAGGCGCATGGCCTGACCCTGAAGGGCGCCCGCCTCGCCTGGGTCGGCGATGGCAACAATGTCTGCGCGAGCTTCCTGCATGCCGCGCCGAAATTCGGTTTCTCGCTGGCGATTGGCACGCCGCAGCGATTTGCGCCGGATGAAGAGGATGTCGAGATCGCCCGCGCGATGCAGGGGCGGATCGACCTGTTCGACACCGCCGAGGACGCCGTGGCCGGGGCGGATGTGGTGATCGCGGACACTTTCGTCTCGATGGGCGATACCGACGCTGATACGCGCCTTGAAATCCTCGAACCCTTTGCCGTGACCGAGGAGCTGATGGCGCTGGCGGCGCCGGGCGCGAAATTCCTGCACTGCCTGCCGGCCCACCGGGGCGAGGAAGTCGATGCCGAGATCATTGACGGGCCGCAGAGCCTTGTCTTCGATGAGGCGGAAAACCGCCTCCACGCCCAGAAAGCCATCCTGCGCTGGTGCCTGCAGAAATGACAGCGGACAGCAGCCGCAGGGATCACAATACCGGCACTGACGGGGCCGGGCCCATTGGCGGGACCGCCGGGGCCGACTAGACAC
>DAIRTA010000298.1:0-2598 GCA_036804125.1 Hyphomonas sp.
CCGCCCTGCGCCGCCTGGAGGCGGCTCTTGAGGCGCATTTGTCCAAAGCCGCCGATGCCGGGACCCTGCGCGAGGAAATCGCGGCGCTGGTCGAAGACCGGGCCAGGCTCGCCGACGCGCTCGACACCTCGCAGGCGCGGGCGGCGGAACTGGAGGCCCTAGCCGACCAGGCCAGCACGGCGCTGGGCGATGCGATTGCCGAAGTCCGCGACGCGCTCGGCAAGGAGGAGTGAGCGTGGCCAAGGCGGAAATCAAGCTGCGGGGCCGCCTGTTCTCGATCGCCTGCGCGCCCGGCCAGGAAGGCCGGATCGAGCGGCTGGGAGACCTGCTGGACCGGCGCGTGACCGAGATCGCCGCCGCCGTGGGCAATATCGGCGAGGAGCGCCTTCTCCTGATCACCGCGCTCGCCCTTCTGGACGAGCTGGATTCGGCGCTGCGCAAGCCCTCGGATGACCGCGATGCCGGGTTGCGGGCCGCGCGGGCGCTGGAGACGGCTGCGGAACGGGTCGAGGCGCTCGCCGCGCGTCTCGAGGCCGGCCCGTGAACCCCTGCGACCCGATGCAACAGCGCCGGGCAGGCCGGTGCGCAATAATCTCCGGCCCGGAATGAAAGGAACGACGCCATGGATACACTGCTCACGATCGGTTTCTATGCCGCGCTGGCCGGCGTCGCGGTCGTTCTGGTCATGGGAATCCTCAATCTGGTCCGCCGCGACGACAAGCAGGCCAGCCGTTCGAACCAGCTGATGCGCCTGCGCGTGATTTTCCAGGGCATCGCGATCGCCCTGCTCGTCGCCCTCGGGGTGGTGGCCGGTGCGATCAAGTTCGGCGGCTAGGCGATGGTGCGGCTCGACAAGATCTACACCCGCGCGGGCGACAAGGGAGAAACCCGGCTGGCGACCGGAGAGCCGGTTGCCAAATGGCATCCCCGCGTCACCGCCTATGGCTCCGTCGATGAACTCAATGCCGCGCTCGGCGTCGCTGCGCTTGAGGCGCAGGCCGGCCTGCTGGCCGGAATCCGCCGGATACAGAACGACCTGTTCGATCTCGGCGCCGATCTGGCAACGCCAGACCGGGGGCGGGTTCTTGAATGGACCCCGCTACGGGTTACAGAAAGCCAGGTCACGCGCCTCGAACAGGAAATCGATGCCATGAATGCGGACCTCGCCCCGCTCGACAGCTTCATCCTTCCTGGCGGCTCGCCTCTTGCCGCACAGCTGCATGTGGCGCGCACCCTGTGCCGCCGGGCGGAGCGCGAGATCGCCGGCCTCACGCAGCACCCGGACGAGCCGGTCAGCGCCGAGGCGCTCGCCTTCATCAACCGCCTGTCGGACTGGCTGTTCGTGGCCGGCCGTGTCGCCAATGATAATGGCGCAGGCGATGTGAAATGGGTGCCGGGGGCCAACCGCTGACCTGTTTACTTTTTCCGTGGCAGGACAATATACCCACATCATGAAAACACTCAAAACACAGATTGTGGTCGCCGGCGGCGGCGCGGGCGGGCTGCAGCTGGCCGCCCGGCTGGGCGCGCGGCACGGCCGCGAAAAATTCGATATCATCCTGCTCGAGCCCAACCGCACCCATATCTGGAAGCCGCTGCTGCATGAAGTGGCCGCCGGCTCCCTGGACGCCAATCTCGATGAGGTCGGATACGGCGCGCATGCCTATCGCTGGGGTTACCGCTATTTCCAGGGCGCCCTGCAGGATATCGACCGCGAGAACCGGCAGGTCATCGTCGCTCCGCTGCTGGACGAGGATGGCCGCGAGCTGATGGGGGAGCACCGGATCCGCTATGATTATCTCGTTCTCGCCATCGGATCGGTTTCGAATGATTTCGGCGTGCCGGGCGTGCGGGAGCATTGCCTGTCACTCGAAAGCCGCCGCGATGCCGACAGCTTCCGCCAGCGCCTGCTCAACCAGTGCCTGCGCTGTTCGCGCCGCATGAGCCTTGATCCCGAGGCGGACGAATATGTCCGGGTCACGATTGTCGGGGCCGGGGCGACAGGCGTCGAGCTTGCGGCAGAGCTCTACAATGCCGCCGCCGCCCTGCGCTTCTATGGCCTGGAAGTGTTCGATGAGAAACGCCTCAGGGTCACGCTGATCGAGGCGGGTCCGCGTATCCTGCCGGCCCTGCCCGAAAAGCTGGCGGAAGCGGCGCAGGCCGAACTTGAGGCGCTGGGAGTCGAGGTAGTGACCGGCGCCCAAGTCTCGCAGGTGACCGCCAGCGCGGTCGAGACCCGGGATGGCCGGTCCTACCCCTCCGACCTCAAGGTCTGGGCCGCCGGGGTCAAGGCGCCCGACTTCCTGCAGGGGCTCGGCGGCCTCGAGACCAACCGGTTGAACCAGATGATCGTGCGGGATACGCTGCAGACGACCCGCGACGACCGGATCTTCGCCATCGGCGACTGCGCCTCCTTCACCCCTGCCGGTTCCGAGCGCGCCATTCCCCCGCGGGCCCAGAGCGCGCACCAGATGGCGGCGACCGCCTTTGGCAACATCAATGCCCTGATAGCCGGCAAGCGCCTCAAGCCGTTCATCTATAAAGACAAGGGATCACTCGTCTCGATGAGCCGGTTTGCAACCGTCGGCACGCTGATGG
>DAIRTA010000299.1:0-2596 GCA_036804125.1 Hyphomonas sp.
ATCGGCCCGGAGGACTGGACCGTCATCTACCGCACCTCGCCCTGCCTGCCGCTGAAATCCCGGTTCCTCGCCATCGAGGGTCACATGGCCGGCGGGCGGATGGTCTTCTCTCCCCCCTCCACGATCCTCACCGCAATCGGCGACTACCATATCGACGGCATGCGTTCGGAGCCGCCGGGCATCGCCCAGGATCCGGATGCGGAATATGGTAAGGTCCTGTCCTTCGACATCCATACCGGCGAAGGCCGGATTCTCTCCACCGGCCACCGCAACCCGCAGGGCATCACCCTCACGCGTGATGGCCGCCTGTTTGTCGCCGAGCATGGCCCGCAGGGCGGCGATGAGCTCAACCTCATCCGCGAGGGCGCCAATTATGGCTGGCCGCTCGTCTCCTATGGCACGACCTATCGCGGCGGACCGATGCCGAACGCGCTGAGTTTCGGGCGCCATGACGGCTTCGAGCCGCCACTCTTCTCCTGGCTGCCGTCGATTGCCGTGTCTTCCATTGTCGAAATCGAGGGCTTCCATGACGCCTGGGACGGTGACTTCATCATTGGCGCCCTGACCGATCGCAGCATACACCGCGTTCGGCTTCAGGATGGCAACCCGATCTATTCGGAGCGTATCGATATCGGCTCACGCGTGCGTCACGTCCATCAGCATACCGACGGGCGCATCGTGATCTGGACTGACAGCCGCCAGCTTGTCTTCGTCTCGCCCCTGCCGCGCGATGATGACCTTGAAAAATTCGATACCTACCTTGCAACGATCAACCTCTCGGACCGCCGCAAGAACCGGCTGGCGACCGCCATTGCCAACTGCGCCGAATGCCATTCCTTCGGTGTCGTTGATCATGCAGGCGCGCCCGCGCTCGGCCGTATTTTTGGTGATCCCATCGCCTCGACGGACTTTGACAACTATTCTTCCGCGCTGCGATCGCGCAGCGGCGTCTGGAGCCGCGACAACCTGATCGCCTATCTCTCCGACCCGCAGGCCTTCGCTCCCGGCACCGTCATGCCCGGCCAGCAGTTCGCGGACGCGGAGACCATCGGCGACATTGTGACCTATCTGGAATTCATTGATCGCGAGTTCTGATGCCTTCGGGTTTCGCCTGACTGGGGAACGCCAGGGCAGAGCGGGGGGCAGCACGTTAGAGGTTCCCCTCCCCTGGCTGATGATTCCATGTCATACTGCCCCAGAGTGAGACAGTGTAGATGAACATCCTGTTCGCGACCAATAACGGGTACCTGCCGGAGTTCAGCGGCGGCGTACAGTCGAGCACGGATTACCTCGCACGCCAGACCCGCAAGCTCGGTCACGACCCGGCTGTGTTTGCAGCGCTCTTCGGCTCGGGCCTGTTCGGTTTGACCGCGCGGGTAAAGCTCAAGCTCGGGCAGTCCCCCGTGACACGCGACCTGCGCCTCGGCTATCCTGTCTACAGGGCCTGGTATCCGGCTGAAACTGTTGCCGATGTCACCCGCCTGACCCGGCCCGATGTCGCCGTTACGCAATGCCATGGCTCGGTCGAATTGGCGGCGGCCTTCCGCCGGCAGGGTGTGCCGGTCGTGGTCTATTTCCGCAATGTCGAGTTCAATGAACTCAAGGGCGATCCTTCGCAGCTTGAGGGTTGCAGCTATATCGCGAATTCACGCTTCACACAGGCTCGCTACAGGGAGGCGTTCGGTATCGAAAGCACGGTCATCCCCCCGCTGATCGAGCGCAGCGAGTATGCCGTGAAATCCCGGCAACGGTATGTGACCTTCATTAATCCTGTCGAGAAAAAGGGCTTCAGCAAGGTTCTGGAGATTGCTGCTGCCTTGCCGGACATACCCTTTCTTATCGTCGAGGGCTGGACACTGGCACAGGGCCAGCTCGCCGACCTTTCCGCCCGGCTTCGTCATCTGAACAACGTCACCTTCCGACGGCGGACGGATGACATGCGTGAGGTTTATGGCCTGACAAAAATATTGCTCGCTCCTAGCCAGTGGGAAGAGGCCTGGGGCCGCGTCGCGTCCGAGGCGCATTGCAGCGGCATCCCGGTCGTCGGATCGGCACGGGGCGGCCTTCCCGAAGCGATAGGCCCGGGCGGCACTGTACTGGAGCATGACGCGCCCGCCAGCGTCTGGGCCGGCGCTATCCGGGATCTGTGGGCTGATGAAAGCCTCTACCAGATGAAGTCTGATGCCGCCCTGGCCTATTCACAGCGCGATGATATGCAGGCAGAGCAACAGATGAAGACCTTCATGTCAGTTCTGGAAACAGCCGCGAGGTCATCCACACTGGCGCGGGCCTGAGGCCTCAGAAAGCGCCGATCGGCTTATAGCCTGTGCTGGCTGCGCACATGCCGCACCATTCCGTCTGTAGACGTCATGATCAGCGTGTGCGTATGAATCCGGCCGTCCTTGTTCTGCACACCGTCGAGCAGCGAGCCCTTGGTCACGCCGGTTGCGCAGAAAACCGTTTCACCCGAGGCCAGCTCATTCAGGCTGTACGTCCTGTCAAAGTCCTTGATCCCGGTGCGCGCAGCGCGCTTGCGCTCATCTTCATTACGGAAGACGAGACGGCCATACATCTGTCCGCCTACGCATTTCAGCGC
>DAIRTA010000300.1:0-2590 GCA_036804125.1 Hyphomonas sp.
GCCTTCTAAGCGAATGGTCGCAGGTTCGAGTCCTGCCGGGGTCACCAGCGGCTGGACAAGTAAAGCCAGTGACTGCAGGCCGCACCCTCATCACCCTTCCAGATCGTTCAGATTGACCACCCAGAGCGCCGGAGTGCCCGGGGCATTGCCCCCGAAGGGGCGCGACGACATGAAGACGAGGGTTTGTGTTCCCGGGATCAGCGCGCCGGCGCCGTCGTCATAAGCCGAGTTGACGCTACAGCCGAGATTTCGCGGCTCGCTCCAGACCCCATCGGCCTTGCGCGAGATGAAGAGATCATTGCCCCCGCAGCCGCCACGGTCCGCATAGGTGATCAGCATCAGCGTTCCATCCGCTGACACCCAGGCGCCATCGTCGCGGCCCGCCGAATTTATCGGCGCCGGCAACGGCTCTGGCGCCTGGAAGCCACCTTTGCCGTCCCCGCGCGCCAGGTAGACATCCCGTTCGCCCGCCCCGTCCAGCCGCTCCGTCCAGAAGTACAGGTCGCCCGCCTCGGTGAGGATGGGCGCAGTCTCATTGTTGACGAACCGCAGCGTCTTCACCCTGCCGGCGCGTATCCTGTTCAGATCAGGCCCCTCTAGAAGTTCAGGCTCCGCGCCGGCCCTGGTGAGGTCGAGGCGCCAGAGGTCGAAGTTGATGTCGATGCCAACCTCGGGATAGTCGGGGCGAACCGCGGCCCAGGAGAACAGCAGATAGCGCCCGTCCGGCGTCACGCTCGGATAATCGACGCGCCCCTCCTGCGGCAGGGGCACAAGGCGGGGCTTGGTCCAGCCGGCCGGCATCCGGTCGATCCGCTTCAGCCGCTGCGGGCATTCCCAGATGGGCAGGCATTCGGTCTGGGCGAAGAACATCGTCTGGCCGTCCGGCGTGAAACCCGGCGTGAGCGTGAAGCGTCCGTCGGGTTCTAAAACCTCCGGCAGGAACAGGACAGGCTGCGGCGGCGCTGTGTCTGCGGCCGAAAAGGCGGCCGGCCCGAACACCAGCGCGCCGCTAATCAGGATGCTCTTGAATCGGTTCATTTCACTCTGTCTCACGTTTCGTAAAGCGCTGCTTTGACAGCCGTTTGCCCCTCAGCAGACTAGCCAGCCGCCTCCTGCCCTGTCCGATCGAAAAGCAAAGAGCCGCGATCAGAAATCGCCGGATTCACTAGCCGCAGCGACGAAAAGCGCTACTTTCACAGCATGCTCGACGCGTTTGACCGCAAGATTCTCGCTGCCCTTCAGTACAATAATCGCCAGTCGATGGCGCACCTCGGGGACGAGATCGGCCTGTCCGAGCCAGCCGTCCGGCGGCGCGTCGCCCGGCTGCGCAGGGACGGGTACATTCTCGCCGATGTCAGCTTGGTCGATCCCGCGAGGCTGGGGATCACGGTTATCATCTCCATCCGGTTCGCCAAGGAGAGCCAGCAGACCTATGACGCCTTCAAGGCTGAGATTCTCAGGACGCCGGAGATAGCCCAGGGCTACACCGTCACTGGCGATGACGACTTCATTCTCATCGGCCATTTCCCGGACATGATCAGCTATGATGACTGGATCAATGCGAGGATTCTGACCAATCAGGCCATCTCCCGCTCCACGACCAATGTGGTGTATCGGCGGGTAAAGTTTGAAACCGCGATCCCGGTAGGACCTGAATGATGGCAGGGACCTTTTCGGCTCACCGCCCCCTATCCAACATTTCCGCACCAGAAAAAGCTTTTTGGATCCGACCCTTACCCAAAATCCCCCGCAACTTATCCAACCCCTCCGGGGCTGTGGCATACTCCTCGTCATGCCGAGCCCGCCCGTTCTCTCTCCGCTTATTGCCAGTCTGATCACCAGCCTGATCGCCAGTGCGCGTGAAACCATCGCGGGGTTTGCGCCCGGCGCGATGCCGGCGGATATCCGCAAGCGCTTCATCCGCTGGATGATCGAGCCGGCCGAGGGGATGCTGCGCCGCTGGATCTGGATGCTCGCGGCGGACCTGCCCGCCCCGGCGCTTCCGCCTCCTCCCACCCCGTCCACCGCCCGCCCCGCACCGGCGCCGTCTCAAGCGCCGCGCAAAGCCTCAACCACCCGCTCCGCCCGTTTCCGCCTGACCGAACCTGTGCGGCGCCGCCGTCCCCAGCCGCCGCCCGGCCCCAAGCTCCAGTCCAAAGCCCCCGCCGGGCCCCGGACAGCGGACTCCCAAGCCGCCGAACAGCGCCTCCACCGCCGCCTCGATGCCCTGATCCGCGCGCATGCCGACCCCGCCGCCGAGGCGCGCCGCCTGGCGATCCTCGCCGCCCGCCGGGCCCGGCTCACGCTCAATCTGGAATTTTCCGCCACCCCCGGCGCCCGCTCGCCCGTCATGGCCGGCCATGTGCGCGATGAGGTCGAGGCGCTGAACGCCGCCACCCGCCCGGCCTATGCCAGCCTCAGGCGGCGCGCCGTGCCCCCGGCCAACACGTCCTGACGCCTAGTTGACGGACGCAAACCCCGCCGCGCCGGCCTCGGTCAGCCAGCGCTCCCAGAACGCCTTCACCTCCACCAGCGGCAGCGGATATTCCGGCCGCGGCACGATCCGCGCAGCCACCTCGACTCCCTCGAG
>DAIRTA010000301.1:0-2588 GCA_036804125.1 Hyphomonas sp.
CGCCGGGGTTCACCGACATCCCGCAGGTCATCAATGGCTGTTCGGACCTGATGGTCGAGGTCTTCGGCGAGGCCGGCAAGCATGCCCGCTCCGCCGTCGCCTGCCCGACACTTCCGCTGGGTGTCGCCGTCGAGGTTGATGGCGTGTTCGAGATCCGCGGCTAGCCGGAGGCATGGCAGAGCGCTTTGACCTGACAGGCTATGCCTATGCCCATCGCGGCCTGTGGCAGCCGGACGGCGCGCCGGAAAACTCCCTCGCCGCTTTCCGCGCGGCCGCCGCCGCCGGGCTCGGCGCCGAGCTGGACCTGCGCCCGTCAGCCGATGGCGCCGCCATGGTGTTCCACGATCCCGCACTGGAGCGGCTCACCGGACAGGCCGGGCTGTTCGAGCAAGCCTCAGCCGATGACTTGTCCGGGCTGCGGCTCGGCGGAACCAGCGAACCGGTTCCGTCGCTCGAAGCGCTTCTCGGCCTGTGGCCAGACGACCTGCCGCTACTGGCGGAGATCAAGATTGATGGCTCGACCGACCCCATTGCTTTTGCCCGGCTTGTTGCCGGACAGATGACGGCCTGGGCCGGACCGGCCGCAGTGATGAGCTTTTCCGAGGCGGCTGTGCGGGCGCTCCCATCCGGCCTGATGCGCGGGCAACTGGTGACGCCCTCCCTCTATTCCGGCCCTGACGCTTTTGCCGGAGTGGTGCGCCGGGCCCTGGCAGACGGCATCGACTATCTCGGCGTGCACCACAGCGATGCCGGGCGGCTGAAGCAGATCGCCTCCGAGACCCCCATGAGCGTTGCTGTCTGGACGATCCGCTGCGAAGGCGAACTGGCCACAGCCCGCGGGCTCGGCGGTGCGGTGATATTCGAGACGCTCGATCCGGATGTGGCCAAGCCCCCTGCCAAGCCCTAAGTTTGATAGTGATGGATGTCAGCCTGCCCCGGATCACGCGCGCTGAGTCGCTCTCGGAGATTACTCCAGCGGCCTGGGATTCCATCGCCAACCCTCCGGGGCAGGCCCATGACCCGTTCCTGAGCTGGGCTTTCCTCGAAGCGCTGGAGCGCTCGCAGGCTGCCACGCCGCGCACCGGCTGGAAGGGCACGCACCTGCTCGCACAGGACAGCGGCGGCCGGCTGATCGGAGCGCTGCCACTCTGGTTCAAGGGCCATTCGCGCGGCGAATTCGTGTTCGACCAGAGCTGGGCGGAGGCGTGGCAGCGCGCCGGAGGAAACTATTATCCCAAGCTGCTGTCGGCCGTGCCCTTCACCCCGGTAACGGGACGGCGCCTGCTCGTGCAGGCGGGGGCGGACTCGCAGATCATCCGCAGCGCCCTCCTGCGGGCCGCCATCGAACTCACTGCCCAGGCGGATATTTCATCGCTCCACCTCCTGTTTCTCAATCCGGACGAAGCCGCCCTGTGTGAACGTGAAGGCCTCTTGATCCGGACCGACCAGCAATTCCACTGGCACAACAAGGGATATGACACCTTCGGGGATTTCCTCGCGGCCCTGTCATCGGAGAAACGCAAGAACCTGCGCAAGGAGCGCCAGCGTGCACAGGAGGGCCTGACCTTCCGCCATCTGACGGGCGGCGACATCACCGAGTCGCATCTCGACCGCTTTTTCGAGTTCTACATGGACACCGGCAGCCGCAAATGGGGCACGCCCTATCTGAGGCGCGAGACCTTCTCGCTGCTGCGTGAGCGCCTGGCGGACCGGCTGCTGTTCATCTTCGCCCATGATGGCGATGAGGCCATTGCCGGCGCCATGAACCTGATCGGCTCGGACACATTGTATGGCCGCTATTGGGGCTGCATCGACAGCCGGCCCCTGCTGCATTTCGAGACCTGCTATTATCAGGCCATCGATTTTGCCATTGCCCATGGCCTGAAAAGCGTTGAGGCCGGCGCGCAGGGCGGGCACAAGCTGGCACGCGGCTACGAGCCGGTGGTCACACGCTCCGCACACTGGCTGCCGCACCCCGCTTTCCGTGATGCGATCGCTGATTATCTGGTGAGGGAGCGCGCGGCCGTTGAAGCCGATATGGACTTCCTCAATGAACGCACGCCGTTTAGAAAGTCACCATGACCCTGCACGCGCCCTACGACCCGGACAACATCTTTGCAAAAATCCTGCGCGGAGACATGCCGGCTGTGAAAATCTTCGAGGACGACATCGCCCTCGCTTTCATGGATGTCTTCCCGCAGAGCGAGGGCCATGCGCTTATCGTGCCGAAAGGCGTCGAAGCGCGCAATTTCCTCGACATGCCGCCGGACAGGCTTGGCGACTACATGATCCGTGTGCAGCGGCTCGCCCGCGCGGCAGCGGCGGGTCTCAAGCCTGACGGGCTGCGGGTCATCCAGTTCAACGGCGCGCCGGCGGGCCAGACGGTCTTCCACCTGCATTTCCACATCCTGCCGATCTGGGAGGACCGCCCCCTCGGACGGCATGGCGCAGGCGAGATGGCGAAGCCCGAGGAGCTGGAACCCCTGGCGGCAAAGATCCGCGCCGCTCTGTGAACCTGGCCAGCCCTGTCTGGTCAGTCAGGCTCAAACCAGTTAAGGTGACGTAAGGGTATAACGCAAAGACGGGAC
>DAIRTA010000302.1:0-2585 GCA_036804125.1 Hyphomonas sp.
GACATCGTCCAGCGGCACGCCGGGTGCGGCCTCGTCCTCATAGAGGAGCAGGTCCGACAGCGAAGACTGCGTCCCTTCGATCTGGGACGAGAGCAGCGCCTCTTTGCGCACATACATGTAGAGGAAGAGCGAAGTGTCTGGCGCCACGCTGCGGACGCCGTCCAGCCGGCCCAGGGCGAGCATGGCCTCGCTGGCGAGAATCGACAGGCCTGCCATATCGATCGGGGGCTGAGGCGGCATGTCCGGCGGCAGGAAGGCGCGTACGGTCTCGCCGGTGACGGTACTCGTCACCCATTTGCCTTTGCGGCCGGAGTCGTCTGGAGCCGTCATCCTGCATCCTTTAATAGCACGAAACGTTATTAAAAGATAGTATCTTTTGCTTTAATAGTCAAAGGGCCCATTAAAGGCTTGCCCCCTTCCCTGGGAGCCAAAACACACAGCTTGAGCAGGGCGCTGCGCAATTTCTTGCGCCAGCGCGCCGGTCAGCCGGACAGGTTAGCTAAAAAGACTCTGACACTCGCCCGAATCTTTCCATGACTGCCCGTCATGGCGCTGCACATCCGGGATTTCTGTCAAAGTGATGCCGCCGGGCTCTCCCGGCTCAGCCCAGCGGCGCACCAGCTTGGCGATGCACCAGAATTCACCTCGGGCGCCCGTATCCTTGCAGGTCTGCGCGAAGATCGTCTGGCGGCTGCCATCTGGTTCAAGCTTGAGGGCAAGACCGGCATTATCCCCGCCATCGTCGTTGCCAGGACCTCCCTCTGGCAATCGGATGTCCAGGAACTCATTGCAGAAGCCAGCCTCTGGCTTGCGTCACGGGGTGTCACCCGCATCGAGCTGAAGGCCGTTCCGGCAGACAGGACGCTGCTGGCCGGGCTTCAGGACATGTGCTTCAAGGCAGACGAACGCGCAGCCACGATGTGCCGGCTCCTGCCAGCCCGAAGCGCCGCGTGAACACAGCCACCCATCGAGCGCCCGCGACCCCTCTGGCCGCAATCGCCTAAGACACCTTCGATCCAAAAGAAACCAACGGACAGTGGGAAGCGCGCGGCGGCCGGTCCGCCGGCGAGTCCCAGTCCCAGGCCTGAAGACAGCCAACCGGATCCTCAGTGAGCCTCGCCGGGCCGGCCGTCAGGCCGAATAGCCCCGCGCGCCTCGCGCGGGCGGACCGCGAAACAGAGGGTAGACTTTTCAGGCAACCATCTGATTGGGCCCGATCTGGGCGCCGAGCAGTTCCATGAGATATCCGCCGTCGCGCAGGCCCTCGGCTTTGCGCACCAAGTATTTCACCGCGTCGCGCAGCGAGCCCTTGTCATCATTCCAGGCGTCGGCAACTCGCGCTTCGCCATAGAGGAGCACTGCGATCTCGCGGCGGCTCATATCCTTTTCCAGGCAGTCGAGCGCGATCAGGCCGTTGCGAAGGATCTGTGTTGTCTTGGTCCAGAGCGGGACAGAGAGGTCCGGCCCATCGCCATAGAGTTCGAGCGCCGCCTTCTGCACCTTGGCCTTGCGTTCATAGGCATCGATGTCTGAAATCGTGAACTTCATCCGGACCGGCTCAAGGCCGATGAGCGGCAAGCCGGTGCAGCGAACCTGTACCACGCAGCCTTTCCCGCGAACGAGGAGGAATTCCCGGCCCAGCCGATCGCTGACATGGGTGATTGTACAAATGGGAAGCGTTCTCTCCCAGATGTCGCAGACTTCCTCAGGCGCGCGCGGACTGCAATGGATTTCGACCTGGTCCGGGAAGGCGGCGCGGCTCCAGACCGCATCTGCTTCAAATCCATTGAGATCAGGATCGGGCATGAAGACAAGGCTCCAGCGCTCGGCGAGGATCTGCTCGGTGCGGGATTTGAGCATCCGTATCGGCGCACACGGCGCCATGCGTTCAGAAATCTCGTCATCCTGGCGCAGCGCGGCATCCCGCCTGAACTCAGGATTTCGCCTGAGGTATTCCCAGGCCCATCGGTCCATGGACAGCCGGGAAAGATAGTCATAAGCGGCGAGCATTCCCGGCGATTCAAGTGTGAACGTTTTCATCAGCATAGCCTCCACGGCCCATGCGCAGCAAAAGTCGTTCCACTTAAACGATTTACCATTTCGCAACCTAAGATATTAATAGATTTGGCTGATCTGTTAACACCTGATCCGTCGCCGCACGGAAAGACGTAACCGCATTCACCAAGCCGGCCATTTTGCACCCGTATTCCGGGCATAGCGCCCGCCTGCACAAAATGGCCCGCGCTCCAACTCCCCAAAAGCGTCCGTTCCCGGAACACTGGCGGCGAGAGTTGAAGCCAGGTTTTGAGGCCAATGACAGACATGACCGAGACAGAAAGCACGGAGCGCCGGCTGAGCGCGATGCTGCGTACCGCCTTCTGCCCGGTAGTGCGCGCAGCCCTTGAAGCGGAGACAACCATAGAAGTTATGGTCAATCCTGACGGGTCTGTCTGGATTGAAGAAGCCGGGCGCGGCTTAGTCGATACCGGAAAGATGATCGCAACTGGCGACCGCGAACGGGTGATCCGGCTTGTCGCGTCCACGCTAAGCGCTGGGACCTCTTCCACCGCTTCGATTGTCTCGGC
>DAIRTA010000303.1:0-2562 GCA_036804125.1 Hyphomonas sp.
TCCTCTCCCGCTGGGCGGGAGAGGGGTTCAGAGGGCGGCCCAACCTAACCCCTCTCCCATGCAATGGGAGAGGAGGGGCCCGCGCCCAAAGGGCGTGGGAGGTGAGGGCTCTGCCACACGATATGTTGTGTTAAAGGGCAAGGCATGTCCCACGCCCGCCTCGTCCCGCTCGGTTTCCTGCTGACAGCGCTCGTCTTTGTTGCGCTGCCGTTGGCGTCCGGCTTCATGGCCTACCGGATACCGGTCGATGCGGCCTTGCACGACACTTATTACTTTGTGCCGCGCGTCCACTTTCTGCTGTTTCCACCGGCAGCATCGGTCCTGTTCGCTGCAGTCTACTGGGCGGGGGCAGGGCTTGGAGGATTCGTCTTTCGGCCAGTGCTGCTCTGGGCTCATCTCGGACTTTGGGCGCTCGGCGCCGCAATCCTTCTGACGGCATACCTGATGACCTTTGTATCTTTGACAGACAATACGCCTTATTCATCGGGCATCGGGTCGGATATGGAGTCGCCAAGCTTTTGGTCGAATGAAATGGCCAAACTGCATACCGTTCATTTAGCCGGGTATTGTGTCACGCTGCTTTCCCTCGCCGTTTTTGCCATATGCATTGGCGAAGCAATTCTAAGGCGCATCCGCAGAGGTAAATCGATATAAGCCCGACATGACTGACACGCCCGCCACCTCCCTCAAGCGCCCCGCTACGGCGGTGGACTATGTGAACCTGATGAAGCCCCGCATCATGATGCTGGTGGTGTTCACCGCCGTGGCCGGTCTCGCCGCCGCCACCGGCATGACCGGCATCGCCATGCACCCCGTCATGGCGGCGATTGCCGTCCTGGCCGTCGCGCTGGGCTCCGGCGCCGCAGGGGCCATCAACATGTGGTATGACGCCGACATCGACGCCGTCATGAGCCGCACATCCACCCGCCCGATCCCCTCCGGCGCCGTCCCGCGCGACGAGGCGCTCGCCCTCGGCCTCATCATGTCCGGTGTCTCGGTCATGCTGATGTGGCTCGCGTCCAACTGGCTCGCAGCCGCCATGCTCGCCCTGTCGATCGCCTATTATGGCTGGTTCTACACGATGGTGCTGAAGCGCCGCACCGCGCAGAACATCGTCATCGGCGGCGCAGCAGGGGCTTTCCCGCCGGTCATTGGCTGGGCCGCTGTCACCGGCAACATGCCGCTCGACGCCTGGATCCTGTTCGCCATCATCTTCTTCTGGACGCCCCCGCATTTCTGGGCGCTCTCACTGCTCGCCCACAAGGAATACGCCAAGGTCTCCGTGCCTATGCTGCCCGTGACCCACGGCGCCAAGGCGACCCGGCTGCAGATCCTGCTCTACACACTCGTGCTGGTCGCTGTCTCGCTCACCCCGCTGGCCACCGGCCTTGGCGGCTGGATCTACGGCGTGGCCGCCAGCCTCCTCGGCGCCGGTTTCCTCGCCTACGCCGTGCGCCTCATCCGCTCGCGCGCCGGTGACACAGACGCGCAGGGTGTGGACATGAAGCTCGCAAAGGCCACCTTCATCTACTCTATCGCTTATCTTTTCGCCCTGTTCGGCGTGGTGCTCGTCGAGCATGCCGCAGGGCTGCACTTCCCGCTGACAGGAGGCTGACATGACGGACGCCCCGGACCCCGCCGTACCGCAACTGACACCAGAACAGGTCGCCGCCCGCAAGCGCCGCAATATGTGGCTGGGCCTGTCGCTGGCCGGTTTCGTCGTCCTGGTCATGATCACCACCATCATCCGCCTGACGACCGGGTCCGGCGTGTCGGAGCGCATGTGATGGCTGTCTCAAACGCCCGCATTGCCCTGATCGGCGCCGGTCTGGCCGGCACCATGCTGGGCGTGACCTTTGCGGCCGAACCGCTCTATTCGGCCTTCTGCGAAGTCACCGGCTTCGGCGGCACCACCCGTGTCGCGACCGAGGCGCCGAGCGAAGTACTGGAAGAGACCGTCGAGGTCCGCTTCGCCGCCAACGTTGCGGATACCCCGCTGACCTTCCGCGCCCTCCAGGGCCCGCAGACCGTCCAGATCGGCCAGCACGGGCTCGCTTTCTACGAAGTGACGAACCCGACCGCGTACGAAGTGCGCGTCATCGCGACCTATAACGTCACCCCCCACATGGCCGGGCCTTACTTCAACAAGCTGGAATGCTTCTGCTTTTCCGAGCGCGTGATCGGCCCGGGCGAGACCCGCAAGCTGCCGGTGGTGTATTTCATCTCGCCCGACATCGTCGAGGACCGGGTCGCCCGCAATCTCGAGACGATCACCCTCAGCTACACTTTCTTCAACAGCGCGGACTATCAGGGACCGCGCAATGAGGTGGCTGACCGGGGTGCGGCAAATCCGGCCACGCCGGGCTGAAACAGTTGCCTCGCAAGGCGCGCTGGCGATAAAGAGCGCTTAAGTTCAGATACGATTCCGGAGGGGATTCAAAGACGATGGCCGGCGATGACGTCAAACACGATTATCATCTGGTAAACCCCTCGCCCTGGCCGTTGCTCGGCTCGCTGGCGGTGACCGTCCTGGCGATTGGCGGCGTGACCTACATGAAGGGC
>DAIRTA010000304.1:0-2558 GCA_036804125.1 Hyphomonas sp.
ACGCCGATTGACAACGCGGCCATGGAAGCGGATATCGACCTGCTTGCCAAGCTCTCCGAGGAAGGCCTCGAGAGGCGAGCGGAATCCGAGGCACTTGCGGGGTGTGAGGTTCATTGTCATGGCGATCTCCTGGATGTCCTCATCGGTCATCTCGTCGAGATCGGTCTTGCGAGGCAGCCATCTTCGGAGCCGGCCATTGGCGTTTTCGACACAGCCCTTCTGCCAGCTCGCATAGGCGTCGCAGAAATATGTCGTCGCCCGCAGCATGCTGCGCAGCAGGGCATGGCGGGCGAAGGCGGTGTCGTTGTCGAATGTGATCGAGCCGCGCATCGGCGCGGTGAGCCGGCCGAAGACGGCCATCATGGTGGACACGGTCTCGGCGGCGGTCTTGCCCATGAGCCGGGCCATGAGGGTGAGCCTGGTCTTGCGCTCGTGGAGCACGAGAACCGGGCGGGAGCGCCGGCAGATGACGAGATCGGCCTCCCAGTGCCCCGCCTCGGCACGCGCGTCGGCGGCGTCAGATCGCTGGGAAATATGGATCTTCTCCGCCAGCCTGTCCTTCGAGACCCGACGCTTCCGCCAGCCCCGGCGGGCCTTGCGGCGCGGGAGATACCGCCAGAGCTTGCTCGTCTTCTGGCCAGGCCGGACGATCCAGGCATAGATCGTCTCCGTCGAGACGGCACGAAGCCCGCGCTCGATACCACGCCGGAGACGACCGGCGATCTGTTCCGGCGTCCATCCCTCGGCGAGACGGTCGGTGACGTAGCCCGCGAGTGCCGTGTCCCGCTCGAGCACCGCGGCACGCTGGCGTCGCAGAAGATAGGCCACATCGGCGATGTGCGGCCGGTAGGCGCCGCGCGGACAGGCATTGCGCCGGAGCTCGCGGCTGATCGTCGAAGCCGCGCGCCCAAGGATTTCTCCGATGGCCCGAAGGCTCAGACCCGAAGCCCGCAGCTCGGCAATCCGATCCCTTTCGGCAGGAGAGAGATGCACGTATCCTGACATGGCAGCACCGCTTTTCTGTTTGGCGACAGACGGATACCGCATCCGTCAGCGGTGTTGCACCTCGCTCCTGAATTCACCCGGCGATCTGCTCCGGCGTCCAGCCCTCGGCGAGGCGGTCGGCGACGTAACCCGCGAGTGCGGTGTCCCGCTCGAGCACTGAACGTGACCACGCCGGCCTCGTCCTCGCCGATGACCGCCGTCTTCATCCGGTCGTAGAGCACCTCGGCGGTCGCGCCGCCGATCGCCGCGAAGGCGGCGATGTGGCAGCGGAGGACGGTCTGCAAGTCCTGGGAGGCGCAGAACCGACCCCAGAGCCAGCGGCTGTGCCCGAGCACAAGCGAGAACAGCCAGACCTTCCGGACGATGCCCGGCTCGTCGGCGAACTCCACCTTGAACTCCGCGAAGTCGACCTGCGCCTGGCGCCCGGCCGGCGTCTCGAAGCGCCGCTCGAAGGGCGGCCTCGGCTTCGGGCGCACTCCACGCAGGAAGTCGGTCACCGCCGTGTAGCCACCGCCGTACCCCTGGTCGCGGATCTCGCGCAGGAGACGCCGGCCAGAGAGGTCGGGGAAGGCCTCGACCCGGCCCCGCAGTAGGCCTCGTAGGGCGCCAAGATCCGCGCCTTCGGCGGCCGAGGTTTGTAGACCGGCGGCTCGAGGCCGCGCTCGAGATGTCGCCGGACGGTCTTGCGGTCGCAGCCCACCTTCCGCGCGATCGCGGTGATGGTGAGCCCCTGTCGCTTCAAATCGTGGATCAAGACGATCTCCCTCGTTCGCCATTGTCGCTCGGACCAATGGCGCGACATGGCTCACCTTCACCTGCCTGCCTCGTGCTCGTTGTTTGAGGCATCAGGCGGGATTTTCCGGGCGCCGCCATTATCCGGGGGGCATGCCCCCCGGATAATGGCGTGTCCGCCCTCAGAACCGGGGACGTTTCATTCGGCACAAGTGGGGAGAATTCATCCGGCACTCACAGGTGGCTGTGATGGAGGTACAGGAGCAGCGCGTGGATGTTCGGCCCGAACGGCGTGCCCGGCGGCATGCCCGCGGGCGGCTCGGCCCGGAACCGGCGCCCGCAACAGGCACAGCGCCCGCCCGGGAGCTCGATCCGCGTGGCGTGCGCCACGACCGGCGGGATGTCGACATGGTCGCAGCGCCGGCGGACCTGCTGGACCTGCCCGGAGACATCCGCCCCGCAATGGCCGCACGCGTCGGCCCGGCACCGCAGCGTCTCGTCCGGGCCCTGCGCCAGACGCCGCGACGTCCCGGGGCGCGAGGGCGGCGGCGTCTTCTTGCCGCCCTTGCCCGGCCGATTGGCCTTGGGGCCCGAGGACGGCGGCAGATGGGAAGTCCTGGAGCTCTTCTTCGGCGCCGAAAGCTTTGCCTCGAGCTCCGCAATCCGGGCCGCCATAGCCTCGATCACCGCCGCATGGTCATCGAGACGCGCATCCTTCTCGGCATCGCTCAAGCGGTATCTCGGCCCCCTGGTCACCCATATGGTGACTCACATCCGCGAGTCGCACGCAACATCTATCTGCCAACCCGGTGAGCAGTTAC
>DAIRTA010000305.1:0-2534 GCA_036804125.1 Hyphomonas sp.
CGAAGCCTCCGGGGCAGCAAGGGTTTATCAGCCGCTTTAAGAGGGTTCGGCCTGTGCGGGCAAGCCGCCTTGCCGCCTGAATTACCCTCGCGTGAGGGTTTGGCAAGCTCGCGCCCCCGCCCTAACTTGCCCCCTTGCCGACAGGAACCGGCCCGCATGCAGCCGACTGACACGCCGCTTCATCCGCTGACCGCACTTCAAAAGGGCATGCTGATGCTGGCAACCGTCGCCATGGGCGCGGGCATGAGCATCAATTTTGTGGTCGTCGCGCCGCTGACGCGCAAAGCGGGGCTGAACGAGCTGGAAGTTGCCGGGGTTCTGACGCTCTCAACGGCGCTCTATGCCATCATGATCCCGTGGTGGGGCCGGCTGGCAGACAGGGTCGGGCGCAAGCGGGTGCTCGTCTTTTCCCTGTTCGCGATGGGCCTGACCAATATGGCGTTCCTTTTCGCGCTTGAGGCCGCACTGGCCGGGGCAATTGCGGGCGCTTCTTTCCTGGCCCTTCTGGTGTTCGTGCGGCTCTGGTTTGGCTTGCTCACCCCCGGCCTCCAGCCAGCGTCCATGGCCGCGATGACCGATGCAACGACGGCGGCGAACCGGGCTGCCGGGCTGGGAATGCTCGGCGCCGGCATGAGCCTCGGCTCGATCATCGGCCCGGCTGGCGCAGCCGCGCTGGCCCCTTTCGGCGCGCTGATGCCGATATGGGGATCGATCGTATTCTGTATCCTTTGCGGGCTTTTGATTGGCTTCACCCTGCCCAGAACACGCCCCAGGGCGCGCGGCAGCATCGTTCCGAAAGCTCTCGCCTTCAGCGATCCGCGTGTCCGCCCGCATCTTGTTTTCCTCGTTCTTTATTTCATGGCGGTCGGCATGATCCAGCAGACGCTGGGCTGGTTCATTGAGGACCGCTACCGGATAGCGGAAACGCATCCGGACACGGCTGGAGAAACAGCTGTTCTCTATACCGGCATCACCTTTGCCTGCATGTCGATTGCACTCATCCTGGTTCAGTTCGGGTATATCCAGCGTTTGCGGCCCGATCCGCGGCGCGTGCTTCCGGTCGGCCTGGCGATGGTCGCAGCGGGATATGTAGCAGCTGACCTGATCACGCCTTTTTGGGCGCTATGCCTCGCCTTCTTTATCGTGGGCGCAGGCTCAGCGCTGGCCGTTTCATCAGCGAATGCTCTCGGCAGCCTGTCAGTTCTGCGGGAGGAGCAGGGCGCGGCAGCAGCCCTGCTGTCAGCTGCGCCGCCGGCCGGCTTCATATTCGGGCCACTGATCGGAGCGGCGCTCTACCGTATAACGCCGCAGATTCCGCTGCTTGTCTCAGCCCTGCTGATGGGCGCGCTGGCGGTCTATGCGCTTATCGTTACGGCCCGCAAGCCCCTCAATCCTGTCTGACCCCGCGCCCTCACTCGCCCTCGAGTCCGTCTTTCCGGCTGAAAGCAAGAATGGCACCTGGCAGGGTGAAGGAGAGCAGGATCAGACCGCCAAAGATCGCGTTCCAGTGACCGCCGAGGGTGGGTCGCCAAAGCTCAAGCTTGCCGTTCAGGGCAAGATCAGTCGAGAGCATCATGTAGAACACACCGGCCAGCACGATTGCGGAGAACACCGCATGGGCCTGGTAGGACGCCCGGTTGCGCTCGGAGCGTTCACGTTCATCAAGCAGGGTTTCAGGCTCCTGCGTCTGGCGCTGCAGGCTTGAGCCGGCAAGTACCGCAAAGATGACAAGGGCGGCGACAATCATGGCGAGGCCCGTGATCATGAGATAACTGCCACCACCCCAGTTCTCCGGAAGCAGTTGAAGGAGGCAGCCCGCAGGGTAGAGCACATAAAGGCCGGTGATCAGCCTCCTGATGGTGCTGGTCGACAACTGGCGGCCGCCTGGATTGGATTTCGAGCGGATGAACATGGATCAGGTCTCCGGGTCTTTGAGGCTTTGCGCCAGCGGCGCGAAGGGTTTCAGGGAAAAGAGATGCTCGACCGGCACGGAAAACAATCCGGCCAGCTTGAGCGCGAGTTCGACCGAGGGCGCGTAGTCCCCGCGCTCGAGATAACCGATGGTCTGGGGGTTGACGCCGACAGCCTCCGCCAGCTCCTTGCGGCTGAGGCCGAGCTCAATACGGAAGACGGAAAGCCTGTTATGCACCAACTGCAGAACTCCATTACAAAGCAACGGTATATTGCTTATACACAACAAATTGTATGGTGTCAACACCCTATCGCGGCACTGAAACAGTATTCAGCCGCCAGTCGCCTCCCGGTTACGGGATTCTGTCCTCACATGGCGCTGATGCCACCATCGACCTTGAGCTCAGCGCCGGTCACCAGCTTGGATTCGTCCGATGCGAGATAGAGAACAGCATAGGCAATGTCGTCTGGCTCTCCGACCTTGCCAAGCGGGATCTGCCGGCCGAGCTTGGCAAGGGCTTCCTGCTCTCCGAACATCTCCTTGGTCCGGTCGAGGATAGGCGTGTTAATGAAGACAGGGTGTACCGAATTGCATCGGATCTGGCCCCCTGTCTTGGCACAGT
>DAIRTA010000306.1:0-2533 GCA_036804125.1 Hyphomonas sp.
GCCTGCACGCAAAACCGATGGCCTTCCTCGATGAGGACGGCTTCTGGTCGCCCTTTTTCGAACTGATGGACCATATCATCAAGGGCCGGTTCATCCCCGAGAGCTTCCGCAGCGCGCTGGTGCATTGCCGCGACCCCGATGCGGCGATCGAGGCGCTGGCCGACCGGATGGTCGTGATTGATCCCTGAGGCGGGTGTCAGTCCTCTTCGGGCGGCTCGGCAGCATTCATCCAGGCGAGGAGCGGGCGCAGGGGCAGCACCCAGAGCGTGCCGGCGGCAATATAGAAGACCAGCTGGACCCAGCCCGGCAGGCCTGTGAGGCGCGTGCCGATCGTGACGGCTGCCCAGACCCAGACAAGCATGAAGGCGATCAGGGCGAGGATGGTGAGGGGCTTGCGCATCGGAGTCTCGTTCCGTCTGGCGCGCCGCCATGCGACGCCGGGGCCCCTTGATCAGGCGGGCTGCGCGTGAACTTAGGCGGTATGGACAGATCGGCAATCCCGACCGAGGCCGCACGCTGGATCCGGCGCTGGCTGATCCTGCTGGGCCTTCTCGTCTATGCGATGATCCTTGTCGGCGGCGCGACGCGGCTGACCGATTCCGGCCTGTCGATTACCGAATGGGCGCCGATCCATGGCGCGCTGCCGCCGATGAGCGAGGCGGCGTGGCAGGCGGAGCTGGAGAAATACCGGGCGACAACACAATACCAACTGCAGAACCGCGGCATGTCGATGGCGGAGTTCCAGTTCATTTACTGGTGGGAGTGGGGCCACCGCCAGCTCGGCCGGTTCATCGGGCTGGTGGCGGTGATCGGCTTTGCGGTGTTCGCCCTGCGGCGCTGGCTGGGCGGCGGGCTCGGCTGGAAACTGGCCGGGCTGATCGCGCTGGGCGGGGTGCAGGGCGCGATCGGCTGGTGGATGGTGGCGAGCGGCATCGGCGAGACCGACCGGGTTTCGGTCGCGCCCTACCGGCTGATGACACATTTCACCCTGGCGCTGGTCATCCTCGCGGTCATCGCCTGGCTGTGGCTTGATCTCGGGCGGCGTGAGCGGCCGGCTCCGGTGAAAGGCGCGCGGCCCGTGGCGGCTGTGCTGCTCGGGCTGATCCTCGTGCAGATGGCGGCCGGGGCGCTGGTCGCCGGGCTCGATGCCGGGCGCACCTATAATGACTGGCCGCTGATGGCCGGGGAGCTGGTGCCGCGGGCCTATCTGGAAGCCGAGCTCGGCCTGCGCAGCCTGTTCGAGGGGCGCGCAGCGACCCAGTTCAACCACCGGCTGCTGGCCTATATCCTGCTCGCCGCGACGCTGGCGGCGGCCTGGGCCTTCCGGGGCACCCCGCTGGCGCGGGCGTTCCTGATCGTTGCCGGGCTGACCGTGATGCAGGCGGTGTGGGGCATCCTGACCCTTCTGAACACCGCGCCGATGGGCCTCGCCCTGGTGCATCAGGGGCTGGGCGTGATCCTGACGCTGGCGGCGGTGTATCTGGCCTGGGTGAGCGCGCCGCGAGCCTATTCGCCGGGACGGGTCAGCACACTCGGATCGACAAACACCGCCTGATGCGCGCCGGAGGCGGTCTCGCCGGCGACGACCACGACACCGCCGGGATAGCCGCCCGCCTGCATGGTTCCGCTGGCCGTGATGGCGGAGAGGGTCTGGGGCACGCGCACGGTAATGCCATCGCGCAGGCCGACCGGTGTAGCCGTCTCGCCGAAATCGGTGGAGATCTGGAGCTCTCCGGCCTCGCTCAGCGAGAGCAGGGCCGCATACGGGCCGCGGGTCAGCTCGGCGGCGGAGCTGGACATCTCCGAGGCGACGAGGGTGCCCTCGGAGAACACGCAGGCCGAGATCGGGAAGGCGGTATCGGTCGAGTCTTCCTCGGTCCAGACAAGATCGCCATCCGCCTCGCGGATGATCCCGGTCCTGAGAGTGCGGTTGTTTACCACGGTCCAGTAGGCGAGGCGCAGGATACCGCCGCCGCCGGCATCTCCGGTGCACAGGCCCGCAACCGAACGGGTTTCCTCGATCGGCAGGTCGATCTGGGCCGGGCCCATCAGGCCGGGGCTGTAGATATAACCCTGCAGGCTGCCGTCTTCGGTCAGGCCTGGAAACACCGTGACCGGGGTGCCCTGGACGGTGGTCGAGCGGCCATCGGCAATGGCCTTCAGGCGGAACATGGCCGCTTCGCCCAGCCGGTCACCGTCCATGCTGTAGAATTCGAGGCCCCCGCGATCATAGGCAATGGCCAGGATGGCGCTCGTGCCGCGCGATAGCGCGATGTCTTTTACACGGCCTTCAAGCGTGCGTGTGGACCACACCGCAGGCAGCTCCAATCCTGCAGGGACTGCAACAGGTGGAGGCGCCGCCGGCGGGGCGGTTTCCTCGCGGGAGCAGGCGGCCGCCGCGAAAAGCAGACCCAGCCCTGCGGCTGCGTTGACAAAGGGGGATGCCGCGCTTAATGGGCAGCGCTTAATTTGCATTCCAGACACTCCGGAAGTGAAAGGCTCTGACAAGAGCGATGAAAACCTATAACGCACC
>DAIRTA010000307.1:0-2533 GCA_036804125.1 Hyphomonas sp.
AAGACGTCACCGCCAAATGCTATGGCGGCGACGCCACCCGCAAACGCAAACTGCTCGACAAGCAGAAAGCCGGCAAGGCCCGCATGCGCCAGTTCGGCAAGGTGGAGATTCCGCAGGAAGCGTTTGTCGCCGCGCTCAGGATGGACGGGGATTGATTTGTCGCCGCGATGGCAGGCAGGTAGCTGTAGCCAAGGAGGAACGGCATGTTGCGTTGGATAGCTATGGCCGCGTTGGCAGGTCTCGCCGCCGCTCCGGCCTCCGCTCAAAGCCCCCTCAGCGAGGCGCTGAAAGGAACCTGGACGGCGTTTTCCGGGACCGAACATTCGCGTGAGGGAAACGCCACGCTCACTTTCGGCGCCGACGGATCCGGTTGCGGCTGGGAGGGCGGGGAATATGACCGCGCGCGCTACGAGGTGAACGGCGATAGGCTTTCAGTTGAGGGCGATGACTATGTCCTCGACTTTCTTGATGGGAACACCCTCGCCGTACGAGACACCGATGACGGATCGATCTTGCGCGTTCTGATCCGCCAACCGGATGTGCGGCCGTGTACCTGAGATGGACTTGTCATGGTAATATCGCATACGGAAAGGCCATGTCCTTACGCCTATTCTTCCTTTCGGCGTCCCTTCTCGCCGCGGCCTGCGCCAGCCCGCCCGCGCCGCTCGCTATAGGCACGACTGCCAGCCCCACATCTGCCGCCGTCGCCCCCATCATCCCCGATCCGGCCCTCGCCAATGGCGCGGGCGCCGGCGTCTACACGCTCGACACCCACCATGCGAGCCTCGTCTTCGCCGTCGATCATCTCGGCTTCTCGAACTATGTCGGCCAGTTCACACGCTTTGACGCGACCCTGACGATCGACCCCGCCGCGCCCGAGGCCGCCACCCTCATCGCCCGCGTGGACCCCACCTCCCTGATCATCCCGAACCCGCCCGAAGGCTTCCTCGAAAGCCTTCTGGGTCCGGACTGGTTCAACACCGCCGCCTTCCCCGATATCCGCTTCACCTCCACCGCCATCCGCCAGACCGGCCCCACCGAAGCCGAAGTGACCGGCGACCTGACTTTCCTTGGCGCGACCCTGCCGGTCACTTTCTCCGCCCGCTTCAACGGCGCCTATGCCGGCTTCCCGCCTTACGACCCCAACGCCCGCGCCGGCTTCCACGCCTCCGGCAGCCTCAGCCGCTCCGCCTTCGGCATGAGCTATGGCCTGCCGCCCGAAGGCTCGAGCATGGGCGTCGGCGACGAGGTCAAATTCTGGATCGATGCCGAATTCACTGGCCCGCCTGCAGAAGGGGCGGCCGGAGAGGAGTGAGTCCGCGCCTGCCGCTGAACGGCGGCAGGTGAAACGACCCTGCTTCAGGGGAAGCTATTTGCACCAGTCGGGTTTGGGCTGATGCTGATAGTTCCACCACTTGAGATGCCCTCGGGCAACGAGCGTTCCGGCAACATCACGCCCCTCTGCCGATAGCGAGACAAGCTGGCGATCATAACGATCAATGCCGTAATAGCCGCTGATCCTGACGTCGCCGCTTCTGGTAAGGGCGCGGGCGGCGCGGCCGGCTGCCTCTGCTTTTGCTTGCTCGCCGGAACATTTTGCCCGGTGCGGGCTGCCTTCTGGCGCGTCCACCCCGTATAGCCGGAACTCCCGCCCATCAATCGTGCCGCTGTCGCCATCGACCCAGACAACGCTTACCGGCCTGACCGTGCTGCGTGCAGAGGTTACCGGGACGCGCGTGGCCCGGGCAGACGCCCTGTCTGCCGGCATGACTGGCTGTGCCGCCGAACCGGGCGTAGCGGGCGCCACTGCGGCTGCCGCGACCGGTGCATCATGAGCCGTTCCCAAACGCTCTGCGATCAGCATGCCTGTAAGCAGCAGGGCCGGCGCGATGGTGAGCCAACGCAACAGCGAACGGACACTGACGCGCCGTCGCCGGTAAAAGACACGCTTCTTCGCGCGCTGAGGGGCTGCGGGCCAGCGACGTGCCCGCAGCCTGTGGAACTGGACAACCGTATTCTTTCGGCGCATCGCCGCCTCGCCGCCTGCAAAGGCCGGAGACTCGCAGCAAAGCCCTGCAAGGGCGTTGCCCCGCTCTTTGAATTTTCATGCAATCCGTTGGGGTCGCCTCAGCTGCGGCGTTCGGCCCAGGCGGTGATGCCGGCGATCGACATGGTGAGGATGACGATGCCGATGATCCGCTCCAGCATGAACAGCGCGCGCACGCCGGCCGGCAGCGCGCTCTCATCGGCATAGCCGAATTCGTTTGTGGGCGTGCCGAACTGGTTCTGCAGGAAATTGTCGCTGACGGGATCAAGCTCGATGAACGGCACGATCTGGTCGAAGCTGTAGCCGAGCCAGGGAATGAGCGCGCCGCCGCCGGACCCCCAGAGCGCGCCGATCGCTGCGCCAGGTCCGCCTTCGGCCCAGAACAAGCCGATGAGAGCGAAGATCAGGGTAAAGACGAGCGCCCACCAGAGGCCCTGATAGGGGCTGTAGCCATAGCCATTGACCGCCCAGAGCAGGCTGCGGAAG
>DAIRTA010000308.1:0-2521 GCA_036804125.1 Hyphomonas sp.
GGTCGAGGACAACATGGCCGCGTTCAATATCGGCCGTCTTGCGGCTGCCGCGCCCGAGCGCCTTGCGCCGCAGGAAGACCCGCGCGGCGTCGCCCGCGCGAAAACACTTGATGAGCTGATTGAAGACCGCGCACGGCGGCTTGCGGCCTATCAGGACGAGCGTTATGCCGCGCGTTACACGGAATTGGTCCGAGAGGTCCGCAGTGCTGAAGCGGCGACCGGCCTCGGGGACGGGTTGAGCCGCGCTGTGGCCACCTATGCCTACAAGCTGATGGCCTACAAGGATGAGTACGAGGTCGCCCGGCTGTATACGGATGGAAAATTCGAGGAGCAGCTCAGGAGCCAGTTCAAAGGCGGGAAGCTCCGCTTCTGGCTGGCGCCGCCGATGATTTCGCGCAAGGACGCAAACGGGCATCTGGTGAAGAAACGGTTCGGTGCCTGGATCTGGCCGGCCTTTCGCGTGCTGGCAAGATTCAAGGGGCTGCGCGGCACCCGTTTCGACCTCTTCGGCTATACTGATGAGCGCCGGATGGAACGCGCCTTGCGCGATTCCTATCTCGGCAACATGGCCCGGATCGCCCGCGAACTGACACCGAAGAACCATGCCCTAGCGATCGAGATTGCGCGTATCCCGGATGAGATCCGCGGCTTCGGCCATGTCAAGGAAGCGGCCGTGGAGGCGGCAAGGGCGCGCGAGGCGGATCTCTGGGCCGGCTGGCCCGAAGGCAAGGCCGCAAAGGCGAAGACGTCCCTCCTGACGACGGTCTGACGGTCAGCCAATCCGCTCGACGGCGACGTCGATGACCTCGCCGCGCCGGCTCATCCGATTGACTTCGCGTTCGAGATTCTTGGCCTTGATCACCTTGGTCTCGGTGCGCGCCGAATTGCGGCCGCGCCGGTACGTGACGCTGAGGCGAACCTTCTCCTCCGGCCCGCCGAGCGCATCGCCGGTGACACGGACAGCCTGGCCGCCAACATACATCACGCCCTTGCCGGCGCCTTCGACAGCGCTGGCAGCAAGGCCGACCGGAACGGTCACAATCTTGGTGGCCACGCAGCCGGATGCTGGCAGGGCGAGCAACAAGGCGGCGGCAAGGAGGCGAAGGCGCATGGAAAACTCCGGTCTGGCCGGGCACCTTAGCGCGCGAAGGACTTACTGGCGCGTTACCGGTTATTCACGCGCGAGAGCATCCTCGATCAGTTGCGCTGTTTCGCTGATGCCATAGAGCGCGGCAAAGCTGCCAAAGCGGGGTCCCTGCTCCTGTCCGAGGAGGACCTCGTAAAGCGCCTTGAACCAGTCGCGCAAATTCTCGAAGCCGTGATCCTTGCCGACCGAGAAAGTCAGCGTCTGCAAGTTCTCGCCCGTTGGATCATCTGCGAAGGCGCGCAGCCGCCCCGCAAGATCAGCCATCGCGGCGCGCTCCTGCGCCGTCGGTGCACGGAACGTCTTCGCCGGCAGGACGAAGTCGCGGTAATAGCGCATGGCATAGCCCGCAAGCTCGTTCAGCAGGGGATGGGTCTCAGCCGAGGCGCCCGGCGCGTAGCGCGCGATATAGGCCCAGAGCTGCGACACATCCGTCGGGTTTGCGACCGCGACAAGGTTCATGAGCAGCGCAAAGCTGACCGGCACATCGGCCTTCGGCGGCTTGCCCGAATGAATATGCCAGACCGGATTCTCGAGTTGCGCGGCCGGCGTTTCGCCGGGGAACTTTTCAAGAAAGCTGAGGTATTCATCAACTGTCTTCGGAATGACATCGAAATAGAGCTTCTTGGCCACACGCGGCTTCTGGAACTGGAAAAGGGCGAGGCTCTCATCCGGCGCATAGGCCAGCCATTGCTCCACCGAGATGCCATTGCCCTTGGTCTTGGAAATCTTCTCGCCTTTCTCATCCAGGAATAGCTCGTAGACATACTGTTCCGGCGGACGGGCGCCGAGGATACGGCAGATTTTCGAGTATATCGGCGCGTTGGCCTGGTGGTCCTTGCCGAACATCTCGAAGTCTACGCCGAGGGCCGCCCAGCGCATCCCGAAATCCGGCTTCCATTGCATCTTCACGGCCCCGCCGGTGACCGGCAGGGTCACATCGGTGCCGTCCTCATCAGCGAAGGTGATCTCGCCTTTTGCGGCATCGACATGCTTCATCGGCACATAGAGAACGCGCCCCGTGCTGGGGCTGATCGGGAGGAATGGCGAATAGGTCGCCCGGCGCTCCTCCCCGAGCGTCGGCAACATGACATCCATGATGTCCTGATATTTCTCGGCTGCGCGCAGCAGCATCTGATCGAACCGGCCGGACCTGTAGCAATCCGTTGCCGACAGGAACTCATACTGGAAGCCGAACTGGTCGAGGAAGGCGCAGAGGCGCGCATTCATGTTGCGGCCATAGGATTCATGCGTGCCGAACGGGTCCGGCACCACCGTCAGCGGCATCTGGAGATACGCCTCCAGCGCTTTCGGGTTCGGCACGGTGTCCGGAATCTTCCGCATCCCATCCATATCGTCGGACACGCAGATGAGCCG
>DAIRTA010000309.1:0-2497 GCA_036804125.1 Hyphomonas sp.
CCTGCCGCAAGCCGGTGATCGCGGCGGTCAATGGCTTTGCGCTCGGCGGCGGCTGCGAGCTCGCGATGATGTGTGACCTGATTATCGCCTCCGACAAGGCGAAATTCGGCCAGCCGGAAATCAAGCTCGGCGTCACGCCCGGCATGGGCGGCTCTATCAGGCTTACCAAGGCCGTCGGCAAGGCGAAGGCGATGGACCTTGTGCTCACAGGCCGGATGATTGATGCCGCCGAAGCCGACCGCATCGGTCTCGTCTCCCGCGTCGTGCCGCATGACGAGCTTATGGAAACCGCTTTGGCCGCAGCCAATGAGATTGCCGCTTTCTCCATCCCGTCCCTGATGGCGGCAAAAGAAATGGTCGCCCGCGCGCTGGAACTGCCGACGACTGAGGGCGTGAAGTTCGAACGCCGCCTGTTCCAGGGCCTGTTCGGCACCGCCGACCAGAAAGAGGGCATGGCCGCCTTCAGTGAGAAGCGTGCTGCAAAATTCGAGGACAGATGAGATGACCCGCATCGCCTTCATCGGCCTTGGCAATATGGGCGGCGGCATGTGCGCGAACCTCGTCAAAGCCGGGCACTCCGTTGCTGCGTTTGATCTCAATGCGGAAGCCGTGAAGGCCGCCGTCACCAAAGGGGCCCGCGCGGCGGCGTCCATCGCCGAGGCGGTGAAGGATGCGGACGTCATCGCCACCATGCTGCCGGCCGGCCGGCACGTCCTCGGCGTCTATTTCGGGCCGGATGGCGTCGCTGCCCACGCCACGAAAGGCGCCCTCTTCATCGACTGCTCGACCATTGCCGTGACCGATGCCCGCGAGGCGCATACGCAGGCCGAAGCCGCCGGCTTCCTGATGGTGGACGCGCCGGTCTCGGGCGGCACGGCAGCCGCCGAAGCCGGAACGCTGACATTCATGGCCGGGGGATCGCCCGAGGCCTATACGAAGGCTGAGCCTGTCCTTAAGGGCATGGGCCGGAACATCTTCCATGCCGGCGCCGCCGGAAACGGGCAGGCCGCCAAGATCGCCAACAACATGCTGCTCGCGATCTCGATGATCGGCACCTGCGAGGCCTTCAATCTTGCCGAAAAGCTCGGCCTCGACGCCCAGACCTTCTACGATATCGCCTCGGTCTCGTCCGGACAGTGCTGGTCGATGACCTCCTATTGCCCGGCCCCCGGCCCGGTGCCTGCCGCGCCCTCCAACCGTGACTACAAACCCGGCTTCGCCGTCGCGATGATGCTGAAGGACCTGCACCTGGCTCTCGGCGCTGCGGGTGAGGCGGGCGCGGCTGTGCGCCTTGGCGATCTCGCCGGGCAGATTTACCAGTCGCTGTCGGATGAAGGCCATGACGGGCTCGATTTTTCCGGCGTCATGCTCAAGGTGCGCGGCGAGATCTAGGCGGCGGTCTGCCCGGCGCTGATAGATGCTGCCGAGCGGTCCAGCACGCCGGGCGTATCCCAGGCGCCTTCCGGCCGGATGATCTGCATCGGGTCTGCGCGGATTGTCAGCGCCTGCGGATGAGCGGGCAGCGGGATTTCGATCTCGCAATAGTCATAGGCCGAGAAGGAAAATGCCGGCCGGTCTCTTACGACACGGCAGCGCAGCACACGGGTCCATGTCGGCAGCAAGCGCGCCTGGATCTGCGCCAGCGCGACGCGGTAGCCCTTGCGCGCAATGATTTCGAAAGTCTCCACGAGCAGGACCTTCAGGGCCGCCGTGCCCCGATAGGCCGGCAGCACGGATGTCCGCTCGCATTTGGCAAATCCGGCAAACCATCGGATGCGGATCGTGCCGATCGGCCGGGCGCCATGATAAAGGACCATATGCGTGGCGCAGAAATCATTGCCGTCATACTCCTCGTCATACGGACAATCCTGCTCGGCCAGATAGACTGCTGCGCGCACCGCAACGGCATGCTGGTACTCCTCCAGCGTTCGCGCCGGCCGGCAGGAATAGGTCTCCGCGGCGCCCTCCGGCAGCGGCCGGGCCAGCGCCTGTTCCCCCATGGCCACAGCGGCGCTCATGCCGCGCGTCCTTCCGCGCCTGCAACGGGGTCCTGTCCCCAAAGGTCAGGCAGCCCGCCCGCCAGCGGCTTGAACCCGAGACGGGCCATCGAGCGCGCGCCATCCTCTGTAGCGGCCCGCGCAAAACAGGGCACCGGCGCAAAGAACTCCAGCCGGATGAGCCCTGCGGTCATCACCACACGGCGGCGGGTCTCCTTGGTTTCTCCGGCATAGACGCCGATATAGACCCCGCCGCAGGGCTCGCCCTCACAGCAGATATGATCGAGCGCCGGCCAGCCGGGATTGAATGTCCCGGCCCGCACGGCCTCGGCTCCGGCGGTGGAGAGCGGCGCCGTCAGGAAGACACCGTCAACCGGATCGCCTGATACCCAGGCCGTCATGCCTGTGAGTGAATCCAGCCAGACGATTGAGGCGGGCGCTGCCATGTCCTGCCCCGTTAGCGCCTCGGCGAGACGCAGGCCGGCGATGATCTCGGGATA
>DAIRTA010000310.1:0-2494 GCA_036804125.1 Hyphomonas sp.
ACCTCTGGCGCTTCCTGATGCGCTGGTTCGTGCCGCCCTTCATCGGCCTCGTCCTCGTCTTCGGCTTCCTCGACAAGATCCAGGACCAGTACCACGTCCAGCTGCCGGGACCCCTGGTCATGCTCCTCGGGCCGAACTGGGTGGCTCCGGAGTAGGGCGGATAGAGCGCAGCAAAATCCGCCATCCACGAAACGCGTCGCCCGTGCGCGTCGGATTTCGGCCTGTTGGCCTCTATCCGACCTACATATCTGGAATTCGGCGCACGCGGACGATCGTTCTATGGAGCTGAGTTTTGGAAGTGATCTGCTACAGGCCGCCCAAGTGCCGCAAGCGCCTCACGAACGCGCTGCTCCGTCATGCCAGCATTGATCGAAACACGGAAAGCCTCCGCCTCCCAATCGTAAAAGCGCGCCACAAAGCCTTTATCCTTGCAGGCCACGTCCAGCGGCACAGCCAGTATGAGCTGTCTGTACTGCGGCGCCCTGTGCGGATCTTCCCTCAGAATCACGTTCAAAATCTCATCGGGCCCGTCTACCGTCAGCGGCCCGAGGCCCAGAGCGTCTGGCATCGACGCCGTGGTCTGGACCATTTGCGCCCTCCGCGCGCGAACAGACTCAAGCCTGAGACTGTTCATCCGCAGAAAATAGGCCAGCAAATTACGGGTTTCCGGTGCCTGGTATGGCAGAAAAGCATCATTGCCCAGAAACTGCTCAAGTGCGGCAGTGTCGACAACCTGCACATAGGCGGACTCCAACGCCACGAGCGCCGCTTTGACATTGGCAAACGCTGTCTCATCCGCCCGGCAGGCCCGCAGATCCTCAAGCGCTTGCTGGACAATCGGTAGCTCCTGCGCAATGCTCGCACGAACAGCGTTTTGCATGATTACATTGACGTTCAATTCGGCAATGACCCGCTCAAACGCCTGATGGTAGAAGCGCCTGTCCTGGCGGCCCGTATTCCAAGTCGTGATCTGGAAGGCGATGAGGATACCCGCGACAACGATGCAGAAATCCAGCCCCACCGCGAACCAGTTCTGGTCCTTCACGTGTTGTGTTATTCGCCGCAGCAGCATGCGCCTGTCCCCCGCCAATCTATCCCCACACCAGTAACGGTAGGGCCAGTTTCCAATTGCTCAAGAGCGCGGGGCTCGTATCGAAGCGCAACTGATCTAAAACAGACGCTCGCAACCGAGCTGGCGACCGGCAAGCTTGGGCCAGGTCGGCTCCCATCGTCAAACGCAGGGACCGGCAGGGTCGATCCAATCGTGCCGTCCAGCGACCTCACAGATACCAGGCAGGAGTTCGCCGAAAGCCGACGTACACGCCGGGCTCTCGACACCTGCCCTCTTGAGCAGCGCACCCGGCAGCAGCCCGGCGTCTCGGCCCATGTCGTCCTGTGAGAGTTATCCAGGCGATGCGAAGTTCAGGCGACAGCTTCAAAGCAGAGGGTGCGCGCTGCGAGCGAGGGCTGGACGCCGCGCCGGTAGTCCGGACTGATCGCCCGCACCTGAAACCCGCTTGCTTCGAGCGCCAGTCTGAACTCCAGCTGCCCCCAGAAGCGCTGCAGCATCGGTTCGAGCTGCGTTTCAACGAGGGTGTGATTGAGCCAGCGCTCATAGCGGATGGTATAATCCGCTACCTGATGAAACCAATCTGTGCGGCGGCGAACCCCTTCCAGCGTGAGAAGATCACCGGACGGAGAAAGCCACTGACGCCTGTCGTCCTTCACCCGGGCGAGACCGCCGAGAAGAGGAATGTCGATCAACAGCAAGCCACCCGGCTCAAGGTGTGCATGAAATCTTCTCAGTACGCTGATTGCCGCATCCTCGTCAGCGATCAACGTGAAACTGCCAACCGGGAGAACGATCGCCGCGAAGCGCCGGGTAAAGACGAAACTTTCGAAGGACTGGCGCGACAGGTCCGGTGCATAGCCCAGCGCGCTGCATCGCAGGCGGCACTGCGCCAGCATCTCCTCGCTGAGATCAAAGCCGGTGACGCGGTGCCCAGCCTGCAACATGGGCAGCATGGCGCGGCCTGAGCCGCAGGCAGGCTCAAGGATTTCGCCCTGCACGCCAGCGAGGCGCTCAAGGTAGAAGGCCGTGTCGCCAAGCATACCTGGAGGTTTGTCGAGATCGTATATTTCGCTCGCAATGGAGCCGTAGCGGTTAGCTATAGGGCGTTCGAATGTCATTGAAGAACCTGAAGACTTTTGTGTGCATTTCAGCCGAAAGCCGGGTTCCGCAGAGATTGCTGCGGCTTGCCTGCCGTCGATGATCGCGGCCCCGGAGGCGATGCTACCCCTTCATGATGATCGAACTCTATCACCTTTGAGGCCATTCGGATAGGTCCGCATCGGGCTAGGTTGGCTACGATCGAAGGGAGTGGCATCCGGCAGGGTCACCTCAGTCCTGTCATTCGGTTGCATCACCAGCACCAGGCCGATCGCCGAAGGCGGACATTCGACGCCTCCCAGTTCATGGTCGCCCCAGTCCCTT
>DAIRTA010000311.1:0-2483 GCA_036804125.1 Hyphomonas sp.
GATGCGAGGCCCCTGCCCCGTCATGGAACTCGAAATCTTCCCGGAACATGCCGAGGAGGTGCTCTTCGAGCCCCATGATCAGGGGATGCACCCAGGTATCGAACAGGACGTTGGCGCCCTCGAAACCCATCTGCGGCGCATAGCGCGCCGGGAAATCCTGGACATGCACCGGCGCCGAGATCACGGCACACGGAATGCCGAGGCGCTTGCCGATATGGCGCTCCATCTGCGTGCCCAGGATCAGCTCAGGCTGGAGCCGCTCAATCGCCTCCTCGATCTCGAGATAATCATCGGTGATCATCGCCTCGAGGCCCAGCGCATGCGCGGCCTCGCGCACCGGCCGGGCAAATTCCCGATTGTAGCAACCCAGCCCGACAACCGTGAAAGCGAGTTCGTCCTGGGCGACACGCGCGGCCGCCAGCGCGTGGGTGGCATCGCCGAAGATGAATACCCGCTTGCCGGTGAGATAGTTGGAATCGACCGAGCGCGACCACCAGGGCATGTTGCTGTCAAAGGCGGAAAGGTCCGGGACCTCGATCTTGGCCAGCTCGGCCACCTCGGCAATGAATTCGCGCGTCGCCCCTACGCCGATGGGGATCGTCTTGGTGCAGGGCTGCCCGAAGGCCTTCTCGAGATAGCGGGCCGCCGCATCGGCAATCTCGGGATACAGCACGACATTGAAATCGGCCTCCGGCAGGCCGACGAGATCCGTCGGCCGGGCGCCCAGCGGCGCAATAACCCGGACATCAATGCCCATCTGGAAAAGGAGGCCGGAGATTTCCCGCACATCGTCGCGGTGGCGGAAGCCGAGCGCGGTGGGCCCGAGGATGTTGCAACTTGGACGGCGCAGGCGCGAGGGCGCCTGCTTCTCCGCCGGCCGGGCCAGTCCGCGCACGAGACGGTAGAAGGTTTCAGCAGCGCCCCAGTTTTCTTTCTTGGAGTAGGACGGCAGCTCCAGCGGGATGACCGGCACAGGCAAGCCCAGCGTTGTTGCCAGCCCGCCCGGATCGTCCTGGATCAGTTCCGCCGTGCAGGACGCACCGACAATGATCGCCTCGGGCTGGAAGCGTTCCTGCGCCTCGCGGACGGCCCGCTTGAAAATCTCGGCCGTGTCGCCGCCGAGGTCGCGTGCCTCAAAAGTCGTGTAGGTAACAGGCGGGCGCCGGCCGCGCCGCTCGATCATCGTGAACAGGAGATCGGCATAGGTATCGCCTTGCGGGGCATGCAGAACGTAATGCAGGCCCTCCATCGCGGTTGCGATACGCATCGCACCGACATGGGGCGGGCCTTCATATGTCCAGACCGTCAGTTGCATCAGACCGCGAGCCTCATGCGCCGGTTGAGGGGGCGGGCAAAAAGCTCGGCGAGATCGCCGCTCTGCTCGTAGCCCTGCAATGGGGTGAAGACGAGCTCGATCGACCATTTGGTCGCCAGCCCTTCCTGCTCAAGCGGGTTGGCCAGGCCGAGCCCGCAAAGCGTGATATCCGGCCGGAGTGTCCGGCAGCGGTCAATCTGCCGGTCGACATCCTGACCCTCGCTTAGCGGCGCATCCTCAGGCAGCAGCGCAAGCTCCTCGGCGAGATGGCCTGCATGCAGATAAGGCGTGCCGATCTCCACCGGCCGCATCCCGAGTTCGCGCGACAGGACCCGCGCTATGGGAATCTCGAGTTGGGAATCCGGAAAGCAGAACAGGGTCTTGCCGCTGAGCGTCTCGGCATGGTGCTGCATGGCCCGCTGCGCACGGGCGCGGGGCATTTCCGTGACCCCGGCAAAATGATTGTCGGCCACCCCCCATTCATCTGCAGCGGCCTTGAGCCAACCCGTTGTGCCTTCGGCGCCATACGGGAACAGCGCCGGCAAGTGGCGCGCGCCGCGCGCCTCGAGCGCCCGCGCGGTATCGCGCAGATAGGGCTGCGCCAGCAAGAATCGCGTTTCGGGGCCGATCGGAGGCAGATCAGAGGCGCGCCGGCTTGGAAGGAAATCGACCGGGCCGATGCCGAGGGCCTCGAACAGGCGCGTAAACTGGTCTTCGACCACATCGGCCAGCGTGCCGGCGACGAGCAGGCGCTTCTGGCCGTCGGCAATTGCCGGCATTTCCGGCACCAGGGCGGTGAGGCAGGAGTCCTCACCCTGCGTGAATGTCGTCTCGATACCGCTTCCCGTATAATTCAGTATGCGCACGTTTGGCGCAAACTCCGCTGACAGCCGCTCGGCGGCGCGGGCCAGGTCGAGCTTGATGACTTCGGACGGGCACGAACCCACCAGGAACAGGAGCTTGATATCAGGCCGCCGGTCGAGAAGCCGCGTCACATTGCGGTGAAGCTCGGCATTCATGTCGGCCATGCCGGCAAGGTCGCGCTCTTCGATGATCGCCGTTGCGAAGCGGGGCTCGGCGAAGATCATCACGCCGGCGGCGGATTGCAGCAGGTGCGCGCAGGTGCGCGAGCCGACCACGAGGAAGAAGGCGTCCTGCATCTTGCGGT
>DAIRTA010000312.1:0-2461 GCA_036804125.1 Hyphomonas sp.
ATCCGAAATCGGAAGAGGAAACCTACCTGTTCGCACAAATCCGCAAGCGGATGAAGGAAACGCCAGGCTGGTTTGCGAAAACCAAGGCAGGCATCAGGGGCGTGTCAGAAGAAACAACCACGGGCGTCAACCGGCTCTACCAGCTTGAAAAGCGCGGCGAGCTTCCCTTCCCCGCGATCAATGTCAATGATTCCGTCACCAAGTCGAAATTCGACAACAAGTATGGCTGCAAGGAATCGCTCGTCGATGCGATCCGCCGCGGCACCGATGTGATGATGGCCGGCAAGCGCGCCTTCGTCGCCGGATATGGCGATGTCGGCAAGGGCTCGGCCGCCTCGCTTGCGGGCGCCGGCGCGCGTGTCTCCATTTCCGAGGTTGACCCGATCTGCGCGCTGCAAGCCGCGATGGATGGTTTTGAGGTCCTCACCCTCGACGAGGCCGCCCCGCAATTCGACATCTTCGTTACGGCAACCGGCAACCGCGACATCATCACGATCGATCATATGCGCGCGATGAAAGACATGGCTATCGTCTGCAATATCGGCCATTTCGACAATGAGATTCAGGTCGAATCCCTGCGGAACTATCAGTGGACGAATATCAAGCCGCAGGTGGACATGATCACCTTCCCGGATGGCAAGCGCATCATCCTGCTGTCAGAAGGCCGCCTGGTGAACCTCGGCAACGCGACCGGGCACCCATCCTTCGTGATGTCAGCCTCCTTCACCAATCAGGTGCTCGCCCAGATCGAACTCTGGACGCGTAGTGACCAGTACAGGAACAGCGTCTACACCCTGCCCAAGCATCTCGATGAAAAGGTTGCCCGGCTTCACCTTGGAAAGCTGGGCGTGAAGCTGACAGAGCTGTCTACCGATCAGGCCGACTATATTGGTGTTGATACGAGCGGCCCGTTCAAGCCTGACCATTACCGCTACTGATTCACTCTTTACAAGGACATAAATCGTGCCCCTGCGATCCCATGAGTTCACCTCGGAGAGTGTCTCCGAGGGCCATCCTGACAAGGTCTCCGACCAGGTTTCTGATGCCATTGTCGACCTGTTCCTCTCGCGCGATCCAACCGCGAAGGTGGCTGTTGAAACCCTGTGCACGACAAACCGCGTGATCCTGGCCGGCGAAGTGCGCACCAATAATGGCGCGGTCATCAGCAAGGATGAGATGGAAGCCGCCACGCGGGACGTTGTCCGCCGGATCGGCTATGAACAGGACGGCTTCCACTGGGAGAAGATGCGAGTAGAAAATTACGTCCACGGACAATCCTCTGAGATCGCGCAGGGCGTCGAGGAAGGCCAGGGGCTGTTCAAGGAAGAGGGCGCCGGCGATCAGGGCATCATGTTCGGCTATGCCAGCAATGAAACGCCGGACCTGATGCCGGCAACGCTGCTCTATTCTCACCAGATTCTCAAGAAACTCGCAGAACTGCGCCATGACGGCACCCATCCGGAGCTGGAGCCGGACGCAAAAAGCCAGGTGACGCTGCGCTATGAGGGCTCTCGCCCGGTCGGCGTCAATGCTGTCGTGGTTTCTCATCAGCACAAGGACGGTATCAGTCAGGCTGACCTGCGCGAAATTATCCGCCCGGTCGTCACATCGGTCCTGCCGGAGGGCTGGTTCCCGCCGGAGGACCGGTTCTACATCAACCCGACCGGCAGCTTTGTGACTGGCGGGCCGGACGGCGACACGGGCCTGACCGGCCGCAAGATTATCGTGGATACCTATGGCGGCGCAGCGCCGCATGGCGGCGGCGCCTTCTCGGGCAAGGACCCTTCAAAGGTCGACCGTTCGGCAGCCTATGCCACCCGCTACCTCGCCAAGAATGTTGTCGCAGCCGGACTGGCGGAACGCTGCACCATCCAGATTTCCTATGCCATTGGCGTTGCCCAGCCGATCTCGGTCTATGTCGATACGCACAGCACCGGCCGTGTGGATGAGGACCGGATCGCCAAGGCCCTGCGGGAGCTGTTCGACCTGTCGCCCAAAGGCATCCGCAAGCATCTTGGCCTCAGCGCGCCGATCTATTCGCCGACAGCGGCGTATGGCCATTTCGGCCGGCAGGCCGGCGAGGGCGGCTCTTTCAGCTGGGAAAAGACCGATCTTGCCGGCGAGCTCAAACGGCTGGCGAACTGAGCCTGCCCACTTAAGCCCGGAAACCCAGGACCGTCTCAATTATGCGGTCCTGGTCGGCCTCACCCAGATAGGGATGCATCGGCAGGGCCAGGACATGCCCGCTGGCTTCTTCCGTCACCGGCAACGATCCCGCAGGCGGAGCAAAGCGGGCGGCGAAATCCTGCTGGTGGATCGGCACGGGGTAATAGACCATGCTGGGGATACCCTGCGATGAGAGGTGGGCCTGCAGCCTGTCGCGGTTCTCATGCTCGATGACATATTGCGCCCAGACGCTCTGCCCGCCCGGGATGACCGAAGGAACCTTGCGCACCTTGCC
>DAIRTA010000313.1:0-2461 GCA_036804125.1 Hyphomonas sp.
ATCTGGCGGCTTCCGCTTTCGCGGCGTTCAGCTCCCCATTCTGAGCCTGCGGCCCCCGCTATAGGGGGGGATAGAAGCGGGCTTATGCTGCAAAGTGCCCCGTAGGGATCGCGAAAAACGCCAAATCAATCCGACCGGGGTTTCAGCGGGCGTAGACTGCAGGCCATGTCAGACACACCGGAAACACCTTTCATGGACCATACCCCGCGCCTTGGCCTGCCTTACCTCTTGCCCAACCAGGCCCAGAAACATGTCACCCTGAATGAGAGCCTGGCTCGGCTGGACGCGCTCGCGCAGATCGGCGTGGCAAGCCGCGCGCTGGCTACGCCGCCGGGCACGCCCGGTGAGGGCGAAGGCTGGATCGTTGCCGCCGCTGCCACAGGCGCCTGGGATGGGCATGAGGCGGAGATCGCCGTCTGGCAGGACGGGGCCTGGCAGTTCTTCCCGCCGCAGCCCGGCTGGCTGGCGGTCGTCCTGGATGAGGCAAAGCTGGTCGTCTGGACAAGTGAAACCTGGCAGGATGCGGTGAGCCCGCCTGAAGCCTTGCAGACCCTCGCCTTGCTTGGTGTGGGCACGGAGGCGGACACGGAGAACCCGTTTTCAGCAAAGCTCAACAAGGCGCTGTGGACCGCCCGTTTCGACGAAGAGGGAGGGACTGGCGACCTGCGCTATACGCTGAACAAGGAGACGAGCGGCAATGTCCTGTCGCTGCTGATGCAGTCCGGCTGGTCGGGCCGGGCGGAGATCGGCCTCACGGGCGATGATGATCTGAGTTTCCGGGTTTCGGCGGATGGGGCGGTCTGGACCGATGCGCTGAAGTTCACCGCCGCCACCGGCGTTGCGGCGCTGCGCAATATGCTTGTCGTCACCGATGAGGGGCTCGGCCTGGACATCGATGTCGGTGAGGGCGGCAGCGGCGTCTTCCGCGCCACCCGCTATGCTGACAATGCCAATGCCCCGGTCTTTTTCGGCCGCAAGGCCCGCGGAACGCGCGCGGCCCCGGCCGCGGTGCAGGCCGGCGACACGCTGATCGGCTTTCGCGGCTATGGCTACACCGGAACGGATTTCCTGTCGGGCGCCGCCGGGTCTGCCTTCCTGCTGCAGGCCGCCGAAACCTTCGTGCACGGCGCGGCCTATGGCACGCAGATCGCCTTCTTCACGACCGCGAAGGAATCAACCACGATGCAGGAGCGCCTGCGCATCGCCGATGGCGGCGATCTGCAGATGGGCGGGGCCAATACGGTGATCAGCGCCGCGCGCCATCCGGTGCTGCGCAGCTATACCGTCGCGAGCCTGCCAACGGCCGCGCCCGCCGGGCAGCTGATCCATGTATCGGACGGGGCGGACAACCGCCGCCTCGCCGTCTCTGACGGCACGGGCTGGCGGTTCCCGGATGGGGATGCGGTGGTGTGAGTCGGCGCAGGCGGGGTGTGTCTTGCGTTGCCGGCCGATGCATCATGCGCCTGTACCCGAGCTGCGCTGATGGCCGACGAATAGGAATAGCGGCTCATAATCGCCTCTATCCGCGGCTCTCAATGCAGCAATATAGGCGTCCCTGCGGTCGTTGTTCCGTACCAGATCAAAGCCGCCAGCCCAGTCTATGGGCTTATGATCGAAGCGAGCCTTCAGATAGGCGTCAGCGGCTATCCGCGCGTGCCGGCCATTGCCATTCGTGAAGCAATGGATCTGGACAAGGCGGTGATGGTATCGCGCGGCAGCCTCAAGCGGCGGAAATGTTCCGTGTCCGGCCCAGAAATCGGCATCGTCCACCAGCATGCGGAGCTGGACGGCGATCTGTGCCGGCTCCACGCCGATATTCTTGCCGGTCAGGCGGAAAGTGCCGGCCCACAGCCAGACTTCGCCAAACAGTCTTCTGTGCAATTCCCTGATGAAGTGATCGCTGAGCACGTCCGGGCTGCGCCGCCGGCCGAGCCATGCCAGGCCGGATTGGATATTGGCCTGTTCAAGCTCATCAAGTTCGCCGCGCGTCGTGATGTGGCGAAATCTCAGGCCCTCCCGTTCTTCGGGGTCAAGTGATGTTGCGCCATCCGGCTCACCGGCGAGGCCAGTCATGTATCGTCCCAGAAGTCAGGCGGAGGGTTGCGGACAAGCTCGTCGGCAAGGCGCTCGATTGCAGACTGGATTTGCCGTTCACTGAGGGCTTGCTTTTCGAGCGCCATATGTGTCGATGCCCGCCCGACCAGTTTTCCTGCCTTCGCAAGGGCCTGCCGGCGCAGTAGATTTTCAGTGCTGCCATCGGCGGGAATCACGGCGTAAACGAACCTGCAGCCCATGGCTTCAGCCAGGGTTTTCATGCTCTGCATCGTTGCGCGGCTTTCCTGTTCTGCGCGCTCGGCTGCGGAGATGTTGGCGCGGGTGCGTCCGACCTTACGGCCGAGCTGCGCAGCAGACATGCCGAGCGCCTTGCGGGCGTTGGCAATCCAGCCCCCCGGCGGGGGCT
>DAIRTA010000314.1:0-2448 GCA_036804125.1 Hyphomonas sp.
GCCTCGTCGAGCAGGATCAGCGGCGCCGGGCCGTTGCCGTCCTGGCTGAGGGCGGCGGCCGAGGCCAGGATGAGGCCGATCAGCAGGGCCTTCTGCTGGCCGGTCGAGGCTTCGCCTGCCGGGGCCCCGCTCGGCCGGTGGATAACGGTGAGATCGGAGCGGTGCGGCCCGGTCAGGGTGCGCCCGGCTGCGATGTCGCGCCCGCGGCCGGCGCGCAGGGCGTCCTTGAGGCCCTCGGCGAGGTCGATCGGGCCGCTGCCTTCGGCGGCGGCTTCCTCGGCGGCCCCTGCCAGAGCGAGGCCCGCTTTCGGGAAGGCGCCGTCAGGGCGGGCATCGATCGCGGCCTGCAGGGCGCGGAGCACCTCATGGCGGTTGAAGGCGATCTCGGCCCCGGCCTCGGCAAGCCCCGCTTCCAGCGCATCGGCCCAGGCAGGATCGACCGGGCCGCGCTCGATCAGGGCATTGCGCTCGGCAAGCGCCTTCTCATAGCGGCTGACGGCGCGGCCATGTGATGGCCGGTGCGCCATCACCAGCCGGTCGAAGAAGCGCCGCCGCTCCGAGGCGCCGCCGCGGAACAGCCCGTCCATGGCCGGGGTCAGCCAGATCAGCCGGATGCGCTCGGCGAGGTCGCCGGGGCTCGCCGGGGCGCCGTCGATGCGCACGCCCCGCTTCGCCCCGCCATTGGTCTCGAGCGTGATGGTGACGCGGATGTCCTCTTCGAGCCGGGCCGCGACGCTCCAGCCGCCGGGCGCGCCATGGCGGGTCAGCTCGCCAAGCGGGGCGGCGCGCAGGCCGCGCCCCGGCCCGAGCTGGCTGACCGCTTCGAGGATGTTGGTCTTGCCCGCGCCATTCGGGCCGAACAGGCAGACCGGCCGGCCATCGAGCGGCAGGGCCAGGCTCTGATAGTTGCGGAAATCCTCGAGGCTGAGGCGGGTGAGGGCGGTCATTCCGTCAGGCTGGCGGGGACAGCCCATGCCCGCCGGCGGGGGCCGTCTCGGCGATGGTCTCCATGCCGGCGATCAGCGGGCGGGCCTTCCGGATCGCGGCCTGAACCAAGGGCAGGGCGAGGCTCGCCTGGTGGCTGGCGGCATCGGTCCAGACCTCGGTGATCCAGATCGCCTGCGCATCGGCCGGATCGCGCGCCACGATATAGCTGAGGCAGCCGGGCATGTCCGTCAGCCCCTCCAGCAGGTAGCCGATCAGGGCGTCCCGCTGGCCTTCTGTGGCGATGAACTTGCCGATCCGTCCGTACATCGTGGCCTCTTCCTTCTGTTCTGGCCCGGCGCAGGCCGCTCCGCCGAGCAGCGCGAAAGCCAGCGTTCCGCCGACGACGCTGCGCCGGTCCGGCCCCATCGCCTAGACCCGGAGCGGCATCAGCACATAGCGCGCCGCCGCATCGGATGGGTCAAGCACCAGCGCCGGCGAGGCCGGATCGTTGAACATGAATTCGGCCTCGTCGGCCTCGATCTGCGAGGCGATGTCGAGCAGGTAGCGGGCATTGAAGCCGATCTCCATCGGATCGGCTGAATACTCCGCCTCGAGCTCCTCATTGCCCGTGCCGGTCTCGGCATGGTTGACCGCCAGCGTCAGGCGGCCATCGGCCAGGCTCATCTTGACCGAGCGCGAACGCTCGGCCGAAACGGTCGCCACCCGGTCCACCGCAGCCTCGAAGGCCTTGTTGTCGACCGTCAGCTTCTTGTCATTGGCCTTCGGGATGACGCGGGCATAATCCGGGAAGGAGCCGTCGATCAGCTTCGAGGTCAACACCGCGCGCCCGGCTTTCACCACGATCTTGGTGTCGGACACGCTGAGCTCGATCTCGTCATCCCGGCCATCAACCAGGCGGCGGGCCTCGTTGATCGTCTTGCGCGGCACGATCACGCCGGGCAGGCCGGCTGCGGCTTTCGGCGCGGGCAGGTCGGCGAGGGCGAGGCGGTGGCCATCGGTGGCGACGGTGCGCAGAACGGACTTGCCGGCATCATTCTTGGCGAGATGGAGATACACGCCATTGAGATAGTAGCGCGTTTCCTCGGTCGAGATCGCAAACCGGGTCTTGTCGATCAGGCGGGCGAATTCGCGCGCGGGCAGGGTGAAGGTCGTGCTGCCTTCGCCGGCGGGCATGGTCTGGAAATCGGCCGAGGGCAGCGTCGGCAGCTCGAATTGCGAGCGCCCGGCCTTGAGGATCAGGCGCTGGCTGTCGGGATTGAGGGTCATCTCGATATCCGCCCCGGCGGGCAGCTTGCGCACGACATCGAACAGCGTGCCGGCCGGCGCGGTGATGGCGCCCTCCTGTTTGACCCTGGCATCGGCGGTGTCGACCGCCTCTATATCGAGATCGGTGGCGGTCAGGCGCAGGGCGCCCTTGCTGGCCTCCAGCAGGATATTCGACAGGATCGGGATCGTCGTGCGGCGCTCGACAATGTTCTGGACATGGTTGAGGGCGTTCAG
>DAIRTA010000315.1:0-2442 GCA_036804125.1 Hyphomonas sp.
GCGGGTGCGGTTGATAAGGCGCATGGTGTCCAGTCTCCCTGTCAGTTTCGGCATGCGTTCACCCTCTCACAACCGGGCACGCACGGCTATGCGCGGCGCAGCAATATGACACGGGTTTCATGGTGCCCGCCTCGCAATCGGGATCGGGGGATAGTCTTCCCCGGCCCGGACCGCTAAAGCGCTGGGCATGCTGAAGACGCGCATCATCCCCTGCCTGGACGTGAAGGACGGGCGCACCGTCAAGGGCGTCAATTTCGTCGACCTGAAAGACGCCGGCGACCCCGTGGCGCTCGCTCGGGCCTATGACGAACAGGGCGCCGATGAGCTGTGTTTCCTCGATATCACGGCGAGCCATGAGGGGCGCGGCACATTGCTCGAGACGGTCAGCCGCACGGCAGAGGCCTGTTTCATGCCGCTGACGGTGGGCGGCGGCGTGCGCACGGTCGAGGACATGGTCGCGCTGCTGCGCGCCGGGGCCGACAAGGTGGCGATCAATTCCGCCGCCGTGGCCGACCCGGCCATTATCTCGGCCTGCGCGGCAAAGGCCGGGCGGCAATGCGTGGTCGTGGCGATCGATGCGCGCCAGTCCGGCAAGGGCTGGGAAATCTTCACCCATGGCGGACGCAAGGCCACCGGCATCGATGCCGTGGACTTTGCCCGAGAGGCCGCCGGGCGCGGGGCGGGAGAGATCCTCCTGACTTCAATGGACCGGGACGGGACAAAGTCCGGATACGACATCGCCCTTCTCAAGGCAGTCTCCTCCGCTGTGACCATCCCGGTGATTGCCAGCGGCGGAGCGGGCCGGGTCGAGGATTTCGCGCCGGCCATCCTGGAGGGCGGGGCGAGCGCCGTGCTCGCCGCCTCGATCTTCCATTTCGGCGAAGCGAGCCTGGCCGAAGCGCGCGCCGCGCTGGCCGCGGCGGGGGCGCCGGTGCGTTCGATATAAACTGCCGTCCCGGGCAAAGGCCGCAGGCCGAATGACCCGGGGCCTTCTATCGGAAAGTGCGGGAACAAGGTCCCGGATAGCGGCCGCGCAGCTTCCGGGATGACACGCAATTACTCCGCAAAAACCGGCTTTCGCTTCTGCATCTCGGCCATCACTGCCTCGACCTGGTTCGGTGTGCGGATGATCTTCTGCTGCTCTTCGCTTTCCATCATCAGGAGCTCGGCATCGGTTGCATCCTGCATGGCATTGAACAGGCGCTTGGCCGCCTGCATTGCGGCGGGGTGCTTGGCCGCGATCGTGCGGGCAAGGGCGAGCGCCGCTTCCAGCGGGGTGTTCGAAACCTGTGTGGCAAAGCCCATCGCCTGCGCCTCGGCGCCGGTGAATTCGCGGTTGGTATAGGTCAGCTCGCGCAGCACATCCTCGCGGACATTGCCGCGCCAGAGCGGGAAGCCCGCCATGTCGGGCACGAGGCCCCATTTCATCTCCATCACGGCGCAGCGCGTCTGCGGATGGATGAAGCGGATATCGGCGCCGGAGAAGACCTGCAGCCCACCGCCGAAAATGACGCCATGACCGGCCGCGATGACCGGGGCGGGAATCTCGCGCCAGCCCCAGGCGACATACTGGGCCTGGTTGGCGAGGCCGTGGCTGCGGTCGACGAGACTGCGCCCGCTGGCCGGATTGTTTCCGCCGGCATCCGGGGCGGAGAAATTCGACAGGTCGAGGCCGGCGCAGAACGCCCGACCCTCGCCAGAGAGGACGACTGCGCGCAGGCCCTTGGCCGCCTTCAGCGTCTCAATCGCCTCCACAATGCCGGCAAACATCGCCGGGTCGAGCGCGTTCATCTTGTCTGTGCGGATAAGGCGCACATCGGCGATGCCGTCCTCGAGCATCGTGATGGCAACGCGGTCTTTCATGGGGTGTCCTCCGGAAAATTTGCAATTACAAGCTGGCCCTCTTCCGTCGGGGACGTCAAGCGCAGCGGATGACGCGGCGCGCGCGCCGGGGTAAGAGCCCGGCAGCCTTGGAGACCGCCGATGACCGCCCTTGCCTCACCTGACCGCCTGACCGCCGCGCTCGCCCATCTGGCCGGCACCATTGATGCCCGCGCGCAGGAAGGCGACGCCGCCGCCAGCTGGACAGCGAGGCTCCTAGCCTTGGGGCCTGAAGCCTGCGCCGCCAAGGTCGCCGAGGAAGGTGCAGAGCTCGCCGAAGCGGTGCGCCGCGAGACAGATGAGCGCGTGGCGAGCGAAGCGGCTGACCTGATCTATCACCTGTTCGTCGCCCTGCGCGTGCGGGGGGTCAGCCTCGAGGCTGTGGCGGCGGCGCTGGAAGCCCGTCAGGGCGCCAGTGGTATAGCCGAGAAAGCGGCGCGGAAACCCGGTTGAGCGGCGCCTCTCGCTCAGTCCGCAGGGGAATTTCTAGGGCTTCTTCTTCACCCCCTGAAGCGTCGTCGTTTTCACATCCCGGCCAGCGCCCGCCTTGCGGCCATAGCG
>DAIRTA010000316.1:0-2422 GCA_036804125.1 Hyphomonas sp.
TTCAGGCCTGCCCTTCTGGTGTTCATGCCGGTGGGGAGGACACCGACACGAAACGCGGATCGCTGCGATTACTTCGCGGCGGCTTTCTTGGCAGCGGTGGTCACCTCGGCGGTGGCCTTCTTGACGGCAGCGGTTGCCTCTTCGGTGGCTTCCTTGCCGGCGGCCATCATCAGCTCGACGGTTTCCATCTGCACCTTCTTCGCGACTTCGGCGAAGGCGGCCATGGTCTCGGCGGCCATCTCGGCCTGGGCCGAGGCGAAATCGGTGATCGACTTGGTGTAGTCGGTCGGTTCCGACTTCATCGCGGTCACATCGGCCAGCTTGGCGATGGTGTCCTTCGTCCACTTGGACGAGATCTCGGTCGACTGCTCGGCGGCGGTCAGCATGACCTTCGACATCTTCTCGCCCATCGCGGCCGAGGTCTTGAACGCGTCGTTCATCGCGGTCGTGTCCATCGGGAAGGCGGCCATCATGTCGCTCATGGTTTTGGTGAAATCGGGGGTCTTCGTTGCCATTGGTCTTCTCCAGGGCTTTGCCCCGGGTCGGGGCGGTTCTCGTATGCCCCCCATATGAATGCTGCGGTGCAGCATGTCAAGAGTTATTCTGCACTGCAGCATAACTCCGCCCGACCCGCGCTCACGCCTCCAGCTGCTCGCTGACATAGGTTCCCGGCGCCGGTGCCAGTTCGGGAAACGCCTTCGACCCGGGCTGCCGCGCAGGCACCATCTCGCCCGACCGTTCAGCCAGCCACGTGTCCCAGTGGGGCCACCATGACCCCTCGTGATAGGTGGCGGCCTCCTTCCAGGCGACCGGCGTGCCGATCGCCTCGGGCCCGCGCCAATGGCCGTATTTCTTCTTGCTGGGCGGGTTCACGATCCCCGCGATATGCCCCGACTCGGACAGCACGAAGGTCTTGTCGGGCGTCGCCATCTGCACGATCCCGTGGAAACTGTCCTTCCAGGCCGCGATATGGTCGGTCTCGCAGGCCACGGCAAAGACCGGCAGCCGCACGTCCGACACATGCAGCCGCTCGCCCATCAGCTCGAACCCATCCTCGGCGAACCCGTTCTTCTGGCACAGCCCGCGCAGGTACTGCACGGTCATCTTGCCCGGCAGGTTGGTGCTGTCCCCGTTCCAGAACAACAGGTCGAAGGCCGGCGGCGCCTCGCCCATCATGTAGCTGCGCACCGCCGGGCCATAGACCAGGTCCTTCGCCCGCAGGTAGGAAAAGGTCTTGGACATGTAGTAGCTGTCCAGATACCCCGCCTCCTCCACCTGCCGCTCGATCGCGTTGACGAAATCATCGTCCAGAAACGGCGTGAACTCGCCCTGGTCGGTGAAATCCGTCAGCGTGGTGAAAAAGGTCGCCGATTTGACCCGGCTCTGCCCCCGCTTGGCCTTCAAGGCCAGCGTCAGCGCCAGCGTCGTGCCCGCCACGCAATAGCCGACCGCGTTGATCTGCGTCTCGCCGGTGATCTCGCAGACCGTGTCGATGGCCTTGAGATACCCCTCCTCGATATAAGTCTCGAAGCCGGTGTCGGCATAGCTTGCGTCGGGGTTCTTCCAGCTGACGACAAACAGCGTGTAGCCCTGGTCGACGACCCACTGGATCAGCGAGTTCTGCGGCTTCAGGTCGAGGATGTAGAACTTGTTGATCCAGGGCGGAAAGATCAGCAACGGCGTCTTATGCACCGTCTCGGTCGTCGGCGCATACTGGATCAGCTCCATCATCTTGTTGCGGAACACCACCGATCCCTTGGCCGTCGCGAGGTTCTGGCCGACGTGGAACGCCTTTGGGTCGGCCAGCGTGGGCAGGATCTCGCCCTGACGCGCCTCAAGGTCGCGCACCAGGTTCTCCAGCCCTTTCACCAGGCTCTCGCCCTCGGTCTCCACCGCCTTCTCCAGCGCGTCGGGATTGGTGGCCAGGTAATTGGTCGGCGAAAACAGGTCGATGATCTGCCCGGCAAAGAACTCCACCCGCTTCCTGTCGCGCGGTGTCAGCCCCTCCAGCTCATCCACCGCCTTGTGCATCGCCTGCGCGGAAATCAGGTACTGCCGCTTGATGAAGTTGAAATAGGGATGCGTCTTCCACAGCGGATTCGAAAACCGCTTGTCGCCCGGCAGGTCGTCGTCCTCCTGCAAGACAAGATGCCCCTGCGCCAGTTCCTTCTGCACCTCGGCGTAATGCGCCAGCGCCTGCCCCCAGTACTGCACCTGCTGTTCCATCAGCTTGGCGGGGTTGGTCAGCATCTCCTGCCACAACGCCATCCCGGTCTTGAGGTAGAGGTCCTGCCCCGGCCCCGACAGGCCCGCATCGCCCGGCTTGCGCGCACTGATCGCGGCCACGAGGCGCTTGGACAGGTCCTCGATCCGGGCAAGGTTCTGGTTCAGGCGGTCAAGGTTCTTGTCCGCCACATCGTCC
>DAIRTA010000317.1:0-2416 GCA_036804125.1 Hyphomonas sp.
CTGCGATCCGGCTCTCCGCTCCTGCCTCTTTAATCCCGCCGGTGGCAGACGCAAACCTGCAGCACTGTTGCTGTTGCCAAGAAGCAGGCGGGCCGGTAGCCTCAACTTCGCGAAGGGTGGATAGAAGGCCGGGGCCCCGATGCACAATCTCAGGCTGATGATAAGCTGGATGCTGGGCCTCGCGCTGGCCCTGTGGCTGGTGCATATCACGCTCCATCCTTGGCCGGACCCGCCGCCCGGTTTCGTCAAGTTTTTCGCGGCGCCGGGCGAGCACATTGTCTTTTCTACGCTTTCAGACCGCACCGGGCAGTCGCTGTTCGAGCCGACCGGACGGTTTGTGGCGGGCATAGCCGAGCTGATCGCGGCCCTGCTCCTGATTTTGCCTGCATCGCGGCGGCTCGGCGCTTTTCTTGTGATCCTCCTGTTTGGCGGCGGCCTTGCCATGCATCTCTCACCCCTGCTCGGCCGTGAGATGCTGCTGCCGGACGGCAGTTCGGATGGCGGGATGCAGTTTCTGACCGTTGTGATTGTCTTCGCGGCGGCCCTGCTGCTTCTGGTTGCGCATCCCGGCCCGCGCGAGGGGCGCTGACACGGCCTCCCGCCCGCAGGCAATACACCCTGTTAACGCTTTTGCGCGAAAAATCCGGTTTCTGCCTGGAGCCTGTTCCGGTATGACCGACACGCCTGCACAGCAAGGGGCCACTCCGACTCAGGGCGCGCAGGAGGCCCTGCTTCGCCGTCTCCTGGATGTCGTGGTGTTGCCTGCCTCGCGGGTGCCCCCGCAGGACCGGCAAATGGCCGGGGACATCCTGCTCGACATGCTGCTGCACAGCGGCGAGCGTCAGCGGATGCATTGCGCCCAGCGCCTTGCGCCGGTTCGGGACGCGCCGCGGCGGCTGCTGCGTTATCTTGCCCTGTGCAGCTTCGAAACCGCACGCCCGCTGCTTGAGGAGAACGAAGGTTTCGACGATTGCGACCTCATCGAGACCGTGATTTCCGGCAGCCCCGAACACCGCCTGGCCATCGCGGCGCGCCGGAATCTCGGCGTTTCGGTCAGCCAGGCCCTCGTCGAGCACGCCGAGCCGCATATCTTGCAGGCGCTCCTGAACAACCGGCACGCGGCAATCGGCGAGGTCGCCATGGACAAGCTGGTCGCGCGCTCGCGGGATGAACCCAGCCTGTGCGGCGTTTTGATCGAGCGGCTGGAGCTGAAACCCTCGCATGCCATGGCGATGTTCTGGTGGAGTGATGGCCCGATCCGCCGCAAGGTGCTGATGCGCCATGCTGCCGACCGGCAGGAACTGATCGCGATGTGCAGCGATGTCTTCGAGATGTGCGCCGCAGAAGGCTGGCGCGATCCGGTCGCGCGAAAGGCGCTGCAGCTGATCGAGCGGCGCCAGCGAAACCGGGCGGCCATCGACCGCAGCGCCTATGACAGCCTGGAAGCGGCGGTCAATGCAGCGGCAACGCTGGGATTGTCGGGTCCGATCGCCCAGGAAATCGGCTATCTGGCTGGCATCAAGCCTGTGACGGTGGCCAAGATACTGTCCGATCCGGGGGTCGAGTCGCTTGCGGTCCTGTGCAAGGCCACCGGCCTCAAGCGCAAATCGCTCGAACTGTTCTGGGCGGCCCTGCGCCGGCCCGTCGAGCTTGAGCCGGGCGTGCCGCATCCGATGTTCACGCTCCTCAACGAGACCTATGACATCCTGTCCGTCACCAAGGCGCAAACGACACTGCGATACTGGAACTGGTCCCTGTCATCGGCGTTCTCGCCTGCCGCGCTGCGCCAGACACGGGAAGCCGGCGAACCGGCCAATGAAGAGAACGAATTCTCGACTGCGCAGCGCACAGCACGGCTTGTCTTCGGCAAGTAGCGGCGCAAATACGGTCGAAACGGTCTTCCCAATATGGGCATAGCGCCCTAGTGAGGCGTTTCTGATCGGGTCGTGAGGGAGCATAGCCGCCATGGCATACGTCCTTGGCTTACTCGTCATGCTGGTTGGGTTCTGGCTGGGCATGTCAGGCCACTACACGACGATGCTGCTGTCATTCGGCGCTGCCTCGATCATTCTGACATTTATCCTGTGCCGGCGACTCGGTATCATTGACCGCGAGGGCGTGCCGTATGCCAAGGTGGTGAGCTTCCTTGGCTATTATCCCTGGCTGACAGTCGAGGTGATCAAGGCCAACTGGATCGTCATCCAGGCCTGCCTGCGGGCGGATCTCGACATCAATCCCGCGCTGGTGAAGGTGAAGACGACCTGCAAGAGCGACCTGGCCCGGGTGACTTTCGGCAATTCGATCACCCTGACGCCGGGCACGGTCACCATGGATATCGATGGCGACAGGATTCTCGTGCATGCGCTTTATGAGCAGCACGCCCAGCAGGAAGGCTTCGCCGAGATGGACCGGCGCT
>DAIRTA010000318.1:0-2408 GCA_036804125.1 Hyphomonas sp.
CCAAGCTCGGATCATGGTATCTGCTGATGATCATAAGTTTCGTCCTGGTCGCCACCGTGCACCGGGGCAGAAAAAGCGGCTGAGTCGATCAGGGTAGCAGCAGCGGTCCAAGCCCGGCGATCCAGATGCCAATCCCCGCGATGATACCAGTTACTGTGCCGGCGAGCGCTGGCCAGCGTATCGCACTGGAGAGCCGCCGCGCCGCCCACCACCATAGCGTGAGCGTCAGCGCAAGTTCGGCCACCAGCAGCGAGGCGACCGGAAAGCCGAGCATCTGCGCAGCCTTGAACTCATCGAAGTTTGGTTGGCCGGGCGCAATGCCCTGAAAAGCAGCCGCCGCCACAAAGTAGAGGTAGACTGCGCCCACCGCGAACCGGATCGGCGCGGCAAACAGCGCTGTGAAATAGACCGGATGGTGTGGCTGTTTCCGGAGCGCGATGACGCAACCTGCCATGAGAAGCAAGGTGACAACCGGCCCGGCCAAAGCTTGCAAACCGATACGGAACGCAGGAAACCCGGTCTCGGCTGCGCTGTCCGAAACAGACCCATAATGTAAGGCAATGTCCGGCGTGCCGAGCGCGAGACCCGCAAGGAAATGTCCCAGCTCGTGCAGCACAATCGTTGCCGGCGCGACGATTGCGCCCGAGGCCGCAAAGACTAGAAACGTCTTCCCTATTCCACGTGTCCCCTGCACGACAGCCACTTGCATCAAAGCTCCCTTTTCGGGCTGCAATAGACGCACGAACCTCGCCGCCTGTCACGCAAAACCGGCCTATGCTGCGTGCTTAGGCGCTGAGTGCGAGATGATGTCTTTCTCCAAGCTCGGATCATGGTATCTGCTGAAGATCGTTAGTTTCGTCCTCGATGCCACCTTGCGGCAGGGACCCGGGAGGCCAGACAGTGAAAATCACGAAACTCCTCGTCGCGAACCGGGGTGAGATCGCCGTGCGCATCTTCCGCACCTGCCGCCGCCTCGGCATCGCGACCGTCGCGGTCTATTCCGACGCCGACCGCGCCGCGATGCATGTGCGCGAAGCCGACAACGCCGTCCTCATCGGCGCCGCCCCCGCCGCCGAGAGTTACCTGCGCACCGAAGCCATCCTCGCCGCCGCCAAGGCGACCGGCGCCGACGCCATCCACCCCGGCTACGGCTTCCTGTCCGAGAACGCCGCCTTCGCTGAGGCCGTCGTTGCTGCCGGCCTCATCTGGGTCGGCCCGCCGCCATCCGCCATCCGCTCCATGGGCCCGAAGGACGAAGCCAAACGCCTCGCCGAAGAGGCAGGCGTCCCCGTGCTTCCCGGTTATCGCGGCGAAGCGCAAGACATCAGTACCCTGACCAAAGCCGCCGAGAAGACCGGCTATCCCCTCCTGATCAAAGCCGTCGCCGGCGGTGGGGGTAGGGGCATCCGCCAAGTCTCCGGCCCGGACGCCCTCGAGGCCGAACTCACCAGCGCCGTGCGCGAAGCGGAATCCTCTTTCGGCGATGGCCGCGTCATGCTCGAAAAACTCGTCGAACGCCCACGCCATATCGAAGTGCAGGTCTTCGGCGATGCCCACGGCAATGCCGTCCACCTCTATGAGCGCGACTGCTCCCTCCAGCGCCGCCGCCAAAAGGTGATCGAGGAAGCGCCTGCGCCCGGCATGCCCGCAGACGTGCGGGCTGCGATGACCGACGCCGCCGTGAAGCTCACCAAGGCGGTCGGCTATACCGGCGCCGGCACGGTCGAATTCATCGTGGACGGATCAAAACCCCTCGCGAAGGATACTTTCTGGTTCCTCGAAATGAACACCCGCCTGCAGGTTGAGCATCCGGTCACGGAGCTTATCACCGGCCAGGACCTCGTCGAATGGCAGCTGATCGTCGCCGCTGGCGGCAAACTGCCCCTGAAACAGAAAGACATCCGCCTCACCGGCCACGCCATTGAGGCCCGCATCTGCGCCGAAGACCCGGATGACGGGTTCCGCCCCGGCGCCGGCCTGATCCTCGAATTCGGCCTCCTCGAAGAGCCAGACGGCGAGTTCATCCGCTGGGATGCCGGCTTCGAGACCGGCGACCGCGTGCCCTCGCACTATGATTCCATGATCGCCAAACTGATCGTCTACGGAGAAACCCGCGAGGAAGCGCTCGACCGCCTGACCGACACGCTCGCCCACACCCAGCTCTGCGGCGTGCCGTCCAACGCCGGCTTCCTGCGCCGTTGCGCCCTCGCCGAATCCTTCCAGCTTGGCACGCATCACGTCAACTGGATTGGCGAACATCTGGACACCCTCGCCGGTGTTCCCGAAGCGCATCGCAGCGCCGCCCTCGGCGCCGTCGCAAACCTCCTGCTCGAGGCGGCCGGCGAACCGCTCGCTTCGCCCTGGGACATCCGTGACGGCTTCCGCATGAACGCCCCCCCGCGCCGCGC
>DAIRTA010000319.1:0-2402 GCA_036804125.1 Hyphomonas sp.
GCATCGGTCAGCTTGGCCGGGTTGAAGGCGGTGATCCGGCCATCATTGTCGACCAGGCGCAGCGCCGCGATGTCTTCCCAGGCGGTATCGGCGACATAGCCATCCCCGGTGGTCGTGCGGTTGAGGCGGCGGTCATGATGCAGGAACATCACGCCGTCGCGGCTTTCCGAGACATCCACCTCGAACACCCGGATGCCGCGTTCGTAGCCGCGCTCCAGCGTCTCCATCGCATGCTCGGGAAAGCCGGGCTTCGGCCCGCCGCGATGCGCTGCGACCACCACCCCGCCATTTTCGCGCAGGCAGTCGAACAGGCCGGGCAGCGGGGGAAGGCCGGTGGCGGCTTCGGCCGGGCCGGCTGCGGCCGCATCCGGCGCCGCCGGCGTGCCCGCCCCGCAACCTGCCAGCATCACAAGCCCCAGAATTACAGCGAGTAATTGCCACATGCCGCCTGACCCTTGCTTGCCACCCTGCCGGGCCCCGCATAGACAGAGGACGACGAAATCACAAGCCGCAGCAGAGCCGCATGGCAGGGCGAGCTGCCCCCAAGGCTGGAATCAAGGAGGAAACGGATATGAAAGGCATCATGCAGGACTGGCCGCTGACGGTCGACAAGGTCCTCGAACATGCGCGCCAGCAGCACGGCAATCGCGAGATCATCACCCGGCGTGTCGAGGGCGAGATCACCCGAACGACCTATGCCGAGCTCTACACCATGGCCAAGCGCGTCTCCGCCGCGCTCAAGGATCTCGGCATCGGCCTCGGCGACCGCGTTGCCACGCTCGGCTGGAACTCCGAGCGCCATATGGCGGCCTGGTATGGCACGATGGGCATCGGCGCTGTTCTGCACACCATCAATCCGCGCCTGCACCCGGACCAGATCGCCTGGATCGCCAATCATGCCGAAGACCGCGTGCTGATCTTCGACAAGACCTTCCTGCCGATCGTCGAGGCCATCAAAGACAAGCTGACGACGGTCGATACCTTCATCCTCTTCGCCGGCGCCGACACCATGCCGGAGAACAAGCTGGGCGCGCATGCCTTCGATATCTGGATCGACGGGCGCTCCACCGATGTGCGCTGGGGCGACTTCCCGGAAGATACCGCCTGTGGCCTGTGCTACACCTCCGGCACCACTGGCGATCCCAAGGGCGTGCTCTATTCCCACCGCACCAATGTGCTGCACACGCTGATCACAATGGGCAAGGACATCATGGGCATGGGCGCGGCCGACACGGTGCTGCCCGTCGTGCCGATGTTCCATGCCAATGCCTGGGGCCTCGCCTTCTCCTGCCCGGCAACCGGCGCCAATATGGTGATGCCCGGCGCACAGATGGATGGCGCCTCGATCTACCAGCTCCTCGATGACGAGAAGGTCAGCATGACGGCCGCGGTGCCGACGGTCTGGCTGATGCTGCTCAACCACCTGCAGCAGAACAATCTCAAACTACCCCATCTCAAGAAGGTGCTGATCGGCGGCTCGGCCATCCCCGAACGCATCCTGCGCGCCTTCGAGGAGGACTATGAGGTCGATGTCGTCCATGCCTGGGGCATGACCGAGACCTCGCCGCTCGGCACGCTCGGCGCCCTGCCGCCGCATCTCGTCGACGCCCCGATCGAGGAGCGCCTGAAGCAGAAGCTGAAACAGGGCCGCCCGCCCTTCGGCGTGGAACTGCGCATTGTCGATGACGCACACAAGCCGCTGCCGCGCGATGGCCAGACCTCGGGCCGGCTCCTGATCCGCGGCGCCGCGATTGCCGCCGGCTATTTCAAGGGCGCCGGCGGGAATGTGCTTGATGACCAGGGCTGGTTCGATACCGGCGATGTCGCCACGCTCGATGAGATCGGCACGATGACCATCACCGACCGGGCCAAGGATGTCATCAAGTCGGGCGGGGAATGGATCTCCTCGATCGACCTCGAAAACATTGCTGTCGGCCATCCGAAGGTCGCCAATGCCGCCGCCATCGGCATCTACCATCCCAAATGGGATGAGCGCCCGCTGCTGATCGTCCAGCCGGCCGAAGGCGCCTCGCCGTCCAAGGAAGAAATCCTCGCCAGCCTAGAGGGCAAGATCGCCAAATGGTGGATGCCGGATGATGTCGCCTTCGTGGATAACATCCCGCTCGGCGCGACCGGCAAGATCAACAAGCTGGCCCTGCGCGAGAAATTCAAGGACTACAAGCTGCCGACGGCCTGAGGGAGACGGTCATGAGCGATACGAACAGCGCCGGACAGGATGCCGGCTGGCGGGGAAAATTCGCAGGCTTCGCCCTCGCGGTCTCGGTCTTTGCGATCCTGTGGTTTGCTGCCGCAGCGCTGGGCACGCGTTTCGGCCTGTGGGGCTGGCAGTTCGGCCTCGGCCAGATGACCATCGGCTGGGGGCCGATGATCGTCTATGCGGC
>DAIRTA010000320.1:0-2400 GCA_036804125.1 Hyphomonas sp.
TTCGGCAGATGGCGAACAGCTCTTCGGCACAGCGCCCGGCGTCTTCATCCGCCTCACCCGCAAGGCCGGGCCGTGATCGCCCGCCCCACTACCCACAAGAAAACTAGGGAGCCCGTCTCATGTCTCTGTCCTCCACTCTGAAATGCACCGCTGCCGCTGCGCTGCTCGCCCTTGGCGCCTGCGCGCAGACGAGCGTGCCGCCGGCCGCCCTGACCGCCGAGGCCTCGGCCTCCGAGCGGATCACCCGCGGCAATCTCGTCATCGAGGGCATCCCCGAGGTTCCGGCGGAGATCTCCGAACGCCTCGCCCGCTATGAAAATGTGCGCGGCCACGGTTTTGCCGACTGGAACGGGACGGATGGCGTCCTGATCTCGACCCGCTTCGGCGAGGTCAGCCAGGTCCATGCGGTAAGCAAGCCGCTCGGCGCCCGGCGCCAGCTGACCTTCTTTTCCGAGCCGGTCTCCGGCGCGACGGTCAGCCCGGCCGGCGACGCCTTCCTGTTCGCCAAGGACCGCGGCGGGGACGAGTATTTCCAGGCCTATCGCTTCGACCTCGCCAGCGGCGAGATCTCCCAGTTCACTGAGCCCGGCTCGCGCAATGCCGCGCCGCTCTGGTCGCGTGACGGCCGCCTCGCTGTCTGGGCACGCACCCGGCCCGGCAATCCCGACAATGACATCATCATCGGCAATCCCGCCGATCCGTCGACCGTGCGTGTTGCCCATGAAGGCACCGGCGCCATTGGCCCCGTCGCCTGGTCGGCCGACAATTCGCAACTCCTCCTGCAGCGCTATATCTCGATCACAAAGAGCCAGCTCTTCGTCTTCGATATCGCCTCCGGCGCGCTGACCGAGATCAACCCGGACGTTGATGTCGCCTATTCCGGCGGGCATCTCCTGCCCGATGGCAGCGTCCTGACGATTACCGACAAGGACAGCGAGTTCCGCAATCTGGTGCGCTTCAGGCCGGATGGCACGCGCCAGAGCTACACCACGGATATCAACTGGGATGTGGAAAGCTGGGATGTCTCGCCGGACGGAAAGACGGTTGTCTTCACCGTGAACGAAGGCGGTCTCGGCACCATCCGCCTCCTCGATCTGGACAGCGGCGCCGTGCGCCCCGGCCCGGCCCTGCCCGTCGGCATCGCCAGCGGCGTGACCTTCAGCCCCGATAGCCGCCAGGTCGGCTTCACCTTCAATGCCGCCACAAGCCCGGCTGATGTCTGGTCATTCGATGTCACGAGCCTTGAGCTGACCCGCTGGACCGAGGCGGAGACGGGCGGCCTGAACCCGGAGCGCTTCGTCGAGCCTGAGCTCTTCACCTATCCGAATGCGGACGGTATGGACATCCCGGCCTTTATCTACCGCCCGGAAGGCGATGGCCCGCACCCGGTGATCATCTCCATCCATGGCGGCCCCGAAGCGCAGGCCCGGCCCGGCTTCTCCTCCGTGTTCCAATACTGGGCGAGCGAGCTCGGCCTTGCCGTCGCGGTTCCGAACGTGCGCGGATCATCCGGCTACGGCAAGACCTATGTCTCACTCGACAATGCGCTCAACCGCAAGCGCTCGGTCGAGGATATCGGCGCCCTGCTCGACTGGATCGCCACCCAGCCGGATCTCGATTCTGACCGCATCATCGTTTATGGCGGCTCGTATGGCGGCTATATGGTGCTCGCCTCGATGATCGATTATGGCGACCGGCTCGCCGGCGGCATCAACATCGTCGGCATTTCCGACTTCCGCACCTTCCTCGAGAACACCGAGGGCTATCGCCGCGACCTGCGCCGGGCCGAATATGGCGATGAGCGCGACCCGGAAGTGGCCGCTTTCTTCGAGGAGATCTCGCCGCTGCGCAATGCCGGCCGGATCAACAAGCCGATCTTCATCATCCATGGCTATAACGATCCGCGCGTGCCCTATACCGAGGCCGAGCAGATCCTTTCAGCCGTGAAGGCCAATGGCGTGACCGCCTGGTTCCTGATGGCGATGGACGAGGGCCACGGCTTCCGCCGCAAGTCCAATCGCGAGTTCCAGCGCGAAGCCGAGACGATGTTCCTGAAGGACGTGCTGGGGCTCGACTGAGCCCCGGCCTCCCGGCTCAGCGCCGGCGCGGCTGACCGGCCCGCCGGTGCGGAAAGCTCAGCACGGTCTCGATCACCGGACGACCCGACATGTCGGTCGGCGTTGAAATGATCTGGGTGGTCATCCTGTCCTCGGTCAGTTCAAGGTGCATGAAGCCCCAGACCGGGCCCTTGGACCAGAGATTGCTGAGCTGGGGATTGTTCGCGCTCTGGTGCGCCATGAATTGCGGGTGCAGCGGGCGCCATTTCGCTCCGGCGCCCGAGACCAGCATCGGCAGCGGTGTGCGCGCCGTCCCCGTCACGGCCGAGCAGTCGTCCGTATA
>DAIRTA010000321.1:0-2369 GCA_036804125.1 Hyphomonas sp.
AAGAAAGGCGACCAGAATCCGTCCTCGTCGAGGAAGGCCATCGGCTTGGCATGCAGGCCGAGGCGCGCCCAGGACAGGATTTCCACAGCCTCCTCCAGCGTGCCGATGCCGCCCGGCAGCACGATGAAGGCCTCGGCCTCATCGAACATCATCATCTTGCGGGTGTGCATGTCATCAACGATGCGATGGTCGACATCGGTAAAGATCCGCTCGCGCTGCAACAGGAAGCGCGGCATGATACCCAGCACCTCGCCGGCGCTCTCATGCGCCGCGCGCGCCACTGCGCCCATCAGGCCGACGCCGCCGCCACCATAGATCAGCCGGATATCGCGCCGGGCGAGGGCCCCGCCCAGCCGCTCCGCCAGGTCGATATAGGCGGCGCCAACCTCATCGGAGGCGCCGCAATACACACATATCGAGCGGATTTTCGTCATCGTCCGGGCCTGCTTTCCTGTCATTCAAACCGGCTACCCTTACCGGTCCTCGCCATCCGGCGCCAGACGCCTGCGGCTATGCCCCGTCAGGCAGGCCAGCGCCTTGGCAGGTCTCATCTTTCACTCCGGGCCATTCCGCGCCATATGGCCTGTTGATGAGCCCGCCTGTCTCCGATTCCCCTGAACCGACCAACCCTGACCGGATCGAAAGCGCCGATGGCGGCCTCTGGGCCTCGATCCTGCGCATCCTCAAGCTTCTCGCCCGGCCAGAGCTCGCCCGCTGGCGCCCGGTGATGGCCGTGGCGGTGCTGCTCACCCTTCTCGCCTCGGTTCTGGAGGTCGTCGCCCCGCTCGTGCTCGGGCATGCGATCAACCAGGCCGTGCCACAGGGCGGCGAGCCGGCCGCGTTCGCCGCGGCGGCCCTCTGGCTCTGCTGGGGCCTGCTCATCCGCTTTGCCGCCGCCGCCCTGCCGCAGGCGCGCGACTGGCTGTTTGCCCCGGTCAGCCAGGATGCCCAGCGTATCGCCAGCGTCGATGCCTTCGGCCACTCCCTCGCCCTGTCGCTGAACTTCCACCAGACCCGCCGCACCGGCGCGCTCAACCGCATCATTGAGCGCGGCGCCGGCGCCATCGACTATCTGATCCGCTTCCTCGCCTTCAATATCGGCCCGACCCTGTTCCGCCTGGTCCTCGCCTCGATCGCACTCGCCGTCGCCTATGATTACCGCCTCGGCCTGATCGCGGTGGTCACGATCCTCGCCTATGCCGCCGCCACGGTCATCATCACCGAGTGGCGGGTGCGCCAGCGCCGGCGCATGAACGAGGCCGACACCCATTTCCGCGCGACCGCCGTCGATATCCTCACCAATTTCGAGACGGTGAAATCCTTCGCGGCAGAGGATCGCGAGACCGGCCGCTTCGACACCGCGATGGGCGACTATAACCGTCACTATGTCATCACGGTCCGGAGCATGTATCTTCTCAACGGGGTGCAGGCGCTGATCATGAATCTCGGGCTTCTGGCCGTTCTCGTGCTGTCTGCCTGGAATGTCATCGAAGGCCGCATGCTGATCGGCGACCTGACCGCCGTCATGCTGATGCTGCTCTCGCTCTATGCCCCGCTCAACATCCTCGGCTGGGCCTGGCGCGAGATCAAGCAGGGCGCGGTTGATCTGGAAAAGCTGCACGGGCTGGTCGCCATGGTCCCGACGGTGCAGGATGCTCCCGATGCTGAGGAGTTTCCCCGCCCGCAGGGCCGCGTCACGTTCGAGACTGTCGCCTTCGAGCATGAAGGCCGCGCCATCGGCGTCAGCGGCATCAGTTTCGATGCCCAGCCCGGCCGCCGCATCGCCTTCGTCGGTACCTCCGGCGCCGGCAAGTCCACCCTCCTGAAGCTCCTGTTCCGTTTCTATGATGTGAGCGAGGGCCGCATCCTGATCGACGGCCGGGACATCCGTACGCTGACACAGGCCTCGCTGCGCCGCGCGCTGGGCCTCGTGCCGCAGGATGTCGTCCTGTTCAACGACACGATCCGGGCCAATATCGCCTATGCCCGCCCGGAGGCGAGTGAGGCGGAGATCCGCGACGCCGCCCGCCGGGCGCAGCTGCTCGATTTCATCGAAAGCCAGCCCGATGGCTGGGACACCCGCGTCGGCGAGCGCGGCCTGAAGCTGTCCGGCGGCGAGAAACAGCGCGTCGGCATTGCCCGTGTGATCCTTGCGGATCCGGCCATTCTCGTGCTCGATGAGGCGACGAGCGCGCTCGACAGCGCCACCGAGGCCGCCGTCCAGGAGGCGCTCGACGCCGCCGCCGCCGGGCGCACCTCGCTCGTTGTCGCGCACCGTCTGTCCACTGTCGCCAGCGCCGACGAGATCATTGTCCTCGAGGCCGGGCGCATCATTGAGCGCGGCCGCCATGAGGCGCTTCTGGCCAAAG
>DAIRTA010000322.1:0-2353 GCA_036804125.1 Hyphomonas sp.
GCATGCTTTCGCCTGAGAGTTGGAGGCGATGGGCGTTGTGGACGAGTCGGTCGAGTATGGCGTCTGCCAGTGTGGGATCGCCGATGGCCTCATGCCAATGCTCGACCGGGAGCTGGCTGGTGATGATGGTGGAGCCGCGGCCATGGCGGTCTTCGAGGATCTCCAGCAGATCGCGGCGCTCCGATGGAGCGAGGACGGCCAGGCCCCAGTCATCGAGGATCAGGACGTCCAGTTTGGCGACGGCCTTGAGCATACGGGCGTGACGTCCGTCCCCTCTGGCGAGGGCGAGGGCTTCGAAGAGGCGCGGGACGCGGTGATAGACGACGCTTCGCCCGTCACGGCATGCCTTGTGGCCGAGAGCGCAGGCGATCCAGCTTTTGCCGAGGCCGGTCTGGCCGGTGATCAGCAGGTTCTCGCGCCGATCGATCCAGCCGCCTTCGATGAGATGCGCCATGACAGCGCGATCGAGGCCGCGCGGCGTGCGGAGATCGAGATCCTCGACGCAGGCGGCCTGGCGCAGTGCGGCAAACTTCAGGCGTGCGGTCAGGCGCTTGGCGTCTCGCTCTGCAGCCTCGCGATCGACAAGCAAGCCAAGCCGGTCCTCGAAGCCGAGGGCCTCGAAAGTCGGGCCGCCGCGGCGCTGCTCGTCCAGCGCGCGTGCCATTCCGGCAAGGCCGAGCGCGGTGAGGCGCTCGGAAGTCGGGTGGGTCAACATCAGTCTTCTCCTTCTCAGTGGTAATAGCCCTGCCCACGGATATTGGCGTGGTTCAGGGGGCGGTCGTCGGGTCGATCTTCGATGAAGGCCCGGTCGAGCCCGTTCTTCAGGATCGACCGGATCGAGGCGACGGATCGGGTCCGGATGGTCAGGCCGCGCCGACAGGCGGCATCGAGGCGGGTCGCGTCGTAGATCTTGGCCAGGGCCAGGACCCCGAGGCAGGTTCGGAAGCCCTGTTCCGGATGGGGGCGATCTGCCATGACGGCCTCGCAAAAGGCCGTGACCGAAGGCCCCAGTTTGGCGGCCTGCGCCAGCATCCGGGCCGGGGTCCATTCTGCGTGGCGCCGGTGGGCCGATGGCATGTGATCGGGCAGCGTCACATGGCTGCGGCGCCCCGGGCAGCGGAGGTGGCTGGCAACCCTCTGGCCCTTATGGAAGATCTCGACAATGCTGCCACTGATGCGGACATCCACCTCTTCCCGGATCAGCCCGAACGGCACGGAATACCAGGAGCTGTCCACCTCGACGTGATAGTCTGGCGCCACCCGGGCGCGTTTCCAGCGGGCGAAGGCATAGGCTGTCCCAGGCAACGGCTGAAGATGCGGACGATCGAGCGTGGCAAAGAGATCAGCCCGGCTGGCGCAGTAGCCGCGCATGACCCGCATGTTCAGCTCATCACGCAACTGCCGGATCGCGGCATTCAGCTCGGCCAGCGAGAAGAAGCGCCGATTCCGCAACCGCGCGAGGATCCAGCGCTGCGCCACCTGCACCGCAACCTCGACCTTGGCCTTGTCACGGGGCTTGCGAGGCCGGGCTGGCAGGATCGCCGTGCCATAGTGCTCCGCCATCTCGGCATAGGTCCGGTTCAGCCCGGGATCGAAGCGGTCAGCCTTCAGCACGGCCGACTTCAGATTGTCGGGCACGACCACCTTCGGCACGCCACCGAGGAAGGCGAACAGCCGCACATGGGAGCCGATCCAGTCTTCCAGACCCTCCGATGCCACCGCCTCGGCATAGGTGTAGTTCGATGCGCCCATGGCAGCGACGAACAGCTTCATCGCCCGCGCTTCCCCGCTCTCCGGATCAATGACGTCAATCGTGTCGCCGGCGAAGTCGACGAAGACCTTCTCGCCGCCGACATGGGTTTGCCGCATCACCGGACGCACGCGCCCTTTCCAGGCATCAAAATGGGTGCAGAACCATGTGTAGCCAAAGCCTGTCGGATGAGCCGCACGGTACTCTTCCCACAGCAACATCCGGGTCACCCCGGGACGGCGTAGCTCGCGGTCAATGCCGATCCAATCCGGAACCGGCCGCTCCGGGTCGGGAACGGTTGGCGCTGCGGGAAACAACAAGAGCTCCAGCCCATCGTCATCGAGACCCTGTGGCAATGGCCAGCTCAGGCCAGCCTGCCGCGCCCGGTGAAGGTAAGTCCCTACGCTCGTCTTGCTCAAGCCGAGCGAAGCGGCAACCTGCCGCTCGCTCAACCCTTGGCCAAACTTCAATCGTAAAACATCGCGTATCCGCCGCATGTTCAGTCGTCCCGTCGGCATCCTGCCCCCCTCACTTCAAGGAGCGCAGCTCTATCCTCTCTTTGCCGACCAGGCCTGCCCGCGATGACGCGAAATCGCTGCCCGC
>DAIRTA010000323.1:0-2343 GCA_036804125.1 Hyphomonas sp.
TCGGGATCGTCGTGCGGCGCTCGACAATGTTCTGGACATGGTTGAGGGCGTTCAGAAGGTCACTGCGTTCGATCGTCAGTTTCATCGTCTTGTCCGTTGCTGCGGGCCGTGCGGCGGCCCGTCCGATCCTGTTCTCTGAGAGGGGCTGTGCCTGCCCGCTGGCCGCCTGAAGGCAGCCTGCGAGAGAATCAGCCCTGCGCCGGTAAGAGCGCGGGGCGGAACCCTTAACCAAGCCGGCGGAAAAGCCAAGCGCTGCGCAGGCCCGGCCGGCGCCCCGGCCGGGCCGGCAATCAGTTCGGGCCGTTGCTGATGATCTCGGCCAGCATGGTCTCGACCCGCTGGATATCCGCCACCAGTTCCGGGTCGGCGCCGAGCTTCCCCTCGATCCGGCGGCAGGCATACAGCACGGTCGTATGGTCCCTGTTGCCGAAGGCGCGGCCGATCTGGGGCAGGGATTTGCCGGTGCGGCTGCGGCAGAGATACATCGCGATCTGCCGGGGGTAGACGTTCGAGCGCATCTTGCTCGGCCCTTCGAGGGCGGCCTTGTCGATGGCGAAGACCTTCTGGGTCGCGCGCTTGACGAGGTCGATCGAAGGCTCGCGCCGGGTTCCGGCATGGCGGCGGATGACCCGCTCGACCATCTCCGGGGTCGGGGCGGTCTCGCCGAAACCGGCCTCGGTATAGAGGCTCCAGACCGCGCCGGTGAGCTCCCGGCCCGGTCCCTTGATGCCCAGGTTGAGCCGGGCGATCATGTCGTCGCCGAGGCAGAAGGCGGGATGGCTCGCCTCGATATGGCGCGCCAGACGGGTCAGGATCTCGCGGCGCATGCCGGTATCGGGCAGGGTGATCTCGACAGCGGTCGCGCCGCGCAGTTCGGCGCGCATGCGCGGGCCGAAGCCGGCCGCCTCGCCGGGCGCTGTGTCGCCGACGAGAACGGTCTGGCCGCCCGCCGCGGTGACCTCGCGGATGTTCTGCTGCAACTCGGTCTCTGTGCCGGGCTTGCCGGCGATCCGGTGCAGGTCATCGATCAGCAGCAGCGCCGCCGCGCGCAGACGTTTCTTGAGGCCGCTGGTGTCGCGCACGCGCACGCCGTCATGATAGGCCGACATGAATTCCTCGGCCGTGAGATAGACGATGCGGCGCGACGGATCGGCGGCGAGGGCGGCCTTTTCCAGCGCATGCAGAAGGTGCGTCTTGCCGGTGCCCTGCGGGCCATAGATCAGCACGGTCGGCGTCCCGACCGGCAGGCCGGCGGCGATGCGGCGGGCAAGATTGGCCGCGATCTCGTTTGACGGGCCGGTGACGAGCGTGTCGAAATTCATCTCCGGCGCGCCATTCGCCCCCCCGGACGGGATGGTCCCGGTTTCATCCTGGGGGTCCGTGGCGGCCGGGGCGGGCACGGCCCAGGGATCGCCGGCGATGGCACGCAGGTCTTCCGGCGCCTGGCGCCAGCAGACGATCTGCAGCGGCCGGCCGGGGCCGTCGAGCCCGGCCCAGAGCCGCTCGATCAGCCGCTGATAGTTGGCCGAGACGCGATCAAGCGTCAGGGCATCGCGCGCGGCGATGATGATCGTGCCGTCATATTCGGCGACAAGCCGCAGATCCTCGATCCAGCGGCTGTATTCCGCCTCGCCAAGCCGCGCCTTCAAAGTCTCGCAGACACTCTGCCAAACCTGGACGCCGCTGGAGCGGTCCTCAGGTCCACCGGCATCGCTTTCAGCCCACGGAGAATTAAACAATCTTATGCGGTCCATTACGGGCCCCCGTTTCTCGTTATGATCGTTCAATCCAGCCTGACCACTACGCGTCCCCGGAAGGCCCCCGCCTCACACTCAAATATACTCAGTACCGGGACATTTTTAGCTGGTGAAGTGAAGTTATTCGGAGGCGGTTTCGGTGGCAAGTGTTATGTTTTCGTGAAGGCCCGGATTCAGCCCTCCAAAGGCCCTGTCCGGGTCACAAGGCTCGGACAGAACAGCAGATTTTTCCGGGAAATTTTTTTTGCTGCACCCTTTCAGGGCGAAATTTGCCAAAACCCGTGTCAAGCCGGAAAATCATCTTTGACGCACGCAAACTACATATTTCCGGAGGGCATGATGCAAGCCTGCAACAGGTGCCGGAAGGGTGCCTGCAAAACTTGCAGGAACGGCATCTCGGGCGCGGCCCCGGGCACAGTCAAACAGGACCGTATACGGATTTAATCCGGGCTTTCAGGGGCTTTCAATACAACCGGCCAATCAGGCGGCCGGTATCCCGTGAGGGTCAGGCCATCGCCTTCACGCGTGCCGCGAGGCGGGAGACCTTCCGGGATGAGGTGTTCTGGTGCATGACGCCCTTGGTGAC
>DAIRTA010000324.1:0-2330 GCA_036804125.1 Hyphomonas sp.
TCTGCCAAGAGCCAGAGGACGGATCCGATTCTCAACAGGGTTGCTGTCCATCTCAACACGGCCGTCAGAGAGGAACACCTGCAGCCCGCCCCAGCAGTTGGCGATATAGGTGAGATGCTCACCCAGACGCGATTTGGCAGAGACGCGTGCACGTTTCTGTTTCAGCCAGTCACCGAACGCAGCCACCAGCGGCGCCGTGCGGGCCTGGCGGACAAGCCGGCGGGCCTCCGGATCCTGGCCCCGTATTTCGGTCTCGATGGCATAGAGCGCCGCGATCTGCTTCAGGCCTTCATCCGCAATGGGCGAACCGGATGCATCCCTGATCTCTACAAGCCGGCGGCGGGCATGTGCCCAGCAGTTGGCGAGTACGAGCGCGCCGCCTGGCCGGTCACTTCGCGCAAGGCGTTTATAGCCCGCATAGGCATCGACTTGCAGGGTTCCGGTAAACCCATCGAGGAACGTCTCGGCGTGGCGGCCAGCCCGGCCATCGGCGTAGAAGTAGACCACACCCGGCGGACCCGTTCCGCCCCATCCTCGCTCGTCCCGGGCGAGGGCCCAGAGATAACCGCTCTTTGTCTTGCCTTGTCCAGGATCAAGCACCGGGCAGCGGGTTTCATCCATGAACAGGTGGTCAGAGGTCTTGAGAAGTTCAGCAAGCCGCCGCGCTACCGGCGACAGATGGAACCCGGCCGCGCCGCTCCATCCGGCAAGGGTGCCACGATCAAGCTGGATGCCGGAGCGGGCGAAGATCTGGGCCTGCCGGTAATGCGGTGTGTGGTCAGCATATTTGGAGACCAGAACCTGCGCGATCAGCGCTTCGGTTGGCAGACCGCCTTCGATCAGGTGCGCCGGGGCCGGCGCCTGCACGACGCCGGTCTCGCAGGTCCGGCAGGCATACTTGGGACGTACCGTGACGATCACCCGGAGCTGCGCAGGCACGCAGTCGAGCCGCTCCGTGCGGTCCTCTCCGATCTTCACCATCTCGCCGCAGCCGCAAGGGCACTCGAGGCTCTCTGGCTCGATCAACCGCTCGATCCGCTCAAGATGTTCCGGCAGGCGGCCGATATTGCGCTGCGAGGGCTGACGCGCAGCGCGCCGGCTACCGCGCGCTTCGCTTTCGGTTTCGGCCTTTGCAACCGCCGTTTCGAGATCTTCAAGCAGGAGGTCCAGCTGGTCCGGATCAAGCCGCTCGGACTTCTTGCCATAGAGCGCGCGGCGCAGTTCCTTCACCAGGTATTCAAGCCGCTCGTTCCGGGCTTTGATTTCTCCGATCTCATCGGCGATGGAAGCAGCTTTTTCTTCCGCCGCAGCCGTCTTCTGCTGGTGCGCGGCAATCAACCCTGCCTGCGCCGCCAGAACCGCCCGCACCTTCGGCGGAAGTTCGGCAAGTTCGGCAGCAGTCAGCGTCTCGGGCATGAACCATATTATACAATGCTTCGCTCGCCCTGACTCGCTTATTCGACAAGATTCGGACGACGAACATCCACGGCGCGGACTTTTCTCCAGTCCAGACCCTCGAACAGCGCGCCAAACTGGGCGACCGAAAGCTCCATTACCCCGTCCCGGATCGGCGGCCAGGCAAAGCTGCCCTCTTCGAGCCGCTTGTAAGCAAGCACAAGACCGCCTCCGTCCCAGGTCAGCACCTTGATCCTGTCAGCCCGCTTCGAGCGGAACACGACGATGACCCCCGAATGAGGATCAAGACCAAGTTCAGATTGCACAACGGCCATCAAGCCGTCATGTCCCTTGCGAAAATCGACGGGCCTTATGGCCACGACAACCTGCAGGCTTTTCCCCGTAAGTATCATGCGAGGCGCAGCACACGGACTATCTCACCAAGACGGGATACGCTGATTTCTCCCGGCACCCGGATGACGATCCCGTCCGTCTCGATGCTGATCGATCTGGCGTCGCCCTGAGCCTCGGGCGGGACCGCGGGCGGGTCACCGACGACCAGCCGGGCGAAAGGCTCTTGCCCAGACGAAGGAAGCACAAGCCGTCCCTCGCGCGCCAGCCGCCGCCATCCCGTCAGATGCTGAGGAGACAGTCCGTGGCGGCGCGCAACCGCGCTCACCTTCGCGCCCGGCTCAAAGCTTTCGGCAACGATCCCTGCCTTCACCGCGTCCGGCCAGCTGCGCCGGCCCGTGGGGCCTTCCAGGACCTCAAGACGGCGTGTCTGACCGCCAGCCGAAGCCAACAAATGTTGCACCGTTTGTTCCAAAGCTTTGCTCCCAATCGAAAGGCAAAGCTCGCCCAAACATCCTCGCCGGGAAAGCTACTTTCTACGTGGGGAGCTCGCAGCGCTTACACTAAAGCATATGTTTGCCCTC
>DAIRTA010000325.1:0-2324 GCA_036804125.1 Hyphomonas sp.
TCGGTGAAAATGATGGCGTTGACGGGCGAGATTTCCGACGGCTTCAGCACCATCGTGCAGCCGGCCGCGATCGCCGGCGCGACCTTGCAGGCAATCTGGTTGAGCGGCCAGTTCCACGGCGTGATGAAGGCGCAGACGCCGATCGGCTCCTTGCGCAGAAGAGTTTCGCCGCGGACCTCTTCCCATTTGTAGTTCCGGAGTATGGCCGCGGTGGTGGTGAAATGGCCCATGCCTGCGGGCACCTGCGCGGCGTTGGCCAGCCACATCGGGGCGCCCATCTCGGTCGAGATCGCCTCGGCAATCTCAGGCAGGCGCTTCTGGATACCGGCGGCGATCTTGTCGAGCAGTTCAGCGCGGTATTCCACCGAGGTCTTGGAGAATTCCGGGAAGGCGCGCTTGGCGGCGGCAACGGCCTTGTCGACATCGGCTTTCGAGCCGAGCGAGATGACGGCGAAATTTTCCTCGGTTGCGGGGTTTTCGACCTCAAGGGTGCGCGGGGTGACAGGGTCTACCCATTCGCCATCGATATAGAATTTGAGATATTCCTTCATGAGCCGGTGACTCCCTCTGGCAGCAAGTGTTGCGATTATACCACTATACGCAGCCCAGGCCACAGGCGCGAGTCCTCACGCGGGGGGAGGGCACCGCCATATGCGCGTCCCTGTCCTGATGCGGCCTTCAGCGGCGCGGCTTTGTCCAGCCGCGGCCAGCCATGCAGGTGATAAAGTTGGTCTCGTTGCCACGGCTGATCTGCTCGCAGGCCGAGCGGGCCGTGCCGAAACCTTCAGCGCCGGGGCCGCTGGTCCAGCCGCTGGCCGAGGCGCTCGAGGTGCACCCGGCGAAGATGAGGGCGGCGGCCCCGGCAAGGATGAACGGTTTCATCTTTTCATGCTGCCGAGGATACCGCGCAGGATGTAGCGGGTGACCTCGCGCCCGGCGGTGCTGGCGGCATTGCCCATCGCGCGCTCGGTCGGCGTCATCCGGCGCGAGCGGCTGGCCGTGGTCGTGCGGCCCTTGGCCTTGGCGGCGGCGGCGCGCTCTTTCTCCTTGGCCTCTTGCTTTGCCAGGCGTTCGGCCTCCTTCGCGGCGGCTTCTTCCTTGCGGGTCAGGATTTCGTAAGCGCTTTCGCGGTCGATGACCTTGTCATACCGCCCGAAGACAGGACTCGCTTTCTGGATTTCGGCGCGTTCGGCCTCGGTGACCGGGCCGAGCCGGGACGCGGGCGGGCGGATCATCGTGCGCTGGACGACAGATGGCGTGCCCTTGCGGTCAAGCGTCGAGACCAGCGCCTCGCCGACGCCAAGCTCGGTGATGGCCGTCTCGGTGCTGAAGGCCGGATTGGCGCGGAAGGAGGCCGCCGCCGAGCGCACCGCGCGCTGCTCCATCGGGGTGTAGGCGCGCAGGGCGTGCTGGAGACGGTTGCCGAGCTGGGCGAGAACGCTCTCGGGAATGTCGCGCGGGTTCTGGGTTACGAAATAGACCCCGACACCCTTGGAGCGGATCAGGCGGACGACCTGCTCGATCTTCTGGAGCAGGGCGGGGGGCGTGTCGGTAAACAGCAGGTGGGCTTCGTCGAAGAAGAAGACGAGGCGCGGCTTGTCCGGGTCGCCGATCTCCGGCATCTGCTCGAAGAGTTCCGAAAGCAGCCAGAGCAGGAAGGTCGAGTAGAGCTTCGGATTGTTGAACAGCCGGGTGGCATCCAGAATGTTGACATAGCCCCTGCCGTCGCGCGTCGTGCGCATGAAGTCCATCAGATCGAGAGCGGGCTCACCGAAGAAGGTCTCGGCGCCCGCCCGCTCCAGCACCAGCAGCTCGCGCTGAACCGCAGAGAGCGAGGCGGCCGCCATATTGCCATAGCGCCGGCTGACCTCGTCACGCACCTCCTTCTCTCCGAGGTGCATCAGGAGCTTGCGGATATCCTTGAGGTCGAGCAGGTGGTATCCATTATCATCTGCATACTGAAAGGCAACATTGAGCACGCCTTCCTGGACGGCCGTGAGCCCCATCAGGCGCGAGAGCAGCACCGGGCCCATCTCGGCAATCGTGGCGCGGACCGGATGACCCTGCTCGCCGAAAACATCCCAGAATATAACGGGGGCACTTTCATATGACAGCGCGCCCATCCCGATGGCCTCGGCGCGCCGGGTGAAAGCGTCGTGGGCCTTGTGGCTCTCGGTGCCGGGCATGGCCATGCCGGAGAGGTCGCCCTTCACATCGGCGGCAAAGACCGGCACGCCGGCATCGGAAAAGGCCTGGGCCATGACCTGCAGGGTCACGGTCTTGCCGGTGCCGGTCGCGCCGGCGATCAGGCCGTGGCGGTTGGC
>DAIRTA010000326.1:0-2317 GCA_036804125.1 Hyphomonas sp.
GACCGTGCGGGCCATTTCGCGGCGCCTTCAGCGGCCGGACATCTATGACCGGGCAAACGCCGCGGCAGCTTTGTCCGCTTCAGGCAAGCTCGCAGGCAGCCGGCCTGCCCACGACATGGATAGTCTGTGGTCGGACTGGGCAAACCTCGCGCTGACAACGGACACGGACCAGCTTGAGGCGCTGAAGGTGCGCGCAGAGGGAACGCTGGTTGCCCAGCTGTGCGCTTCGCGACTCAAGGATTTGTCACGGCCGGCCGCCATTCGGTTCTTCACAGGGACCGAAGCCGTTGGACTGCCGCCCCTGCGGGGCTGGCGCCTCGCCCGATTTGTTGCGATTCGGGCCGGCATTGCCGCCGCTGTCATCGGCGGGGGCGCCGGGATTTATTTCTCTGCGAACAGCAAGGTCGAGCAGGCCGTGTTCCTAGCCGACGAAGCTGAGCAGAAAGCCCTCGCGGCCGTGGCAGAACGCGACAGGGTCATCAGTGAACTGCAGAGACTTCGTGAGGAGGGTGCGACCGGTGTTTACCGTTTCACGTTGCGCAACGACTTCCTGAAACACGACTTTACGCCGGGTGTTGAGCGCTTTTTTGCGATGCTGCCAAGAGAAGGGGAAACAGTCCAGCAGTACAAGAACATTATTCTTGGACGGTCTGATCTGTTTGCGACATATGAGGTCAATACACCTGAGCGCCTTGCGGCCTTTCTCGGGCAGGTGACGGTTGAGACTGGATACTTCCAGCATACGGAAGAGAACGTCAACTATTCTGCCCGAGCGCTGACCTCAACCTTCTCTGTGTACCGGAACAACCCCGAACTTGCGGCGGAGCATGCTCGCAATCCCAGGCTCATCGCGAACACGGTCTACGCAGGCAGAATGGGAAATACAGAACCAGATGATGGCTGGAACTTTAGGGGACGGGGATTCGTCCAGACCACAGGCCGGTCAAACTACACGCGCTTGTCCGGCCTGTTGGGGATCGATCTTGTTGCAGAGCCTGACTTGATGTCGGATCCGGAAGTCGCGCTCGCTGCCGCTCTCGTGAGCTGGTCCGAAACCGGAGTAAATCAGCTCGCAGACGTGGGTGATCTTGTCCGGGTGTCGCGCGCCGTCACCCGCGGTGACCCGAGTTCTTCCAGCTCAGGACCTTGGGAAAATGAACGGATCGACTGGAGCCAGAAGGCACTGGCGGCGCTTACCGTTCGCAATGAATGATGCAACAGCCCTGAAACATGCGCGGGGCCCTCACCGGGGCGGCGTTTCATTCTTGCCTCACGCATTGCCGCTTGACCTCACGGGAACTCAGCGCAATTCTGGGCGCTGATCTGGGATTGTGTCATGGCGATGCGCCGAAGCCTGATCCTTGCGGCCTTGCTGGCCAGCCTGCCCGCCGCCGCCCAGGTGATCGGCGGCGAGGATGCCCTGATTGACCAATGGCCTGGTATTGCCTCCCTGCAGGCCGTGCAGGGCCGAAGCCAGTACCATCTCTGCGGCGCAACCATGATCTCGCCGCGATGGGCGCTCACGGCCGCGCATTGCCTCGAAGGTGTGCGCATCGAAGGCGCGCGCGGCGCCGTGCAGTATTTCGCCGAAGAGGACGGTCCCGGCCTTGAGCGCTTCGGCCCGCTCCGGCTCGTCATCGGCCAGTCTGATCTCAGCGAACTGCAGCCGGGCAGCGTGTTTCTGGTTGAGGGCTTCCGCACGCACCCTGACTATCAGGCGGAGATGCCCGAAGCCGGGCATGATATCGCGCTCATCCGTATACGGGGCAGGTGGCAGGGTAATGTCGCGCGGATCGAAGGGCTTACGGCAGCGGCCCTGCCGGATACAGACGAAGCATGGTTTGCCGTCGCCGGCTATGGCCGCGTCGGTGAGACGGCGCAGGACGCTGAGGCAATCAACCGGTCCGGCCGGCGGATCCGTGCGCCGAGCCTGATCCTGCAGGAGGGCCGCGTCCCGCTGGTCGAGGCCGAGACCTGCCGCGCCCGGCTTGACGCGCAGATGCAGGCCTGGGGGCTCACGGAGGTCTATGCCGGCGTCAGCCTCGACGACGCCACGCAGATCTGCGCGGGCGAGGGCGGCATCGATGCCTGCCAGGGCGACAGCGGTGGCCCGCTGATGCGCCGCGCCTATGCCGAGGTCCCGGTGCAGACCGGCATTGTCAGCTGGGGCATCGGCTGCGCTGAGGCAGACAGCCCCGGCGTCTACATGCGCGTCAGCGCGTATACGGACTGGATCACGCGGGTCACGGGGATCACCCGGCCCTAGAACGGCACGTTCGGATCGTCCTCGCCCGCGCCGCCCGGCATCAGGCCGGCA
>DAIRTA010000327.1:0-2317 GCA_036804125.1 Hyphomonas sp.
CCCGTCCTGGAGGATCTTGAGGCCATTGGCCTTGAGGGTCGCACCCGTTGTGGTGATGTCGACGATCACATCCGCCGTGCCAGTGGCCGGAGCCGCTTCCGTCGCCCCGGCGCTTTCGACCAGCCGGTATTCGCCGACGGATTTCTGCGCGAAGAAACGCCGTGTCAGGCGCAGATACTTGGTCGCAACCCGCAGCCGCCGGTGATGCGCCTTGCGAAAGGCCGCGCCGGCGGCTTCCAGATCCGCCATGGTGTCGACATCCAGCCAGGCCTCCGGCACCGCCACCACCACCCGCGCCCCGCCAAAGCCGAGCCGTTTCAGCACCCGGAAGGCGTCCGGCCCCGGCTCAGCGAGGTCATGCAGCAGATCCTCGCCGGTTATGCCGAGATGCACGCTGCCCTCGATCAGCCCGAGGGCAATCTCGCGCGCGGACAACAGGCGCACCTCGGCCTCGATCCCTTCGATCTCTGCCGAGTAGCCGCGCACGCCGCCGATCTGGCGCAGCGGATGGCCCGCTGCGGCGAGCGAGGCTTCGGTCTGCTCCTTCAGGCGGCCCTTGGAGGGAATAGCCAGGATGAGACGGTTCATGCAGCAGCCCTCCGGGCCCGGACGAGCCGGTCAACCCGCAGCGCCCCGCCGATGCCGTTGGCCGACACGCGCCCGCCCGAGAGGCTGCTAAGGAGCCCGTCATAGCGCCCGCCCGCCGCCACGGCCTGGGCCGGGCTCAGGCCTTCAGTCAGGATCTCGAAGACAAACCCGTCATAATAGGTAAAGCGCCGCCCGAAACCGGACCGGAAGATCGCCTTCCCGGGCCCGGCGATGCCGCGTTCGATCATCAGCGCAGCCCGCTTGGCCAGTCTCTCGACCGGCTCATCGAGCCCGCCCAGCCCCTGCGTCCGCGCAAACGCCGCGATCTTGTCTGCCGCTTCCCCAAGCGGGCAGCGGACATGGCCGATCGCTTCGAGCACCTGACTTGCTTCCGCCGGGATGCCACCCGCGGCGACGGCGGCTGCCCGCGCCTTCAGCCCTTCCAGGATCTCGCCGGTGCTGCGGGCACCGATCATCAGCATATTGCGTTCGGCCATGTGCGCCTGCAGGGCGGCTTCGGGCTCCGCCGCCTCGAGGATCGCGGCCACCTCCGGGGCGAGCGGCGCGGGCGGCGAGGCCAGCAGCGCGCTGACGCCGCCCTCCTGCCGGTATGCCCGCTTGATCAGGCCACTGACTGCCTCGGGCAGGCCGAGCGCATCGGCTACGGCCGGAAGGATGGCAAGGTCGCCTGTCACCACGAAGGACGGCCGCACGCCGCAGGCCTCGAGCGCCAGCATGACATTGTAAAACGGGCGCACATCATCGGCGCCCCAGCGATCGGCGCCGAATTCCTCAAAGCCCACCTGCGTAAACTCCAGCGGATCGTCCGGTGTCGCCGGCAGGCGGAAGGCCCGCGCCGCATAGGTATAGGTCTGCAAATGATTGTTCCCGCCAAGCCTGCGCTCGACCTCGCCGAGAGCGATCGGCAGGGTCAGGTCCGGACGCATGGACATTTCATGGCCCCGGTCATCCGTGAACAGGCAAAGCCGCGCGCGCACGGCTTCTCCCGACAGTTCCAGTGGAATGTCCGCAGGCAGGATATAATCCGGATCGGTCGGCGGCTGGCTATAGCGCGCCGCGATGACCCCGAGCGCCGCCGCCTTCAGCTCGGCTTCGGTCATCCGTGTGCCTCGACGATGCGGCGCACCGCTTCGACCATTTCGGCGCGGGGCACTTCGATCTGGCCGGGCCGGGCCTCGCGGTATTCCTCATTCGAGGCAATAGCCTTGGCCTTCTGCGCACCGATTTCGAGATCCTTGATCGTGACGGTGCCTTTCTCGATCTCATCGCCGCCGACGATAACAACGGCGGGCGCGGCGCGCCGGTCGGCATATTTCATCTGCGGGCGCATGCCGGAGGCGCCCATATAGGCCTCGGCGCGCAGGCCCGCCCGGCGCAGTTCTGCGGCAAGGCCAAGCGCGAGGCCCGGATTGTCCTTGTCCAGATTGAGCACGACCACGGGTCCGTCAAGCTTGCCGGTCTCGCCCAGGATGGCGAGGGCGGCGGCCAGCCGGGAAATACCGATCGAGAAGCCGGTGGCGGGCACCGTCTCTCCGGTAAAGCGGGCGACGAGATCGTCATAGCGCCCGCCGCCGCCGATGGAGCCGATGCGATAGGTGCGGCCATCCTCTCCGGTCACCTCGCGCAGGAGCTCGGCCTCGAAGACGGGGCCGGTATAATATTCGAGCCCTCTGACCACGGAGGGGTCGATGCGCACATCGGCCTCCGA
>DAIRTA010000328.1:0-2301 GCA_036804125.1 Hyphomonas sp.
CGAGCCATTCACCAAGGGCCGATGGGTCGTTCTCTCAGCCAGGAGCGGGCCAGCGGAGTGGGCTGAGGCGCGCGGCTTTGTTGGCAAGGACTGGCCACTTTTGAAGCAGGTATCAGGGGTGCCCGGAGACAAGATTTGCCGACAGGGAGCATATGTTTTCGTCAATGATGGGCACGTCGCGATAGCGCTGATATCCGATCAGAATGGCCGGGATCTACCGGCCTGGGACGGGTGGATCACTCTGGAGGAAGGCGAGCTGTTCCTGCTCTCCCCGCACCCGTCTTCACTGGATGGGCGCTACTTCGGAGCGGTCCGCGAAGCGGACATCTTGGGTGTTGCTGTGCCGCTTCTCGTTTCATCCGTTCACGGGCATTCTGCAAACTAGGGCAAGGCGGTGCAATTGGCTGCAAGGGTGGGGAAGGCGGACCCGGTAGGGCAAGTTAAAAGAGCTGGCGCCAGGCCCTGCCTTTCGCCTTGTCTGCACAACGATTTTTCGGTGCCGTTTGCACCGTGTCGAGACGCCGGTTTTTTTAAGATCGCCTGCAGCTGCAGCAGGCCCGGCTGGCGCCATACCCCAAGAGGAGAATCTGCCGATGACGGATGAATTCGAGCCCTGGCTGGGACGGATCGGCGACCGGGGACGCGGCGGCGAGCGCTTGTTCAAGCGAAAGCTCAGGCAGGCGGCGGCCCGGCTTGGACGCCTGCCCGGAAAGACACGGTTTACCGGCGCTGGTCTCTGGCGCGGCGGTGCCAGCGCCCGCGCGCTTGAAATGAGGGGCCAGCGCCTGCCAGGCTACCGGATGCGGCGGGTCATCGTGAAGACCCATATTCGAGAGCGCCGAAAGGCGGCGGCACCGGCGCCCTCAGAGCCCATCTCGGCTACATCCAGCGCGACGGCGTGGAACGCGGCGGTTCAGGCGGCGAACTCTATGGCCGGGAGGGCGCCGTGCCGGATGCGGACGGGTTCGCCGCGCGCTGCGAAGAGGACCGGCATCAATTCCGCATCATCGTGTCGCCGGAAGACGCTGGCCGCCTGGGTGACCTGAAGGAGACCACCCGCGCGCTCATGACCCAGATGGAATCTGATCTCGGCACACGCCTCGACTGGCTGGCCGTCGATCACCACAATACAGGCCACCCCCACACCCATATCGTGATCCGGGGCAAGGACGCGGACGGCAGGGACCTCGTCATCGCCCCGGCCTATATCCGGGAAGGGCTCGCCGCCGGCGCGCAGGACATCGTCACCGAACGCCTCGGGCCAAGGCGGGATCTTGAGATTGCCGAGGCACGGCAAACCGAAGTCACGAAGGAGCGCTTTACCGGACTGGACCGGGCGATCCTCGCAGATGCCCCGGACGGGATCGTCCGGGTCACCGAAGGAAGCGGCCCCGGCGGGCGGTTCGACGAGGCCCTGCGCCGGGCCAGGCTGCGCCATCTTGAAGTGCTGAAACTTGCCGCGCCGGCCGGCAGGGATGCCTGGCAGCTGAAACCCGGCTGGGAGGCGTCCCTGACAGCCATGGGCCACCGCGGCGACATACTCCGGGCCCTGGCGGCAAGAGGACAGCATGATTTGGCCGATCATAACCTGCGCCGGTTCGAGCCCGGCGCGCATGGATACGAGCGCCTCGTCGGGACAGTCTAAGATGCAAGCGGACCGGCCGCGCCGAACTCCAGGTCAGGTCCTGGTTGCCTCTCAAGGACCAGGCCCGCCACGCCGGGCTGACCTGGCTCGCTGAGCATGCAGGCGCGCTGCCGGGCGATCATCTCGCTGCGGCCCGGAAAGCGCGGCTGGAGTTTCTCCGGCAGAAGGGCTGGCTCGGGAATGAGGCCAGCGAGATGGATGAGACGCTTCGCAACCGCCTGCGGGCGATGGAGCTGCGCCGGGCATCCGGAGCGCTTGCAGCCGCAACCGGGCGAGGAGCTGTAGAGCTTATAAAAGGCGACAGGTTCGAGGGGCGGTTTGAGAAGGCCATCGACCTTGGGCAGAGACGCAAGATCGCAAAATCTTTCTTCAACAATGTGATCAAACCGCCCCGCAAGCGTTGCCATGAGAGATGTTGACACCGGTATCATTTTACCTACTGTCACCGGTATCAGTGATCGAGCGCGCCGTCTCAGAAGCGCCCTAGAGCAAAGTTAACACCCGGGAGGACACTCAAATGAAATTGACAGATACCAACAAAGGCCAGCTTTTTATGTCCGCCGCAGTACTCGCATTGGGTCTCGCGCCCAGCGCATACTCGCAGTCAGCGCCGCCTCTGGAAGATGAGGCACGTCAGGAAACCGTGATCGTCACCG
>DAIRTA010000329.1:0-2284 GCA_036804125.1 Hyphomonas sp.
ATCGCCCGTCTCAACGGCTCGCTCCGAAGCTTTCGATCTCGGCCTTCAGCCGGCTCGCCGCCGCCAGCAGGGACTCGCCAGTTACATGCGTCACCAGCCCCCAGCCAAGCCTGCCCGCGAGATCGCGAAGTGCCGAACGCTGGGCGATAAGGCGGCGCTGGTATTCGTCCCTCAAAGTCTCTGCCCGCCCCAGGATGCGCGCATCGCCCGTACCGGGCCGCGAAAGACGGGTGCGTCCTTCAAATGGAAAACTCGTCTCGACCGGCGCCGACACCGCCACCAGCACACCTTCGGGGCAACGCCCGGCGAGCGGTGCAAGGCGGTCTTTCCATTCAGCAATAGGATCATAGAAATCCGACGCGAGCAGGATTGTTGCCGGGCTGCGCGGCGCAGGCGGGAACTGCGCCTTCGTGCCCCGCAAGAGGTCATCTGTCAGCCGGTCGGTCGCGCGCTTGCCGAAGCTCGGTGTCCGGCCGGACCCCAGCGCGCCGATCCGCTCGCCATCTTTCGACATCAGGATCGCCATCGTCAGCATCAGGAGGATGGCTTCTTCCGCCTTGGTGCGCAGGTCGCCCTCGCCCTTCCAGCGGAAGCCGGCAGCATCGTCCGCCCAGAACAGCACGGTGCGGGCAGTTTCCAGTTCGCTCTCGCGCACGAACAGGTCGGTTCCCTTGGCCGAGCGGCGCCAGTGAATCCGGTCGGGCGAATCTTCCTGCGCGAAACGGCGATACTGCCAGAACTGCTCGCCGGTACCGGTGCGCCGCCGGCCGGCCGACCCGATATGCGCCGCTTCGGAGGCTTCCGCCTTGAAGTTCAGTCCCGGCAGCTGCCGGGCGAGGCTCTCGGCCTGGGCACGAAGGTCGGCGGTGGGGGTCATTCGATCAGCGCGGCTGCGCACTCTCTCGCAAACTCGATGCGGTTCGCCGCTGCATCATCACTGGTCTCGTCGAAACTGTATGCCTCGGCCTCGCCCGGCAGATCATATTGCGCCTTCAACGCCGTGTGCATGCCGGTAAACTCTTCGGCGGCAACGCGCAGCGCTTCGGTCTCGGCGATATAGGCGTTCATCGCCTCCTCGGAGGCAAAGCGCATGATCTGCATCCGCTCCTCGCGGTGGTCCGCGTGGCTTGTCGCATAGGCCGCGCCTTCCGCCAGCAGCACGCTGCAGAAGCGTGCCTCTTCGCCGGCGCCTTCGGTCGAAGCGTCGGCGCAGGCTGGCATCATCAGCGCCAGCAGAAGGGCCCCCGCCGCACTGAAAAATTTCATCCGGCTTTCCTCACAAGGTCATTGATCAGTTCGCTGAGTTTCGGCGCGTCGCCGGTCGGGTCGTAGCGCATCGCCATCCGGTGGCCGAGGCAGGGGTCGGCCAGCGCCTCGACATCTTCCATCGACGGCGCAAGGCGTCCGCGCAGCAGCGCCCGCGACCGCGCCGCCAGCATCAGCGCTTGGCCGGCGCGCGGGGAGGGGCCCCAGTCGACGAGCCGCTTAACACGTGCATCAGACGTCTGTTCGGGGCGCGCCTCGCGCACCAGCGACAGGATTGCCGCGACGATCTTCTCGCCCACCGGCATCTGCCGCACCAGCGCCTGGATCTTCATCAGCTCCGCCGCATCCAGCGCGGGCTTGACCGCCACATCCGCGCCCCGCGTCGTCTCGATCAGGATGCGCCGCTCGGTATCGAGGTCGGGATAGGACACGTCGACCTTGAGAAGGAACCGGTCGAGCTGCGCTTCCGGCAGCGGATAGGTGCCTTCCTGCTCGATCGGGTTCTGCGTTGCCAGCACATGGAACGGGGCAGGCAGGTCATAGCGCATGCCCGCCACGGTCACATGCCGCTCCTGCATCGCCTGTAGAAGGGCGGACTGGGTGCGCGGACTCGCCCGGTTGATCTCGTCCGCCATCAGGAGCTGCGTGAACACAGGCCCGCGAATGAAGCGGAATGACCGCTCCCCCGACGGGCTCTCATCCAGCACTTCCGATCCGAGAATATCCGAGGGCATCAGGTCCGGCGTAAACTGGATGCGCTGACTGGCCAGGCCCAGCGCCGTGCCCATCGCGTCCACCAGCCGCGTCTTGGCGAGGCCCGGCGCGCCGATCAGCAGCGCATGCCCCCCGGCCAGCACCGCGCAAAGGGAAAGCTCCACCACCCGCTCCTGGCCGAACACGGCGCGGCCGATTTCGGCCTTCACCCGGGCCAGCGCCTCGGCGGCCGCTTCGGCGTCTGCAACAGGGGTCTCGGCATTCACGGTCGTATCGGCCATTTGATCAGGCGCCTCCGGCTTCA
>DAIRTA010000330.1:0-2283 GCA_036804125.1 Hyphomonas sp.
GGGAATGACCGATGACCGATACGGCCGCTGACACGACACTCCCTCCGGATACGGCGCGGCCCGGCCACATGACCGGCTTCGGCAGCAATGGCTACCGTGCCTATGTGCTCGGCTCACTGCTCCTGGTCTACATCTTCAACTTCATCGACCGCACGATCATCAACATCCTGACCGAGCCGATCAAGATGACGTTCGGGGTCGAGGACTGGCAGATGGGCCTGCTCGGCGGGCCGGCCTTCGCGATCCTTTACACCTTTCTCGGCATCCCGATCGCGCGCGTATCGGAACGGGTGAACCGTGTCCTGATCATCGCGCTCGCCGTCAGCTTCTGGAGCCTGATGACGGTGCTGTGCGGTTTTGCCCTTACCTTCCTGATGCTGTTCCTGTTCCGGATCGGCGTCTCGGTCGGCGAGGCCGGTTGCACCCCGCCGGCGCAATCCCTGATCGCCGATTATTTCAAGCCGTCCAGCCGGGCGACGGCGGTGTCGATCTATGCCCTTGGCGTGCCGCTCGGCGGCATGTTCGCAGCCGTGTTCGGCGGCTTCGTGGCCGGCAACCTTGACGGCCCGCAGGTCGCCGCCGCCTTCACCAGCTGGGGCTGGACCTGGGCCGCCAATATGCTGGACTGGCAGACTATCGAGGGCTGGCGGATCGCCTTTGTCGTCGTCGGCGTGCCGGGCCTGATCCTCGGACTTGTCGTCAAGCTGACGGTGCGCGAGCCGCCGCGTGGCTATTCCGACCCGCCGGAGCTGCAGCGCAAGGCGGGCGAGGCGCGCACGAGCTTCCTGCAGGTGATGGGCATCCTGATGCGCAAGCCGACCTATGTGCATGTCGTGATCGGCGCCACGGTCGCCTCCTTCATCGGCTATGGCGTCGGCCAGTTCACGACCTCCTTCCTGATCCGCACCCATGGCCTGACGATACAGGACGCCGCGCTCCTATTCGGGATCATCCTGGGCGTGATGGCCGCGATCGGCGTCTTCACCTCGGGCTGGCTGTCCGACCGCTGGGCAAAGAAATACCCGACCTCGCTGTCCTGGCTGCCGGCGCTCGGCATGGGCCTGTCGGTGCCCTTCTATGCCATCGGCTATTCGGCCGACAATCTCTGGCTGGCCATGCCGCCGCTGATGATCGCGGCCATGATCCACTATTTCTATCTCGGCCCGATGTATGCGGTCTCCGGCGGGGTGGTGGACAGCCGGATGCGGGCAACCGCGGTGGCGCTCACCCTGTTCGTGGTCAACCTGCTCGGCTATGGCCTCGGCCCGCCGACCATCGGCGCGCTGTCGACCGCGCTCAAATCGATGGTGCTGTCGGGCAATGATCTCGGCATGACGCTGCAGACCTGCCGAGTGCTGGCAGACCTGTCGGCTGAAGCCGCCGGCATCTGCCGCAATGCCGATGCGAAAGGGCTGCAATGGTCGATCATCGCCTTCAACTGCCTGTATGCCTGGGCTGCGCTGCACTATCTGCTTGCCGGCAAGACCCTGCAGCGTGACATGCTGAACAAAGCCGCGTAAGCCCCCGCCGCATGGCGGTCTACACGCAGGTTTCCGATGCAGCGCTGGACGCGTTTCTCGCGGCCTATGACCTTGGCCGCCCGCTGGCCTTCAAGGGCATTGCCGAGGGCGTCGAGAACTCGAACTACTTCCTCGAGACTGAGGCCGGACGCTTCATCCTCACCCTGTTCGAGAAACGGGTGCAGGCCGGCGACCTGCCCTATTTCATCGGGCTGAAACAGCACCTGGCCGGGCAGGGCTTTCCCTGCCCCGAGCCCGTGTCCGCGCGAGACGGAGCGGCCCTTCGCACGCTTGAAGGCCGCCCGGCAGTGATCGTCACTTTCCTGGACGGGCTCTCCCCGCGCCGCCCCAGCGCGCCGCAATGCCGGGCGATCGGCGCCGCCCTCGCCCGGATGCACGGCGCCCTCGGCGGCTTTGCCCGCTTCCGCGAGAATGCGCTCGGGCCGGAGGCGTGGACACGCCTGTGGCAGGGCCGCGAGGATGATGCCGAAGCGCTGCAGCGCGGCCTGTCTGACACGATCCGCGCGGCCTTCGCCGGTATCGGGGCCAGCCGCCCGGGCTGGGACGGCCTGCCAGAAGGCACGATCCATGCCGACCTCTTTCCCGATAATGCCTTCTTCCTCGGCGATAGCGTGTCGGGCGTCATCGACTTCTACTTCGCCTGCACCGGCGCCCTCGCCTATGATCTCGCGGTCTGTCTGAATGCCTGGGCCTTTGACGAGGGCAATGCCGCCGACGCCTCGCGGCTGGAATACAATTTCTC
>DAIRTA010000331.1:0-2234 GCA_036804125.1 Hyphomonas sp.
AGGGTTCCGACGGAGGAGATGTGCCTTGACCATGACCGGGAAGACCCCGCGCCGGCAGGAACAATGGCCCCTCGGCAGCCCGGGAAAGAGGCTCTATGCCATCGGGGATGTCCATGGCTGCCTGGACGAGATGGAGCGCCTCCTGGAACTCGTCCGGGCAGATGACGCCGCTCGCCCCCGCAAGGCGTGCCACATCGTTTTCCTGGGCGACCTTGTTGACCGGGGACCCGACAGCCGCGGCGTCCTGCGCCGCCTCAGGGAGCGGCCGCCGGACTTTGCCGCCTGTCACTTTCTGAAAGGCAATCATGAGGAGATGATGGTCAGGGCCCTCAGCGGCGAACCAGACCTCATTCCGGCCTGGCTGGAGCATGGCGGGCGAAGCTGCGCGGTAAGCTACGGGGTGGATCCGTCGGCGCTCCGCGCAACTGAGCCGGAGCATCTGGAACATGTCCTGCTGAGCCATGTTCCGAAGGCGGATATCGACTTCCTGTCGGGCTTTGCCGACAGGGTCCGCTTCGGAGACTATCTGCTGGTCCACGCCGGTGTTCGCCCGGGTGTGCCTCTGGACATGCAGACAGGCGCCGACCTCAGATGGATCCGGGCGGAATTCCTGGAGTCCGATGTGCGCCATGACGCCATGATCGTCCACGGCCATACGATCACGGACGAAGTCGTCCGGCGACCGAACCGCATCGGCATTGATACCGGGGCATACAGGACCGGCATCCTGTCAGCCCTGCGGCTCGAAGACGCCGAGACATCGGTCCTGATGACGCGCGATGATGCCTGACATGGGCGAGGCGCGCGCCCTGCCGGGCAAGGCGGGGCCCGGTGACTGGGCAGGCAATGGCCCGCAAACAGGCAGCCGGAAGCAGATCTCTTGTCGGTTTTGTGAAATCTTGCGTCACCGGCGACAAAGACCCCTTTGCCGCTGGACGTTGCCTGCAGGTTCATTTAAAGGATGAATGAAGTTAACCATGCCCACGAGGAAGACACGGATGAGCATTACCCGCAGAGTAACGGCAGTCTTCGCAGGCGCCTCCATGTTTGCGATGCCGGCATTCGCTGAGATCGGAAGCGTCACGGTAACAGGTGTGACCGGCGAACTCGGCTCGGTCATCATCATGAGAGGTACTGAGACATTCAGTCTGCAGACGGGTGACGCGCTTGTTGAGGGCGATGTCGTGATGACACGGTCCGGCGGTTCGGTCACGATCGCTTATGGCGAGACCTGCTCACGTGAACTCGGCGCGCTGCAGTCTCTGACGGTCGACGACGAGTTCTGTGTCCAGCAGATTGCCTCCATTGACCAGTCCGGCCTCGCCGCCGGTGACGAGGCGCTCGGCGGCGGCGCGGGTGCGGCCTTCCCGATTCTTGGCGCGCTCGCGGTTGCAGGCGGCGCAGCAGCGGCCGCCGGAGGCGGCGGTTCTTCGCCGCCCCCTCCGCCACCACCGCCGCCCCCGCCCCCTCCGCCGCCGCCCCCGACCAGTCCCTGATTGTCATCACCAGGGCGTAATGCCGTAAAGGCGCTCCGAAAGGAGCGCTTTTTTTTGCGCAGTCATGCCTTTCTTCGAAGTCCCGCCAGATGAGGGGGCAAGCGGGCAGGCAGGGGGCGGGCGGTCATCCGGTTGCATGGCGGGCTTCTGGAGCTTGCCGGCAGCGGGGCGGCAAAAGAAGCGCTGGATAATCTGATCTCCCGGACTCTGGCGCTCGGCGCGCCGGACGATGTCCCGGCTGTGCTGGTTGACATCCTGCCGGATTAGCCTCGCCGGGCCCCCCGCTGTGAAAACCGCAAGCGCGCCGGGCGGCTGCGGGCGTGATCAGAAAGTATGCGGCGAACGAGGTCTTGCCGCGGGCGATCTTGCGCCTGGCAGACCCCCGAGCGAATAGGCGGCGATCAGTTCGAGCCTATAGGCGCGCACGCGGCCGGATTGTTCCTGCGTCTGTTCCGGGGCGTCCTGCACCGTGTGATGGGCGCTGATGACGATCAGCGCTGTCTCGTCGTCCGAGTTAGGATACAGGCTGGGGTGGCCCCTGTCAGGGCGGTAGACGGCGGCCGCGGTGCCGCCGGGGTCACTGATCAGGCTGAACGCCGGTATCTTACCGGCAAGCCGGACGCGGCGTGTCGTCCAGTCTGACGGCTACGAGGTCATCGCCGGGCGGCGCAGCCGGCTCGGCGCTGGCCGACAGGCAGAGGACGAGCCCGGCTGCAAAGGCTCTCAGAATACTTACCG
>DAIRTA010000332.1:0-2230 GCA_036804125.1 Hyphomonas sp.
TCCGCCGCCGCGGTGATCGCTGCGCTGGTGCTGATCTATGTGGTGTTCTGGTAGGGGCCGGCGCCAGGCTTGAGAGCCTTCAAAAATGAAGCCGGGTGAGTGCTCACCCGGCTTCTGGTATTCATGATCAGGCCAGGCCGGTGCCTGGCTGTAATGGCGGTTTAATCGTCATCACCATCGTCACCGCGCAGGCGATCAACCGGCGCAACAATCGAGGCAACGGGGACGTTGTTGATCAGCCATTCGACTTCAACTTCCTCTGCGCACGCCGGAACGTCATCACGGAGCTGGTAACGCGCATAGGCGATATTCGGCTCGGCTACGAAGTCCGTGCTGGTGCGGACCACATTCGCGATCTGGGTTCCCGGGAAACGCATTGTCGCCCGGATCGAACCGGTGGCGGCGCTGCCATCCAGAGACTCGCCGTCTGCATTCACGCGCTGGTGAACCCAGCCGCGAACCTCAAGCCTGTCACCGACATTGCACCGGATACGGAGAACGGACACTTCACGGCGATTCTTGAAGTGCAGCAGGTCCGGCCGAATGTCCGCGACGCCGAAATCCCAGTAGACGAGGGCCTGCTTGCGGTGAACGCCATTCTCATTGACTTCTTCACCCATCAGGGGCGGCAGGTTGATCGGGCGGTCGGAATAGTAGCCTTCTCCGCCTACAGTAGCCCCGACCAGGTCTGCGCCGGCCAGGTTGAGTTCGAACAGGCCGCCATCAACCGGGGCCCCGGCCGGCATGCGCGCATCAACATTCGGCACGAAATACGCGCCATTGTTGACGACGATCCCGCTGCCGGCTCCGCGGCAGAGACGGTTCGGGCAGTTATTGGCTGTGACAACGCCGAGAATGACGTTTTCCGAGACATCGGAGAAGACTTCCTCGGCATAGACGCCGCCGGCGCCATCATTGAGTGAGGGATCCCAGACCCCGGTCACGATGACCGTGCCGTCAATGAGGCCCGGATTTCTGCGGGCCCGGAAGTTCGCCCCCCGCACCCATTCGTCGATCGTGTAGGGTAGGCCGGTTGCGCTGTTTATGGCCTCGCCGCGGTCCGCCGTCGGCGTCACGAAGGCGGTATCTGCATCAACGGCAACGGGTATACCCATGACCGTCAGCGTGCCGTTGTCTTCGTCCGCCGGCTCATAGGCGCTCAGCGGTCCTTCCAACTCGAGCGGCACGACTTGCGCCTGTGCAGCGGCGAATACGCCTGCGAGCGCTGCAGCCGATGCTGCAGCCATTATTGTCTTCTTTAACATGAATGTCCCCTCGGTTTTCCTTTTGTCCCAAGCCTGCGAAACGAAGCAGCGCTTTTCCCACGCAAACGCGTAATTAGGTATCGTCCCGTTGTGACGTGTATCGCAACCGGATTCGCGAATTTGGAGAATTATTTCCCGCTATCTGAAAACAATCCTCAGCCCACCTCCTTTTCTGCCAATGCACAGCCAAGGACATAGACCGGGGAGAAGTTGGTCAGGTGTTCGCTCACCGGCGGTATCGTCTTGGCGATCCTGCCTACATTGGCTATTCTTGAGGTGGGTGGAATAGGGAAAAATTCTTATGCAGCGGGACAGCTTCAGAACGGGCAGGCAAGCTGGCTTCAGCCTCATGGAGTTGCTGATCGCGCTCGTCATCCTCGCGCTTATCATGGGCGTGGTCGGGCCGAGGGTCGTCGGCTATCTGAGCCGGGCAAAGTCGCAGACCGCAGAAACCCAGGTCAAGATGATCCAGAATGCCCTGGACTTGTTCCTCCTCGATGTAGGCCGCTACCCGACCGAGGAGGAAGGTCTGGAGGCGTTGATGGAGCCTTCGCCGAACATGTCAGGCTGGGCCGGGCCATATCTTGATGAAGAGCAGGTTCCGGCAGACCCTTGGGGTCGGCCTTACCTGTATTCGGCGAGCGGGGAGGGCTTGCGTGTGCGCGTCTATTCCTATGGCCGAGATGGCGCGCCCAGCGGCTCGGGCGAGGACGCGGATATCGGTCTTCCTCCGCGTTAGACCTTACTCAGAGACAGGGATGAACGGGCGGGCCGGCGCTCCTCAACCGGCGCATGGCGTCAGCATTGACATGATGCTCCTCGATGAGCGGACGCATGCGGCCGGCCGGATTGCCGCGGGGAATCCCATATGTGGCCGAAAGGGCATGTGCCTGGCCGGAGGCGGTGACAGCCAAAACCGTCAAGACGACCGGATTGCCTGTGAAGCCGGCGCCCTCGCCCTCAAT
>DAIRTA010000333.1:0-2213 GCA_036804125.1 Hyphomonas sp.
CCCCGGTTGCCGTCCTCGAAGCTCGCGAGGGTCCATTCGGCGAAGTGTGCGAGATTGCCGCCCGGGAACAGGTATCCGGCGATACCAGCCGCGCGGGCGGCCTGGATGTCGGCCTGTTTGTCGCCGATCAGGAAGCTCGCCTCGCGCTTCACCGGGAATTCGGCCATCGCGCGCAGCAGCATGCCGGGCTTGGGCTTGCGGTCGAAACTGTCCTTCCGGTAGCGCGGATTCTCGCCTTCTTCATGATAGGGGCAGTAATAGATGTGGTCGATGCGCGCGCCAGCTTCCGCGAGACGGGCCTGCATCCAGCCATGCAGGGCGTGCATGTCGTCCTCGGTATAGTAATTGCGCGCAATGCCGGACTGGTTGGTGACGATAAAGACATACCAGCCGCGCGCATTGAAGGCGGCGATCGCCTGCGCGGCGCCGTCGATGAAGTCGAAATCCTCCGGCCGGCTGACATAGCCCCTGTCGACATTGATCACACCGTCACGGTCGAGGAAGAGGGCAGGGCGGAGCGTCAGCATGACCGGGCTGTAACTAAGGGCGTGCGGCGTGTCACGCCTTTGCGGCGGCGGCAAGGGCCGCCTGATTGGCCGCCACCCCGCGCCAGAACGGGACCAGCGCCAGCGCGACGAGCCCCGCCGCGAGCAGGAAGGCCGCCCCCGGAAAATAGACCGGGTTCGACGGGTGGGTGAACAGGTAGATGGTGCCATGCATGACCAGCGGGCTGAAGATCATGCCCAGCGCGTTGAGGCTGGCGATGGCGCCATTCAGCTCGCCCTGCGCATTGCGCGGCGTCACGATCGACATCAGCGAATTCAGCGCCGGCGTCGCCACACCGCCAAGGGCGTTGAAGGGGATGATCAGGTAGATCATCCAGGGCAGGGCCGCAAAGGCGAAGGCGATCATGCAGGCAATGTGGATGCAGAGGCCGGCATAGGCCGTGCGCACCGGGCCGAGACGGGCGAGCACCGGCCCCATCAGGAAAGCCTGCACCAGCGAGGCGCCGAGACCGACCAGGCCGAGCGACAGGCCGATCTCGAACGGCGACCAGCCATAGCGGATCTCGGTATAGACCGACCAGGTGGCGGGATAGATGATATGCGCGAAGAAGAAGATGCCGCCGGCAACGAGCAGCCATGAGACCTGTGGCAGCTTCGAGAAATGCCGGGCGGCGCCGAACGGGTTTGCGCGGGCCAGGCTGAACGGGCGGCGCTCCTCCGGCTTCAGCGATTCCGGCAGCACGAACAGGCCGTATAGCACATTCAGCCCGCACAGCGCGGCCGCGGCGAAGAAAGGCGCGCGCACATCGATCTCGCCGAGCAGCCCGCCGAGCACCGGGCCGAAGACAAAGCCGAAACCGAAGGCGGCGCCGATCTTGCCGAAGGCCCGGGCGCGGTCGGCCGGGTCTGTCGTGTCCGCGATATACGCGTTGGCGGTGGAAATGGTCGCCCCCGCAATGCCCGCCAGCGCGCGCCCCAGGAACAGGATCCAGATCGCGCCGGCGAAGCCCATGATCAGCATATCGATGCCGAGCATGGCGAGCGAGCCCAGCAGCACCGGGCGCCGGCCGAACCGGTCGGACAGGGCGCCGAGCACCGGCTGGGCGAAGAAGTTGAACACGGCGAAGGTCGCCGCCAGCCCGCCGATCCACAGGGTCGCATGTTCGGGCGGCACGCCGGTCAGCTGCTGCACCAGGCTCGGGATGACCGGAACGACCAGCCCGAAGGCCAGCATGTCGAGTGCCACCGTCACGATGACGAACAGGAAGGCTTGCGGGGCCGGGCCGGCGGGAGCTGATTCGGAGCGCATCTGCCCTGTATCTTGCCGGGGCCGGATGTGAGTTCAACCGGAATATGCCGGAGCGGCCGGCTTGCGGCTGGACAGGGCGCGGCGGGGGCTTAACCTGTTGATCCGGCAGTCAAACAGAAGAGGGAGGGGTAAAATGGACCTGAAGCTGAAAGGGCGCAATGCGCTGATCCTCGGCGGCACACGCGGCATCGGCCGTGCAATTGCCGAGATGCTGGCGGCCGAAGGCGCCAATGTGGCCTTGTGCGCTCGCAATGCCGAGCAGGTCAGCGCTGCCGTCAGCGCGCTCAAGGCTACCGGCGTCGCCGCTACAGGGCGGGCCCTGGATGCCACCGATGGCGCGGCCTTGAAGGCCTGGATCGCCGAGGCTGCCGCCGAGCTCGGCGGGCTGCATATCCTCG
>DAIRTA010000334.1:0-2200 GCA_036804125.1 Hyphomonas sp.
GCTCCGCCTCCACTTCGCCGCGCGACACATAGGAGCGCAGCTTGCGCACGATCTCACCGGCCCGCACGGCCTGCCTTGCGGCTTCATCCAGAGCTTCGCGCAGGATCTCACGCGCCTCGTCGCCTTTCTGGTCCAGCAGGTCGCGCCCGGCCTCAAGATAATTCGCCACCGCCGTCAGCGGCTGGTTCAGCTCATGAGCCAGGGCCGAAGCCATCGTGCCGACGGCGCTGAGCCGTGAGAAATGCACAAGGTCGGCCTGCATCTCCTGTATGCGAAGTTCCCCGCGGCGCTGTTCTGTCAGGTCACGCACGAAAGCCGTGAACAGGAAGCCATCGCCAAGGCGAGCTTCGCCGATCCGCAGGTCGATCGGGAACTGGCTGCCATCGGCGCGCCGGGCGAATACGACGCGGCCCTTGCCGATGATCTGCTTCTCGCCGGTCCGGATGTATTTGGAGACATAATTGTCATGGTTGCGTTCATCATGCCCGCCCATCAGGCAGCTGACATTCTTGCCAATCAAGGCGCCGGCCGGATAGCCAAACAGCGTCTCCGCCGCCTCGCTGAAGGCAAGGATCTCGCCACTCTCATCGATGACGATCATGCCATCAGGCACAGAGGCGAGAATCGAGCGCAGATGCAGGAGGAGCGTCCGGGCATCGAACTGCTCCATCGGCGCTGCAGGCGAGGCGCTGCCGGATGTCTTTTCGTTCGGATCGTCACTCATGGCCAAACCTGTTAGCGGCCCGGCCCATGAAATCAACGCCCGGCGAAGCCTGCGCGCCGGCGCCGGGAGAGGCCAAAGGCGGCCAGGATCAGCACCGCCCCGATCGCCATAGCCGGGCAACCCCAGCAATGGCCTGCCATCAGCCCGGCCGGGCCGGAGGGAAGCAGCGTCGCGGCTGCGTCATTGCAGCGCTGGGCAAGATAAAAGGCCAGGGGATCATCAACCAGCCGAGGCGTGTGAACCGCAAAGCGGGCTGCGCCAGCCACCATAAGCCCGGCCCCTGCCGCCATGAGCCAACCTACCATTCCGGCCTCCCTGCTCTGTCCCGTCCGGCATGACGCAGTGCGACAGGCTCGCCCATCCGTACTTCCCCCTATACCGGCTGGTCGCCCAACCTCGCATCGTCGCGGCGTCAACCGAAACCGCGATTCCGCGACATGGGGGTATATCCGTGAGTGCCTTGACCCGCAGCATCGGCTCGCCGGGAGCGAGCATTGGCAGCGTCTCTATCCTGACCGTCATCGCCGCCTTCGCCGCCCTCCTGATGGCTGCCAACGCCGCCGATCCCATGATGGCCGCCCATGCCTGGATTTTCTTCTTCCTGAGCGTGGGCGCCCTGATCGTCATCGCGCTCTGGGCCGGCGGGCTGGAAGGGCGCAACCCCTTCGACGAGACGCGCTATGAAGACACGCTGATCAAGTATGGCGTGGTGGCGTCGGTGTTCTGGGGCATTGCCGGCTTCCTTGTCGGCCTCATCATCGCGCTTCAGCTGACCTGGCCGAACCTGTTCTATTTCCCCGATCATGGCTGGACCAATTTCGGCCGTGTCCGGCCGCTGCACACCTCCGCCGTGATCTTCGCCTTCGGCGGCAATGTGCTCCTCGCCACCAGCTTCTATGTCGTCCAGCGCACCTGCCGCACCCGCATCGCCGGCGGGCTGTGGCCGTGGTTCGTGTTCTGGGGCTACAACCTGTTCATCGTCATTGCCGGCACCGGCTATCTGATGGGAATTACCCAGTCCAAGGAGTATGCCGAGCCGGAATGGTATGCCGACCTGTGGCTGACGATCGTCTGGGTCGCCTATCTCATCGTCTTCCTTGGCACGCTGTGGAAACGCAAGGAACCGCACATCTATGTCGCCAACTGGTTCTACCTCGCCTTCATTGTCACCATTGCGATGCTGCACCTCGTCAATAATGCGGCCGTGCCGGTCTCATGGGCCGGCTCGAAGAGCTATGTCGCCTATTCCGGCGTGCAGGACGCGTTGATACAGTGGTGGTATGCGCACAATGCCGTCGGCTTCTTCCTCACCGCCGGCTTCCTCGGGATCATGTATTACTTCATCCCGAAACGGGTCGAGCGGCCGATCTATTCCTACCGGCTCTCGATCGTCCATTTCTGGTCGCTGATCTTCATCTATATCTGGGCTGGCCCCCACCACCTGCATTACACCGCCCTGCCGCAATGGGCGCAGAC
>DAIRTA010000335.1:0-2192 GCA_036804125.1 Hyphomonas sp.
TTCCACGTATCACTAGCCGGGCGCCATACAGGTTCCAGCAGATTCCGGCAAGCGATCAGGTCATTGCGCCAGGATGGCGCGTTTCAGGCCGGCAGTTCCTGACTGCGGACATAAGCGCTCATCGCTTCACAAAGGTGATCAAACACCGCCTTCATCCGCGCCACACCCTTCAATTCCTCATGCATGGTCACCCATGTCTCCATCGGGAAAGAGAAAGTCTCCGGCAGCAACCGGACAAGCCCGCCATGGCGCCGCGCCAGCCCGGGCTGGCAAATGCCGATGCCAGCGCCCGCCCGCACGAGGTTCAGGTATGCCAGATCGCTGTCGGTCCGCCAGGCAAAGCCCGCCCGATCGAGCGCCAGGCCCGTCCCGCGCAGCGCTTCAACGATGCTCGTTTCATGATCAAAGCCAACGATCGCATGCCTTTGGACATCATCGAGGCTCTGCGGCGTGCCGTGTTTTTCCAGATAGTCGCGGCGGGCAAACAGCCCGAGTCTGACATCGCCCACCTTCTTCGCCAGCAGCGCGCTCTGCTGGGGCCGGACCATGCGGATTGCAATATCGGCGTCGCGGCGGAGCAGGTCGCTCGACTGGTTGGTTGCCACGATCTCGAAGGTCAGACCTGGATAGGTCTCCCTCAGGGGCACGAGCATCTCAGGCAGGAGCTCGATGCCCACCACCTCGCTGGCGGAAATGCGCACCGCGCCGGTCATCTCGTCCGCTGCGCCGGAGGCGGCCCGGGTCAAGGCGGCGGCCGAGGCGGCAATCGTGCGAGCATGCGGCTCGATCATCCGCGCCTTGTCCGTCGGCATCAGGCCCCGCGGCGACCGGGTGAACAGCGGCCCGCCAAGGGAGGCCTCCAGCTGGTCGATATGGCGCGACAGGGTCGGCTGGGTCAGCGACAGGCTGCGCGCCGCACGTGACAGGCTCCCTTCCTCCAGCACGGCAAGGAACGAGCGGATGTGATCCCAGGAGGCCGTTGGTATGTTCATGTATTTTCCTATATCGAATCCACTCATTATCGCAATTATGTTTATCTCGCCCTTCCTGCATTCTGGGTTCACCCCAGAACAAGGAGACGGGACCCATGGAAAACGGAAAAACCGCGTTAGTACTCGGCGTCACAGGCGGCGTCGGCTATGAAATCGCGCGGGCGCTAATCCGGCGCGGTTGGGCAATCCGGGCGCTCGCCCGCAAGCCTGCCCCGGCGCGCCTGCCGGAAGCTGAATGGCTGACGGGCGACGCCATGAACGCCAAGGATGTTGCCGCCGCCGCGATCGGCGCCAGCGTCATTGTCCACGGCGTCAATCCGCCCGGCTACAAGAACTGGCCCAAGCTCGTCCTGCCGATGCTGGACAATATGATTGCCGCTGCCGCGATCTCAGGCGCCCGCGTCTTCCTGCCAGGAACAGTCTACAACTACGGACCGGAAACGTTTCCGCTGCTGACGGAAGACGCGCCGCAACACCCTCGCACCCGCAAGGGCGCCATCCGCGTGGAAATGGAGCGGCGTCTCGAAGCGGCGGTGGAGCAGCAGGGTGTACGCTCCCTGATCCTCAGGGCCGGCGACTTTTTCGGACCGGTCTCGGGCAATTCCTGGTTCTCGCAGGGCCTCGTGACCCCCGGCAAACCCATGAAGGCGATCACCTATCCCGGACGCCCCAATGCCGGCCATGCCTGGGCGTTTCTGCCCGACTTTGGCGAAACCGCTGCCGCCCTGCTGGACCGTGAAGGGGAGCTTGCCGATTTCGAACGCTTTCACTTCCGCGGGCACTACTTCCCGCACGGCGTTGAGATCGCAGAGGAAATCCGCGCCGCAAATGGCGGCAAAGGAAAGATAGGCTTCCTGCCCTGGCCAGTCCTGATCGCCCTGTCGCCTATAGTGCCTTTGTTCCGAGAACTCGCCGAGATGCGCTATCTCTGGAAGGAGACCATCGAACTCGACAATACAAAGCTCGTCTCATTTCTCGGCGCCGAGCCCCACACGGCGCTTCCCGAAGCACTCAACCGCACACTCGCCGCCCTGGGCTGCCTGCCAGCGGAACAAGAGATCACGGCGGATCACGCCCCCGGCGCGCGGCCCTGGCCGGCGTGAAGGGCGCAGATCAGGGTGAACAGGCGCCGGGCGGTGTGGAAGTCGATCTCGATCTTGCCTTCCAGCCGCTCCTTCAGCAGTTCTGAGCCCTCATTGT
>DAIRTA010000336.1:0-2185 GCA_036804125.1 Hyphomonas sp.
CACTGAAATACTTGCGGTTTTTCATGTGCGAGCCACCTCATGCTGCGCTGCACAAAATAGAGAGTGACGCGGCGTTAGCAATAACGTTTACGTAAAGGAGAGCTGCGTATCTGCATGGCCCCACGGGGCCGTACCCGTCAAATATGCTGTCAAAACAGGTATCTCTGGCGGAATCCGAGGCCGGATATGGCGCGCACCCGTGCCCGGCCCTCCTGACGGCGGAGCCCGAACTGTGCTTCCTGGAACACACCATAGTCCGGGCTTGTAACGGTATCGACCGATATGAGCCGGGCCTGGCCGGCCGAGGGCGTCAGAACGAGATCGAGATAGCCATGGCTCTCCCCGGAGACATAGCGGACATCCGGGTTGTCGCGGGTCAGCAGCAGGGCGAAATCCCGCCCCCTTGGCCCGAGGAGCCGGGGCGAGAGCGCCGACGGCGATGTCACCGAGGCAACCCCGAGTTCGATCCCCATCTCTTCGCCGCTGTCCCGCCTGAGATCATTGACCCACCAGGCATGGGTGTCGCCGGAAAGAACCAGGATGTCCTGCCGCCCGGCGGACTGCATGGCCCCGAACAGGCGCTCGCGCGCGGCCGGATAGCCATCCCAGGCATCGAGGGTCAGGGGCAGGCCGTGCCGGGAGGCGGTCAGGAATCCCGCCGCATCCGGCCATCGCGCGTTGAGTTCCGCCAGCCCATCCGGGGTGAGGTGGGGCCGCACATCCGGCGTCGCGACGCGCGCCATCAGGGTCGCACTGGCCAGCAGCATCCAACCTGCGCCGCTGGCCAGTGCGGCGTCAGCGACCGCCGCTCTCTGCGCCGCGCCGATTTTTTCCCTGTCCTCAGCCCTGATCCTTTCGGCCAAGGCCTCCGGATTATCCGCAGACTGCGCAATATCCGGGAAGCCGAAACCCTGCATCCGCGCCGAGAGGCGTGACTCCAGGAGACAGAGCGTCGCCACTTGCCCCAATCGTATCGCCTTGAAGCGCTGTGCCCGGCTGCGGCCTTCAGGCGGCTCGCGCACCGGCATCCATTCATACCAGGCCTGCAGCGCGGCCGCCTTGCGGCGCTGCCAGTCCCCCGCGTCGCCGTGATGATCGGGGGCGCCGCTGGCATAGGCATTGTCGGCAATCTCGTGATCATCCCAGATCGCAATCACCGGATGGCGGGCATGCAGGGCCTGGAGCGAGGCATCCCGGCGGTATTGGCTGTAGCGCGCCCGGTAAGCTGCGAGATCGGCGGCTTCCTCCGGGGGATCATGCTGGCGGCCGGGCAGCTCATCCGGGACACCGTCGAACTCTCCCGCCGCGGTCTCGTAGATGTAGTCACCGAGATGGAGGACGGCATCGAAATCATCCTGCCGGGCGATATGGTCATAGGCATTGAAATAGCCGAGCCCATGATGCGCGCAGGAGACAATGGCGATCCGCACACTCCCGGCATCGCCGGCCGGCAGGGTGCGCGTGCGTCCGGCTGGCGAGACATGGGCGCCGAAGCGGAAGCGGAAATAATAGGTTTGCCCCGGTGAAAGCCCGGCCGCATCCGCCTTCACCGTCCAATCCTGCGCCGGGCTGGCCGGCGCCATGCCCGAGGCGGCAATCTCCGCGAAGTCCGGCCGGAGGCTGGTTTCCCAATGCACCGTCACGGGCTCTCCGGAAGGACAGGGTGTGATACGTGTCCAGATTATCACCCGGTCCGCGCGTGGATCGCCGCTAGCCACGCCATGGCTGAAGGGCGGCGCGGCCGGTGCGCGATAGGCGGACACGCGCTGGCGCGGCAGGCGCGTGGTGCAAGCGGCCATGCTGCCGCTGAGGGCCGCGAGGGCTGCCCGCCGGGTCAGTCCGGTCTGCATGAGGCAAGCCTAGCCAGACGGGCCTGAACAGGAGTCAACAGGACCGCGCCGCCAGCCGTCATCCGCACCCTTACAGATAGCGCGCCAGGATATCCGCGAGTTTCGGCATGTCATCGGGGTGCAGGCCGGCGATATTGATGCGGCCCGAACGCGGCATGTAGACCCCGTGGTCGGCCTGGAGCGCCTCGGTCGCCTGCGGGCTGACGGGCAGCTGCGAGAACATGCCGTTCTGCGCGGTCAGGCTGGCAAGGGCGTTCGAGCCGGTGGCGCGGATGAGCGATTCGGCCAGCGCCGCGCGCAGCGTTTTCATCCGCTCGCGCATGGCGCCAAGCTCG
>DAIRTA010000337.1:0-2179 GCA_036804125.1 Hyphomonas sp.
CCGCCCTCAGCCAGGACGGCAACGGCCCGGCGCCGCTGATCCTGCTCGACGAGGCGGCGGCCCATCTCGACCCCGACCGGCGCGCCGCCCTGTTCGCGGAACTCCTCGCCCTCGGCGGCCAGGCCTGGCTGACCGGCACGGAAGCGTTCCTGTTCGAGGCGTTCGGCGAGCGGGCGATGCGGCTGCAGGTCGAGGACGGCGCCGTCTTGTCCGTGGGCTGACGGCATAGGCGCCCGCTCAGTCGCGGTGGGTGTCGAGCCAGGCCCGCAGGCGCTCAAGCCCCGGCAGGAGGGCTTCGGCCTCTGCTGCCGGCAGGGACCGGGCGATCCTGTCGAGGTCCGGGGCCAGCGCGCTCAGCGCGCCTTCGCGGGCGCGCCGCCCGGACGGTGTGAGGAACACCCGTTTGGCGCGGCCATCCTCCGGGTCCGGATCGATCCGGATGAAGCCTTTCGCTTCGAGGCGCTGCAGTGTTGCCGTCATCGTGCCCTTGGTGACCTGGAAGGCGCGTGAGAGCCGGGCCGGCGGCCAGCCATCGCCAAGGCGCACCATGTGATTGAGCAGGCCGAACTGGGCGAGCGTCAGGCCATGCGGCATGATCCGCTCGAACCGGCTGGCCGAGAGCTGCGCGATGATGCCGATCTCGTTCAGCAGGCGGAAGGTAAGCGCGCTCCCTTGCGGGCCAGTCTCGTCAGGCATCGCCGCGTCAGCTCATCAGATGGGCGGCAAGCCCGCGCCGGGGGGACGGGCCGACGGGGCGGGCATAACCCACCCGGACCAGCATCTGCAGGCGTTGGCCGCCGCCGATCAGCTGGTGGACATCCGCATAAAGATCAGCCATTTCGGGATACTCCTGCAGGGCTTGGCTCCAGGGATGCATGACCAGCCCCTCGGCCGCAGCCGTGAGGGCAAGACGCATATAGGCATAGCCGGCGTCAAGCTCTCCGGTGCGCGAGGCGCCATCATTGATGAGCCAGGCAAAGGCGCGCGCCGAGGCGGCCATCGGGCGGTACATGTCGAGGCCTTGCCGGAAGGCCGCCGAGTCCGGATCGGCGAGGCTCTCGCGGGTGATGATGCCGGTCAGGCGGCCCAGCCCGATCATCGGCCCTTCGAGCGGGATACCGTCCGGATCGCGGGCGACCTCGCGCGCGCCGAAGCGCATCACATCGATGCTCTCCTGCATGGTGTAACCGGTCGTGACCTCGCGCACATGCGCCTGCCAGGTCAGCTCGCGCAGCGCGGCCGCCATCGCATCATTGCCGCAGGTGGCGGCGTGGATACCGGGCCGGGTTCCGGCCGCGGCGAGGCGGGCGAGCGTGTCCGGCTCGACATCGCGCGGCGCATAGGGGTTGCGGTTGGTATGGCGGCTGAGGGCGTGTGCGAAGAGCGGATCGGGCGACGCCGCACCGGGCGTGAAGCGCACGGCGGCGACCGGGCGCGCATCCAGCCGGTCCTCTATCGCCGGGGCGCCCTCCGGGAATGGCGTGATCTCGGCGGCATAGCCCTCCTCGGCCGCGGCCAGCCGCAGGAGTTCGAGGAAGCAGCCATGCCCGATCAGGATCTGGCGGTCGAACGGGTCGGTCGCCGGCAGGCGGCGGTCGAGATCGCAATAGAGCGTGAGGGCGTCCTCACCATCGAGGCGCACCCGCCAGGGCTGCATGTTGTGCGGGTTGGGCGCGAGCAGCGCATAGGACAGGAAGCGGCGGCGATACTCCGTCTCAAGGCCCGCCTCGCGCCAGGGCGCACGGGCCGCGCGCGAGGGCTGGTTGGTCAGGACGAAACCCGCCCCGGCCCCGGCGGCGAGCACGGTGCCGCCTCCGAGAAGGGTCAGGAAAGCACGGCGGCTGGGCATGGATACCTCCTGTAGTTTGATACCAAACCTTTTAGTTTGGTATCAAACGACTGTCAAGCCGGCCTCTTGCGCGCCGCCTTTTCCGGTGACCTTTCAGGCGGTTTCCGCGCCCGCCCGCAGGGACAGGCGATGAGGGGTTTGAAACGGCCTGAATTTTCCGCCGCAACTCATTGTTTAAATTGAAGTTTTCATCCCGTCTCCAGCGCTGCAAAAAGGCGGTCCCGCGAGTTCCCATCAGGCCGGAAAACCCCTATAAATCAGGTCAGTTCTAAGATAGCGAATCGCGAGGGAGACCGCCCATGGCGGATGAAACGCAACCGGGCGGAGAGT
>DAIRTA010000338.1:0-2178 GCA_036804125.1 Hyphomonas sp.
CGCGAGCGGGCGATGTCGCGCTTCCGGCGAATGCGAAGTCTGCAGAAGTTCGCCTGCACCCATTCCTCCGTACACAATCACTTCAATCTCGAAAGGCATCTCTACTCCCGGACAAACTTCATAATCCGCCGGGACGCCGCGCTACGCGAAGGGCGGGAGTTTCTTGTTGCCTGATGCCCGCTCGCCCCCGAATTCCGGAGACGGGTTCGCGTTTGTCTGAAAGCACCGCCAGCCCCTGTTAGGTAGGATTGTCTGCGGAGCCGGGGTCGAGACGGCCGGGTAGGGCCGTTAGCCTCGAGACTGCCATGGCCGACTTCCGCAAGTTCAAACTGGATCCAAGATGATCCCGATTGCGCTGACAGCGATTAGCCCTGATTCAGCAGCCGCTGTCTTATGCGGGCCAGTTCGGCATCGTCAACGCCGAGTTCAGACTGGATGAATGCGACCACGCTGCCATACTCGTCCTCGATGGCCTCAAGCGTGGCTTCAATATAGGCCGGCTCGGTGCGCATCAGTGGACGGATGACATCGGGTGGCAGCTGGGCCAGGAAGGCATAGGGGCTGTCGGGATCGACTTCGCCCGTCCCGGCGCCGAATTCGGCCATGAAGTCAACGACCTGTTCAGAGAGTGCATAGTCCGCTACGACAATGTCACGCCGAACCTCCAGCGCCGACAGCAACAGGGCCGCGGCCACACCCGTTCGGTCCTTTCCTGCCGAACAGTTGAATGCAAGCGGGACGCTTCCATTGGCCAGCTGGTCAAACATCTCGGCATAGGCTGGCGCATAGGTTTTGTGCATCCGGCGATAAGCGTCGATAAAGACGCTCCGAACCTGTTCGCTGGTCACGTCTGGGGCCATGAGCACGGAGGCGAAAGCGCGTGACATGTCCTCATCCCCCGAGGGGTCCGGGAATGTGATGTATTCCAGCGCTCCGGCCCGCCATTCTGTCGGCTGTTCCGCTCGCTCCTGCGCCGCGCGCAGATCGCAGATCACCGCAATGCCGAGACCGGAGAGATAGTCATAATCTGCGTCGGTCAGCCCATGCATCACGCCCGAACGATAGGCGACCCCCCATTTCACGCGCTGGCCATCAACGGTCTCGTAGCCGCCGAGATCACGAAAATTCCGGCCCCCTTCGAGCGGCAGAACCCGTGTCGCTGTTATTTTGGCCTCTCCGTTTTCAGGCTGGATAACAAAATAGCGGCGCTCATGGCTGCCCGCTTCCGGGGCCCAGGTCAGGTTGGTGGCGGTGACGTCTTCTCCGATCAACACACCGCCTTGGCCATCCGGTGATGTCGTCACACGGACATTGACCGGGCCTTCGCCCTCACGCTCCCAGCCGACGGTATAGGCGCCGGCGTCATAGGTCACTTCGGCATTCCTGATACTGACGGTGTCAGCGAGCCTGCCGGCCCCAAGGCTCGTCTCCGGGCTGCAGGCCACCAGAACGGACGCCAGGGACATCCCGCCTATCCTGATAAGGTTTTGCATTACTGATCCTTTCATGAAACGAACGCCTGGCGCAGCTCTCTCAATCAGAACGGAGAGCAGGCATGGGTCAGCCACAGCCTCTAATAATCAACGCGAACCGAGAATACCCACCGCCGGCCAAATCCTTCATACTGGTTCGGCGTGGCGGGCGTATTGATGAAACGGGTGTCCTTCTCATCAGTGAGATTATTGCCGTCGAGAGCAAGCGTTACCTTCGTTCCATAGATATCGCGAGGCAGGGTGTAGCGGATCGAAGCATCCACGCGTGTTGTCTCGTCCCAGAACTCACTGAGGCTGTCATTTTCCGTCGTTGACAACCAGGCATCGCGGAACTGGTAGTTTATCCGTGCTGACAGGCCAAACTTTTCATAGAAAAGGGAGGCGTTGAACACGGTATCGGACGTGCCGGGAAGGCTAAAGGAGCGATTGCCTAAGGTCGGAGCCGTAAACGAGCTGTCCAGGAAGGTTATGTTCCCGGACACACCAAGACCGTCCAGGGGTTCAGGCAGGAGATCCGCGGCGTTTCCGATGAAATTGAATTCAAGGCCTGTCAGTTCGCCATCCTTGCCGTTGAAGAAGGAATTGAACGTCGTTGCGGTTCCCGGCGCGATCAAGCCCGGCGCATAGACTGAGCCGTCAACCGTGCTGGAGCCCGGATAGATGACATTGTCGATCCGGCGGGTAT
>DAIRTA010000339.1:0-2173 GCA_036804125.1 Hyphomonas sp.
AAGACGGCCCGCGCATCCGCGCCTCGGCCCTTGGCGGGCGGATCGCTGCGGAAGCTGCCTTTACACCCGGCCTCGGATGCACCTTGGTAACGCCATGAGACATGCCCTCCTCGCCCTTCTCCTCGCCGCCGCCTCCGGCGCCGCCCATGCCGATAGCGGCCTCAGCTGGCTCAGCGGCTGCTGGCGCAGTGATGATAACAGCTATCGCGAAACCTGGACGCGCCCTGATAGTGGCTTCCTCTTCGGCTATGCCTTCGCCTATACCGACGGGCAGATCTCTTTCTTTGAACAGACCCGGATCGAGGGCGGCGAGCGGGCGAAATTCAGCGCCTATCCGAACGGCTTCGGGCCGACCGAATTCCTCGAGGAAAGCCGCGGGCGAAACGCCATCGTCTTCATCAATCCGTCTAATGACTACCCCCAGCGCATCGCCTATGAGCGCAGCGGGCGGCGGATGACGGCCACGGTGTCCCTGCTCAATGGCGCGCGCGAGCAGCGCATCACGATGCGCCGCTGCTGACCCGGCTTACGGGCTTGTCTCCGCCTCGATCACCGGCTGGCCGCCGAACCGCCCGGCCCAGTCCGGCGCAATCAGGCCAGACAGCTCGCGCGCACTGAAAGTCAGCTCATAGGCGCCTTCGGCCCAGGGGCCGACATCATAGGGCGAGAACAGCACGGTCAGCCCGCCGATCCGGCCCTCCTCGTCAGAGGTGTTGAGCACATAATTCTTCACGCTGCCCTCCGTCCCCAGAAGGTCATTCAGCTCGGCCGTGATGGCCTCGCGCGCCTCGGGCTCATAGCCCCGGGCCAGCTTTTCCTCGGTCAGCCGGGCAATCACCTTCTGCCGGAAGGCCGACTCATCGGCGATGAGGGCGGAGAGCGCGATCGGCTCGGCGCTGCCGCGCCTGTAGGTGCGCCCCTGCATGAAATAGTTCGGATGCGCCCCGCCGGTATCAGCATAGCCATCCTGCCGTATGCTGATTACATCCGGGAGGACGGCCGTCATCACGAACCGGTCTTCCAGCTCATACGGGCGGAACCAGCTATCGCTGCCGCTCTCGGCGGCCGTCGCCTCGGCCTCGGCCCGCACCGTCTCGGCCGGGGCCACGGCGGCGCGCATGGCGTCGCGGCTGTCCTCCAGGAAGGCGAGCGCCAGCACGGGATCGAAATTGGCAATGCGCGGATCGATCGTGGTGCGGATATCATAGGTCTCGGTGGTTTCCTCGAAGGCGAGGCTGATCCCGTTGAAGGGGCCGCTTTCCTCTGCCGCCTCGTCCGTGTCCGTCACGGCGCTGTCCTCGGCCACCAGCGCCTCGCCTGCCGGCTCCGGTGTGCAGGCCGCCAGCATGAGGAGTGGCAGGGCCATCCAGAAAGTCACACGCATGGGCTCTTCCTCCTTCACAGGCTGAGCAGGCCCGGGTCGCCTCCCGCGGCCATGATGTTCACGCTTACCACACGTTCCGTGGCGAAACGATGGAGGTAATGTGGCCCGCCGGCCTTCGGCCCGGTGCCCGAGAGCCCCTCCCCGCCAAAAGGCTGCACACCGACCACCGCGCCGGTCATCGACCGGTTGACATAGGTATTGCCGGCCGGCATCGCCGCGCGCACGGCGTCATGGAAGCTTTCGAGGCGCGAATGGACGCCGAGCGTCAGGCCATAGCCTTTCGCCTTCAGCGCCGCGCCTACCGCCGCGACATCGTCCGGATCATAGCGCAGCACATGCAGGACCGGGCCGAAGGTCTCCTCCGAGATCTGGTCCAGCGAAGACAGCTCCACCAGCGCCGGGCCGAAGCCATGGCCCGCCTCGCCGAGGCGACCTGCGCTGCACTGGTGCAGCAGCGCCGCTTCCTTCCGCATGCGTTCGAGATGCGCGGCGAGCGTCTCGCGGGCGGCCGCATCGATGACCGGTCCGGCATCCGTTTCCGCCAGGGCGGGGTCGCCGAGGGCGAGCTCGTCCATCGCCCCGATCAGCCCCTCGATCAGGCTGCCTGCTGTTGCCTCCGGAAGGAAGGCGATCCGCAGCGCCGAGCAGCGCTGGCCGGCCGAGCCGAAGGCGGAGACCAGGATGTCATCGATCACCTGCTCCCTCAGGGCGGTGGTGTCCACGAACAGGCCATTGAGCCCGCCGGTCTCGGCGATCAGCGGGATGATCGGTCCGGTCCGGGCGGCGAGG
>DAIRTA010000340.1:0-2168 GCA_036804125.1 Hyphomonas sp.
CTTCATTACGGAAGACGAGACGGCCATACATCTGTCCGCCTACGCATTTCAGCGCTGCAGCCGCAAGCACGCCTTCCGGCGCGCCGCCCTGCCCGACATACATGTCGATACCGGTCGAAGGGTCTGTCGTCGCGATCACACCTGCCACATCCCCATCGGTAATCAGGGCGATACGCGCGCCGGCCGAGCGCAGCGAGTCGATAATGTCCTGGTGGCGCGGCCGGTCAAGCACGCAGACGGTCATGTCCTCCACAGCCCGGCCCGTATGGGCGGCGAGGGCTTTGATATTCTCCGCCGCACTCTTCCCGAGGCTGACGATGCCCTCCGGATAGCCCGGCCCGATGGCAATCTTGTCCATGTACGTGTCCGGCGCATGCAACAGCCCGCCGCGCGGCGCAATCGCGAGCACGGCGCAGGCATCCGGCATCGCCTTGGCGGTCAGTGTCGTGCCTTCCAGCGGGTCGAGCGCAATATCGATTTCCGGGCCTGTGCCGGTGCCGACCTCCTCGCCGATATACAGCATCGGCGCTTCGTCCCGCTCGCCCTCGCCGATCACGACCCGGCCTTTGAAATCCACCGCGTTGAAAGCCCGGCGCATCGCGTCCACGGCGGCCGAATCGGCTTTCTTCTCGTCTCCGCGCCCGGCGAGGCGCGCCGCCGCTATCGCGGCCACTTCCGTCACACGGCCCATGGCATCCGCCAGGCTGGGGGTCAGCACGCCCTGTTTCATTCCTGTTTCCTTCTGCATGGCGGTTTTGGCCGGGAACAGCCGGGCAAGGTGCAATTAACTTGCCGCTTCGATACGGAACAGCCGCGCCGCGTCAACCGGCAGGGCCACATTTTCGATGCGGGCGACGGCCGCCTGCATCTGCTCGCGGGCGCAGCGATGGGTCACGATCGCCACCGGGCTGGCCCCGGTCTCATCGGCCGAATCCTGGAGCAGCTTGTCCACCGAGACACCTTCATGGGCGAGCGCCTCCGTCAGCGCGGCCAGCGCCCCCGGCTTGTCATGCAGGCGCACCCTCAGGAAATAGGGCGAGACCTCGCCAGCCCCAGCTCCGGCAAAGGGCCGGGCCGGGTGATGCGCCGAGCGGCCGAAGGCCGGCCGGATGGCTGGCCGGAAAAGTTTCGCGATATCGCCCATCACGGCGCTCGCCGTCGGGCCCGAGCCTGCCCCCGGCCCTGTCAGCACGATGGCGCCCAGCGGATCGCCCTCGATGCGAACGGCATTGAGCGAGCCATCCACCCGCGCGAGCGGATGCGCCTGCGGCAGCGCCATGGGCTCGACCCGGCAGACAACGCCGCCCGGTGTCACCAGACCTTCCGCGATCAGCTTGATCCGGAAGCCGAGCCGGTCGGCGAGGCGCAGGTCGAGCAGGGTGATCTCCTCGATCCCGGCGGCCGTGACCTTGGAGAAATCGAGATCCGCCGAGAAGGCGATGGCCGAGAGGATCGCCGCCTTGTGGGCGGCATCCAGACCCGAGACATCCAGCGCCGGGTCGGCCTCGGCATAGCCGCGTTTCTGCGCCTCGGCGAGGACCTCCTCATAGCTGCGCCCGGTGTCCAGCATGGTCGAGGTGATGAAATTGCAGGTGCCGTTGAAGATGCCGGACACCCGGCTGAGCGCCGTGCCCGCCAGGCTATCCCTCAGCACACGCACGACCGGGACACCGCCGGCGACCGCCGCCTCGAACAGGAGGTCGATCTGTTTCTCCGCAGCCAGTTCGGCAAGGCTCGTTCCGTGCTTTGCGATCAGCGCCTTGTTGGCCGTCACCACCGGCTTGCCGGCCTTCAGCGCGGTTTCGACCGCGAACTTGGCTGGCCCGTCGGAGCCGCCGATCAGCTCGACGAAGACGTCAATCTCCGGGTCCTCCGCCAGCGTCGCGGCGTCATCATACCAGGTATAGCTGTCGGTGCTGACCGGCCGGTTGCGGCTCTGCGAGCGCGCGCTGACGCCCGTGATGACCACCTGCCCGGGCAGGCGCAGCCGCTCCTGGCGCTGCACCAGCTCGATCAGCCCGCAGCCGACATGGCCCAGCCCGGCAATCCCGATTCTCAACGGCCCCATAGGGCGCCCTCATTCGCTCATTTACGGTTCCGGCGGGTGCCTAGCCGTTTTGGGGCATCGGGGGAAGGGGCGGGATGGTCTGCCCCCCCCCCGCCGCCGC
>DAIRTA010000341.1:0-2142 GCA_036804125.1 Hyphomonas sp.
GCATCATGCCCGGCAAGGACATGTACGAGACCTTCAACTGGCTGCGCCCGATCGATCTTGTCTGGCGCTATGTCATTGACCAGTACATGCTCGGCAAGGAGCCGAGGCCCTTCGACCTGCTCTACTGGAACGCCGACCAGACCAACATCCCCGGCCAGGTGCACAAGCGCTACCTTTCGGAATGCTATGCCGAGAACAGGCTGGCGCGCGGCGAATACACCGTCCTCGGAGAAAAGATAGACCTTTCAAAGATCACCCTCCCGGTCATGCTGCAGGCCAGCCGCGAGGACCATATCGTGCCCTTCGAGAGCGTCTACCGCACCGCGAAACTGTTCGGCGGCGAAGCCCGCTTCGTGCTTGCAGGCTCCGGCCATATCGCGGGTGTCGTGAACCACCCGGATTCGGGTAAATATCAGCACTGGACTGCCGACGGCCCCTTGCCCGCAACGGTTCAGGATTGGCTGGCGACGGCCTCGGAAACACCGGGAAGCTGGTGGCCGAGCTGGTGGAGCTGGCTCAAGCCCAGGTCAGGCCGGAAATTACCCGCGATCGAGCCCAAGGACATGGGCCTTGGCCCCGCGCCGGGTTCATATGTGAAGGTTCGCCTGTCGGACATCAAGCTGCCGGTGGAATGAGCCGTCAGCCCGCCAGCCCGGCCGCTTCATCCAGCCCCAGCGCAATGTTCAGGTTTTGCACGGCCGCGCCGGCCGCGCCCTTGCCGAGATTGTCGAGCCGCGCCACCAGCCGCGCCTGGTCATCCGTACCGAAAACATAAAGCTCCAGCCGGTTGGTATTGTTGCAGCCCTCTGCTTCGAGGGATTTCAGCGCATCAGCCTCACGCATGGGCACGACCTTCACGAAAGCCTGCCCGTCATAGGCTTCCGCCAGCGCCGCCTGCACCGCGCGCCGTCTCGGACTGCGCGGCAGCGCACTCAGGGGCAGGCCGATCTCGACCAGCATGCCCTGCGCAAACCGCCCCACAGACGGCATGAACAGCGGCGGCTTCCTCAGCCCGGCATACTGCTTCATCTCGGCGAGATGCTTGTGCGCCTGGCCGAGGGCATAGAGGCGGTGATTGTCGCGCGTGCCGCCTTCCTCGAATTCGGCGATCATCGCCTTTCCGCCGCCGGAATATCCGGACACGGCATGTGCGCTGACCGGCCAGTCCTCCGGCACGATCCGCGCCGCGACCAGCGGGCGCATCAGCGCCACGAAGCCGGTCGGATAGCAGCCGGGATTGCTGATGCGGCGGGCTGAGGCGATCACCCGCCGGTGGCCCTTGCCCATCTCGGGAAAGCCATAGACCCAGCCGGGCGCAGTCCGGTGCGCGGTCGAGGCGTCAATGATCACCGTATTCGGATTGGTCACGAGGCTTGCGGCGAGGCGCGCCGCCTCATCGGGCAGGCAGAGAATGGCCGCGTCGGCGGCATTCAGGCATTCGGCCCGTGCGCTTGTATCCTTGCGCTTGTCCGGCTCGAGCGAAATTACGCTGATATCTCGCCGTTCGCGTAGGCGCGCGGCAATCTGCAGGCCCGTTGTGCCGGCTTCGCCATCAATGAAGACTGTAGGTGTCATAGGCTGGTCGCCCCAATGAAAACAGGGCGCCCCCTTCTCCGGAAGCGCCCTGCCAGGAACCCCTGTTTCTGCAGCCGGTTCAGCGCTTCGAGAACTGGAAGCTGCGGCGGGCTTTCGCCTTGCCGTATTTCTTGCGCTCGACGACGCGCGGGTCGCGGGTCATGAAGCCGAACGGCTTGAGCGTTGCACGCAGTTCCGGCTCATAGGCCACCAGCGCACGCGAGATACCATGGCGCACGGCGCCGGCCTGTCCCATCAGGCCGGAGCCCTTCACGGTTGCAATCACGTCAAACTCGCTGGCGCGGCCCGCCTCGATCAGTGGCTGGGCGATGACCATGCGCAGCACGGGGCGCGCGAAATACTGTTCCTGGTCACGGCCGTTGATCGTGATCTTGCCGGTGCCGCGCTTGATCCAGACGCGCGCGACCGCTGCCTTGCGGCGGCCCGTGCCATACGCTCGGCCCTGCGCGTCAATCTTCGGCTCGGCCTTGACGGCAGGCTGCGCTGCCGGTGCGCCGGTCATGGCGCCGAGATCCTGAAGGGTGTTTGCGGTATCGGTCATGCGTT
>DAIRTA010000342.1:0-2140 GCA_036804125.1 Hyphomonas sp.
GCGGGCCGGGCGCAGCATCAGGCGCGTCAGGGGCGCGGCCTCGCGCGATTTCGGGTCGAGCCCGGCCGACCAGAAATAGGGCGCGCGCATCAGCTCCCCCGCGGCCGCGGCAGCAGCGGCAGGAGTGCCTGAAGCGTCTGCTGCATCGGCGCGTCGGCTTCGGCCTCGAGGGCGGCGAGGGCGGCCTCCGGCAGGGGCGGCGGCGCGGCGAGGAAGGCGGCGAGCGCGGCCGCATCATCGGCCTTGTGCAGCAGGCCGGCCTCTTCGAGCTGCGCCGAGAGGGCCGCGAAATTATGCAGCCGGGGTCCGGTCACGACCGGCCGGCCCAGCCGGACCGGCTCCAGCGGATTGTGCCCGCCGACGCCTTCGGCATGGCCGCCGCCGAGATAGACCGCATCGGCAAGGCGCAGCCACAGCCCCATCTCGCCGATCGTATCGGCCAGCAGCACCTGATCCTTGGGGCCGGGCGCGTCCCCCTTCGAGCGGCGCGCCAGGCTCAGCCCGCGCGCTCGCGCGAGCGCCGTAATATCCGGCCCGCGTTCGGGATGGCGCGGCGCGAGGATCAGGGCCGCGCCCAGTCCGGCGGCGGCGTCAAGGAACAGCGCCTCTTCGCCCTCATGGGTCGAGGCGGCGAGCAGGCAGGGCCGGCCGGCCACGAAGTCACGGGCGAGGCGCGCCCGTTCGGTTTCATTCGCGCCCGGCGGCGGGATGGCGGATTTGAGATTGCCCGCGACGCGCACGGCCCGGCCGATAAGCCCCTCGATCCGGGCAGCGGTGTCGGCATCGGCTGAGAGCCGGACATCGAAACTGTCCATCAGTTGACGGAATGCGCTGCGGGCACGGCGCCATCCTTTTGATGTCTCGGCGGTCATGCGCGCATTGACCAGCGCGAGCCGGGCGCCGGAGCGGCCAGCCTCGCGGATCAGGTTGGGCCAGATCTCGCCTTCGGCGAAGACGCAGAGATCGGGCTTCCAGTGCTGCATGAAGCGCCGCGCGATGCCCGGCGTGTCGAGCGGGGCCATGACATGGACGGCATTATCCGGCAGCAGGGGCGCGATGTTGCGTGCCGAGGTCAGGGTCTGGCTGGTGAACAGGAGCAGAATGTCCGGGCGCTCGGCCGCAAGGCGCTGGCCGAGCGCGAGCAGCAGGCCGGTCTCGCCGACACTGGCGCCGTGCAGCCAGACCAGCGGGCCCGGCCGGCGCGGCGGCAGGCCGCGCGCGAGGCGTTCCTTGAAGCGCAGCGGGTCTTCCTTGCCCGCCCGCGCCCGGCGGCGCAGCAGGAAAGGCAGGATGGGCGCAGCGAGCCGCCCCGCAAGCCGGTAGAGAAACAGGACCGGGTTCATTCAGGCCGCAACCTTTGCCGCGCGGGCGGCCCCCGGCCGGCACAGCGCCTCGGCGCGCGCGGTGGCGGCATCCATGCCCGCCTGCAGGGCTTCACGCAGGGTTTCAGGCGCGGCCTCGCGCGGGCAGTCGACCAGGGCGCCGAAGACAATTGCGCCGCGCGTGAACGGGAAAGGCAGCATGAACCGGTCCCAGCTTTTCAGCCGGTGAACCGGGCCGGCCGTGATGGCATAGGGCAGGATGGCCGCGCCAGAGCGCTGGGCGAGGGTGATGGCGCCGCCGCCGGCCTCTCGCCGGGGGCCCCGCGGCCCGTCTGGTGTCATGCAGATAAAGCCGCCGGATTTCAGCCGCTGGCTGGCCTCGGCAAGCGCGCGCAGGCCGCCCTTGTCCTTTCTGGCTTTCTTCGGATTCGTCGATGAACCGCGCACGACATCTATATCAAAATGGCGCACGGCGCGGGCGACCGGCTCGCCATCGGCCGAGAGCGAGATCATCATCGCGGCGCGGGATCTACGCTCCGGCCAGCAGCGCATGGCGCAGACCCAGCCGGACGGTATCAGCAGGATCGTCTCATGCCAGCAGGCCACGATCAGGCCGCTATCGCGCTCGGCGAGGGCGGCCCGCGCCTCGGCCTCGCCCTCGATACGCCAGCGCACGGTTTTGCCGACAAGCATCATCCAGCTCCAGATAAGGTAGCCGAGCAGGGCAGAGATGAAGGGCAGGCGGAGCAGGCGTTTCATGCCAGCGGCTTATACTGTGCTTCGGGTTGGGCGCCATGGCGGCGCTGCGGCGCGGCTGT
>DAIRTA010000343.1:0-2134 GCA_036804125.1 Hyphomonas sp.
GCCGCGCTGCTGGACATCCTGCCGGCCTCCGCCTTGCGCAGCGCGGCCTGAGCCGTATGCGGGTCGGCTGTCTCATCGAAGCTATCTGAAGCGGGCCTGACTGGCCTTCTTCAACAGCCAGCGCTGAGCATGCGTCACCGGTCCCTCGTCAGGCCGCCACCAGCACGCCGCCTAGCCGCTCAAGCGCATTTGTCCAGCCAGCATGTACGCCCTCCAGCAGGTCCGATCCGTCGACCGCGACCGTCTGCAGCGTTATCACCAGCCGCGTCCCGCTGCCTTCGGCGATCAACTCTGCCGAGACAAGGCTCATGCCCTGAAGCGAGGTCTCGTCCTCAATCACTTCGGTATAGATGATCCGCTTATCCCGCACGATATCGTGATAGTGCCCGGTCACCCGCGCTACTGGATGTCCCTCCACAAGGCAGGACTGCACGTCCACCCCGCCGACACGGAAGTCCGCCGCGTCATTTCGGATCGCTACCTCATCCGACGGCGAGCCCCAGAGGCGGCGCAGCTCGGGGTCTTCCCACGCCCGGAAGACGCGCGCCGGGCTCGCCGAATAGTTCTGCACCAGTGTCTCGGTCCGGTGCACAATGGTCTGATGGGTCATTGCGTATCTCCTTTGCGGTTGAGCATCTCTCCGAGCCGGTCAAGCCGGCGCTGCCAGGCAGCGTGATAGCGGGTGATCCACCGCTCGAGCTCGGCGAGGCGCTGCGTCTCCAGCCGGCAGGTGCGTACGCGCCCGGTCTTCACCGTGCTGATGAGTCCTGCCGACTCCAGCACGCGCAAATGCTGCAGGAAGCTCGGCAGCGCCATGTCATAGCCCGCCGCGAGTTCTGTCACGCTTGCCTCCCCCCCCGACAGCCGCGCGATGATGTCCCGCCGCGTCGCATCCGCCAGCGCGCTGAAGCCCCTGTCGAGCAGGTCCGAATCGGTCGATCTATAGTTAGCCATGCGCCTTAGTATCTCGCCCACCGCACCGCGTCAATATACTAAGGCAACCGCCTAACTTTCGTTTCGCCCGCCTCTTCCCATCTCCGCCAACCGCGGTTAAAAACACCTCATCCGAGGGGTGTCCGGCAGGCGGCCGGGCTGAGAGTTACCCTTTGAACCTGATCCGGGTCATGCCGGCGCGAGGGACGGAAGCCGACCGCTAGATTATCCCGGGTCTTCCGCATTTTCTGGAGACCCACAATGAACACCCCCACCAAGCCGAGCGACTTCACGCCCCGCGCCGTCACCACCGGCCCCCTGCCCGCGAGCCGCAAGGTCTATACCGCGCCCGAAGCAGACCCCAGCCTCGCCGTGCCGCACCGCGAGATCGATCTTCATCCATCCGCGAACGAACCGCCCGTGCGCGTCTATGATACGTCAGGTCCCTATTCCGACGCCTCCGTCGCCATCGATGTGGAGAAGGGCCTGCCGCGCGCGCGCCGCGCCTGGATACTCGAACGCGGCGGCGTGGAGGAATATGAAGGCCGCGACATTCGCCCCGAGGACAACGGGTTCGCCGCCGGCAAGCATCTGACGCGGGAGTTCCCGGTGAAGCACCGGCCGCTCAAGGCCATCGGCTTTGACCCCACAAGCAAGGCGAAGGCGCAGCGGCCCGGCGCCGAGAGCGCTGGAGCAGCCGCGAGCAACCCAAGAAAGCCCACCACGCAATACGAGTTCGCCAAGGCCGGCATCATCACGAAGGAGATGGTCTATGTCGCCGAGCGCGAGAATCTCGGCCGCCGCGCTGCCCTCGACAACGCGCGCGCGCGACTAGACGACGGCAATTCCTTCGGCGCCGAGATCCCCGAACACATCACGCCCGAATTCGTCCGGTCAGAGATTGCCCGCGGCCGCGCCATCATCCCGGCGAACATCAACCATGCCGAGCTTGAACCGCAGATCATCGGCCGCAACTTCCTTGTGAAGATCAACGCCAATATCGGCAATTCAGCTGTCGCTTCCTCCATTGAGGAGGAAGTCGAAAAAATGGTCTGGGCGACGCGCTGGGGCGCCGATAATGTCATGGATCTCTCGACCGGCCGCAACATTCACAACACCCGCGAGTGGATCATCCGCAACAGCCCCGTGCCCATCGGCACCGTGCCGATCTATCAGGCGCTGGAGAAGGTGAACGGCGTCG
>DAIRTA010000344.1:0-2129 GCA_036804125.1 Hyphomonas sp.
TCAGTCGCGGGCGAACAGGCAGCCAGTATCAGCGCGCCTAGCGCGATCAGGGGCAGGTGACGCATCGGGTTCCTCCGGTCGTATCTGAAATTCAGGCAATTGCCGCTTCGATGGCAGCAAGGTGGCGCTGCTTGTCCGCCTCTGGCAGGAAACTCGCGGTAAAGCTGTTGCGGGCGAGCTGGATCAGCTGGGCATCCGACAAGCCGAGCGCCTCGGCGGTTTGCTCATAATTGCGCCCGATATAGCCGCCGAAATAGGCCGGATCGTCGGAATTGACCGTTACCAGAAGCCCCTGTTCAAGCTGCGCCTTTACCGGGCTCTTCTTCAGGTCGTCGATCACGCACAGCGAAAGGTTCGAGAGCGGACAGTTCGTCAGCGGCGTCTGCGTATCGCGGAGGATCTCGATCAGCGCAGGGTCTTCCATGGAGCGGTTGCCATGATCGATCCGGTCAACGCCGATATCCAGCAAGGCCTCGCGCACATATTGCGGCGGGCCTTCCTCGCCGGCATGCATGCACAGCTTGAAGCCCATCTCCCGGCACCGCTGGAACAGGCGTTCGAATTTCAGCGGCGGATGTCCGGCCTCGGAGGAGTCGAGCCCGACTCCTATGAACCTGTGATGCCAGGGCTCTGACTCAACCAGCAGGTCAAAGCCATCCTGTTCCGACAGGTGCCGCAGGAAACTCATTATCAGGAACGAGGTAATGCCGAGTTCTTGTTGGCCTTTCTTGATTGCGGCGAGGATACCTTCGGTGACGACGCCAAACGGCACGCCGCGCTCGGTATGCGCCTGCGGGTCATAGAACATCTCGACATGGCGCACATTGTCCGCCGCCGCGCGCTGCAGGTAGGCCCAGGTCAGGTCGAAGAAGTCTTCCTCGGTGCGCAGCACCTGCATGCCCTGATAATAGAGGTCGAGGAATTCCTGCAGGTTGGAGAAGTCATACGCGGCTCGGGCCTCTTCCAGCGTCCTGAACGGCAGGGTGATGCGGTTACGCTCGGCCAGCGCCATCATCAGCTCAGGCTCGAAACTGCCTTCGATGTGAAGATGGAGCTCGGCCTTGGGCAGGCGTCGGATCAGGTCTGCCTGGCTCTTGCTCATGCCGCTGCCATAAGGCTCTGGAAAAGCGCCCGGCCATCGGCGCCGCCCTCATGCCCGCCGATCGCCCGTTCCGGATGTGGCATCATCCCGAGCACGCGTCCATTCGGCGAAAGGATCCCGGCGATGTCGCGCGCAGCCCCGTTCGGGTTTTCACCGCTGGCATAACGGAAAACAACGCGCCCCTCGCCCTCGAGCCGGTCCAGCGTGTCATCATCAGCAAAGTAGTTGCCGTCATGATGCGCAATCGGGATCACGATATCGGGCCCGGGACCGTAGGCGCTTGTAAACGCGGTATTCAGGCTTTCGACTCGCAGCTTCTGCGGGCAGCAGACGAAATGCAGCGACGCATTGCGCAGCAGCGCGCCGGGCAACAACCCTGTCTCCGTCAGGACCTGAAAGCCGTTGCACACCCCGAGGACATAGCCGCCGCGCCCGGCATGTGCCTTGAGCTGTGAAATGACAGGCGAATTTGCCGCTATGGCGCCGCATCGCAGGTAATCGCCATAAGAGAATCCGCCCGGCACCATCACCAGGTCCGTGCCGGCGGGGATCTCGCCATCCTTATGCCAGACCATGGCCGGCTCGCGGCCTGTCACCTGCTGCAGTGCGACCCGGGCATCCCGGTCGCAATTCGATCCCGGAAAGACAATAACTGCCGACCTCATGGCGCTCCCTCTAACAGGGAGTCGCCGGTTGCGAAAGCGTCCACGCGGGAGAGGCGGACTGCGGCTTTCCTGCAACAGGCCGTTCCGGATTCATGTCAGGGTATCTTGTCGAGCGGCAGAGAGGTCGCCATGTTCGGCCGAGTGGAAAACTGCGGGAGTCCCCTGTTATGAAAAAGGTTATTATCGCCCTGTTCGCCCTGGCCGCCCTTCCGGCACTTGCAGCGTGCAACACGATCGAAGGTATTGGCAAGGATGTCCGCGCCGGTGGCAAGGCCGTCGAAGACGCCGCCCGTGACACGCGGGACGGCAACTAGGCTCCGGTTCAGGCCGTTCATTTACCAAGGAATATGAAAGCCGCGCCG
>DAIRTA010000345.1:0-2125 GCA_036804125.1 Hyphomonas sp.
CCGAACAACAGAAAGGCGCGGACGTGCACCTCCGCGCCTTCCCAGGTGTTCAGAATCAGCCTATCGAGCTTTGTGCTAGCACTCGACACCGCTCTAACACCGGGCTATCGACTGGTCCGTCTGCAGCGGACACCATCTTCACCCCGCAGAGACCGTTACCGGATTGCCGTGGCCTTATGGCAACCCCCTCATCCCTGCGCTCCAGTGCCCAGCGGGGGCTGAACCTGGAGGTTTGGCCGCCGGACCTGCCCCAAAGGGCTTGGCCTTTGACCGTCGTGTTTCGGATCGCGCCCCGGTCACGACATACGGCTCCGCAACATCGGGTCTAGCTCCCGTGATCGCGGCCATCGCCTGTTTTTAATCCCGTCATCTCCGCCGGATCTTTCGCAGCTACCACTCTCGTGGCGCCGCCCCTGATCCGGTTTCGTCAGGGGGCGATGGGCTCGGCCTCCGCTCCGTTTCCGGGTCTTCTCCCGGCTGGTTATCGTTGGCTTAACGAAACGATCCCTCAAAAACTCGCCTGAGTCGAGGGGGTGTCCAGCGAATTCTCGCGCTGTCAGAGAAGAATTACACAGATTTATGACAAGCTGTGAATGCGATCGGCCGTGTGAGCCCTGGGAATCCCCATCGCCCATCCCCCATTTGCGTCGCGCGCGGCTCATGCCAGAACGGCTTCATGCTGCTACGCTGGCGTCCTGAGCTGAACGGCCCGGTCTGGCGGGCCCTGAAAAGGTTGTTCCGCCAGGATGTACGCATCGTCACAGGCGGTATCGCCTTCTATGCGCTGTTCTCGATCTTCCCGCTCATTTACCTGACGCTGACCCTGCTCACGGTCTTTCTGCCGCCCGACATTGCCCGCGACCTGACCAAGCCGATCACCGAATTGTTCACCGATACCGTAGAGCCCTTGTCCGATGAGGAAGTCGAGGCGATCCGTCAGATGACGCCTGCCGGGCTGAGCCTGAGGGCATTTCTTGCCTTACTGCTGGTTCTGTTCACGGCGACCTCGGGCGCCAAGGCTGCAATGACCGGCGTGCGGATGATCGCCGGCAGCGAAGGGCGTACGCGGTTCGCGCGCTTCCAGGGCCTGTCCCTGCTGATGACCGGGTCCCTCATCCTGCTGGTCTGGGTGATGGGCGGTTTGCAGCTGGCCATGACCTTGATCGGCGATGCCGAGGGGGATCCCGTGTCCGGGTTCATGCGCAATCTCACCGCGCTCGCAAATACGCTCTGGATCACCAAGTTCATTGCCGGTTTCGTCGTTTTCTACATCATCCTCGCTCTGTCGCTGCGCGGGCATGTCCAGCGCGGCACACGGGCGATCGCGGCCGGGGCTGCAGCAGGCGCGCTCGCCTTTCTCGGCGTGACCTTCCTGTTCCAGCTCTACCTCAATTATTCGGTACTCGGCACGATCTACGGGGCGCTCGCCTCGCTGATCCTTGCTTTCATCTGGCTGTCGGCCTCGGTGATGTCGCTGCTGCTCGGCGCCGCGCTCGCGGCCGAATGGTCTCAGGCCTGGGGCGATGGCGAGGCGGCATCCGAGGCCGAATAGGCGGCCGCCACCGTCTCAAGCCGGTTCAGGCTGCGCGCATCGGCGAGCCCGGTAACGGCGTCTGGCAGGAAGCGGCGCTGGAAGGCTGCGAGGGCGGAGGGGATATCGCCTGTGTCATAGCCGATCGTGGCAAGGCGCGCGTTAACAACGGTCGCATCCCCGCCCGACCAGACACAGCTCCGGCCTTCAGTCTCCGCCGGCCACAGGCCAAGGCCCGCCTCGGCGAGGCGCGCCCAGGGGAAATGTTCGCCAGGATCGATCTTTCGGGCCGGGGCGATATCGGAATGGCCGACCAGGCCGGTCTGCGGGATGGCGTGGTGGTGCATGATCTCGCGTGACAGCGCGATTACGGCGGCAACCTGCATGTCCGGATAGGGCGGCAGCGTGCCGCCGGGCAGGGGATAGTCGTGCCCGCCATTGACGATCTCGATGCCGACCGAGCGCGAATTGATATCCGCCAGCCCGCGCCAGCTGGACACCCCGGCATGCCAGGCGCGGCGCGCTTCCGGAACAAGCCGTGTGATGCAGCCATCCTCCCAGACCATGTAATGGGCCGAGACCTTGGCCTGCGGG
>DAIRTA010000346.1:0-2124 GCA_036804125.1 Hyphomonas sp.
CATTTCATCGGGCAGGGCCTGATCGAGACCGGCTGGCTGCGTTACACGGTCGAGAATCTCAATTACGGCGCCGACGCCTTGCAGCGCACCTTCTCACACTACCGAAACAATCCCGATCTCGCCCGCGCCCATGCCCGCAAGCCCGAGCTGATCGCAAACACGGTTTATGGCGGCCGGATGGGTAACACCCAGCCCGGCGATGGCTGGAAGTTCCGCGGCCGCGGTTTCATCCAGCTCACGGGCCGTGACAATTACACCGCCATTGGCGCAGCCTCCGGCCTAGACCTTGCCAATGATCCCGACATCATCCGCAACGACCTGAAGGCTTCGATCCAGGCTGCAGCGGCGTTCTGGCGGATGAACAAGCTGAACGAGCACGCCGACAGGAACGATGCGCCGGCCGTTTCGCGCGCGGTCAATTACGGCAACCCGCAGGCCCGGCGTGCCGCGTTGCACGAGGATTTGCGTATCCTCTGGACCAATACCATGCTGTCCCTTGCCCAGTCGCCCTCTCTGGCGGCCCCGGATGCGGCGGCCCCGGAAGCGCCATCGGTAAAGCCGCTTTCTACCGGCGCGCGGGGCGAGCGGGTCCGCCAGCTTCAGGCAGACCTTGAAAGCCTCGGCTACCCGACCGGCGGTGTGGACGGCATCTTCGGGCAGGCAACCCGCCGGGCCGTTGTCGCACTCCAGCATGAATTCGGTCTCACGGCGAACGGTCAGGCCGATACGGCAACGCTTGAAGCGATTGCCGAGGCCCTGGCCGATCCGGCGCGCGCGCAAATGGCCGCGCGCATTGATCGCGATAGCGAGGTGGTCTTCGGGCCTCCGGAATGATCTTGGCGCCGCGTCAGGCTTGCCCGCTCCGCCGCAACGGCTAGTTTTGCCTCCATTGCCAATCCTGCCAGGAGTGTCCCGCGCATGGCCCTGCCGCCCGTCCTGCAAAATCTCCGTATCCCGGTGATCGGCTCGCCGCTGTTCATCATTTCCAATCCCGAACTGGTGATCGCCCAGTGCAAGGCCGGGATCGTGGGCAGCTTTCCGTCCCTGAACGCCCGCCCCGGGCCCGTTCTGCATGAATGGCTGGACCGGATAACGACAGAGCTGGGTGAATACAGCGCGAAGAATCCGGACCGGCCGGCCGCGCCGTTTGCGGTGAACCAGATCGTGCACAAGACCAATAACCGGCTTGAGCATGATATCGAGGCCTGTGTGAAATTCAAGGTGCCGGTGATCATCACCTCGCTCGGCGCGCGGCAGGATGTGAATGATGCGATCCATTCCTATGGCGGCGTGGTGCTGCATGACGTGATCGATACGCGCTTTGCCCGCAAGGCCATCGAAAAAGGCGCTGATGGGCTGATTGCCGTGGCCTCCGGAGCCGGAGGGCATGCCGGCACGCTTTCGCCCTTCGCGCTCATTCAGGAAATCCGCGAATTCTTCGACGGCCCGCTGGCACTGTCCGGCTCAATCGCGCATGGCGGGGCCGTGGCGGCCTCGCTCGCGATGGGCGCGGATCTGGCCTATATCGGATCGGCCTTCATCGCCTGCGACGAGGCGAACGCGACAGAGGGCTACAAGGACGCCATCGCCAGCTATGGCGCCGAGGATATCGTCTATACGAACCTGTTTACCGGCGTGCATGGCAATTACCTCAAGCCCTCCATCCTGGCGGCCGGGCTCGATCCGGATAACCTGCCCGAAAGCGATCCGTCCAAGATGAATTTCGGTTCCGGCGGCAATACCGAGGCCAAGGCCTGGAAGGATATCTGGGGCTGCGGGCAGGGCATCGGAGCCGTCAAGTCTCGCGGGCCAACCGCTGCCTATGTCGACCAGCTCGTGCGCGAATATGACGAGGCGCGCAGCGCACTGGAAAAAGGGCTCGCCTTCTCACGCAGGCCGCTGGTGGCAGCGGAGTAGTTCCAGCTTATCCCCGGGATAAGCCGGTCTGAAAAAATTTTCTTGTGCGCGGGCTGGGCCAGCGACTCCAACAGGCCGGGCGCCTGACGCGGTGTTTTTCTGCCGGAACCGGACGGGGATAGGGCGCATCTGATCCGACCGGGTTTGTTGCGGGTGTAGACTGCCCCGCATGTTGGTTGAAACATATAAGACATTTCCCCGGCGGGA
>DAIRTA010000347.1:0-2088 GCA_036804125.1 Hyphomonas sp.
AATCCCCCATTTCCGCCGCTCCTCGAAAGGATAATCCGCTGGGCTTTCAGGGCGGTGTGAATTTCTGGCCGCGCGCCTGTCCGACCGGGCCGCGGGCGGGATTATCCTTCGCGGTGATGACCCAAACCCGCGCCCATCCGCGCCCCGATCTCTGGACCCCCATCGCCATGCTGCTGGTGGCGCTGCGCCGTCTGCTGCAGGCGACCGCCCCGGAGGCCTTCGCCGTCATCGCGGCCGAGGCGCGCTGGCGCCTTGCGGCGGCCACCGCCCTCGTGCGCCGTTATATCCATGTCCTCGCCGCCGCTATCCCTCTGCCGCCGGTGCGCCTATTGGCGCGGCCATCCCCGACGGATCAGCCGCCGCCGGGACAGCGCCGCTGGCAGGAGAGGCGTTTCCCCCTGATCGAGTTAGCCCGGCAGGCGGGCGGAGGCGGGCCCGTCGCCGCGCCGGACCCGCCCGCCCTGCAATGGGCGCTGCTGATGGAGGCCGCCGCCCGTCTCTGCCGCGTGATGGCCGACCCGCAGCCCCATGCGCGCCGCCTCGCCCGTACTCTGCGCCGGCAGGGCAGCGCCCCGCTGCGCGACCTGCCGGTCCCGGCGCCCATCCTGCGCCGCCTGCCGCCAGCGGTTGACATCCTGCTCTGCCGCCTCGATGCGGCCGCCAGGCCCGCCGCCTGGAAACCGATAGAAGCCGCGCTCGACACGTCATGACCCCGGCCCGCAGGCCTGTCAGCCTCGTCTCTGCCTGCCCGCACCAGTGGGCAGGGCAGGGGCGCAGGGCAAACGCGTCCGGGCCGGCCTCAGCCCTTTCGGTCGCGGGCCGCCAGCGTGCGCAGGCGCAGGCCGTTGAGGCGGATGAAGCCTTCGGCATGCTTCTGGTCATAGGCGCCCCGGTCATCCTCGAAGGTGACCAGAAGGTCCGAATACAGCGATTTCGGCGAGCGCCGCCCGCTGATGATCACATTGCCCTTGTACAACTTCAGGCGCACCTCACCCTCGACATGCTCCTGGCTCTGATCAATCATCGCCTGCAGCATTTCCCGCTCGGGGCTGTACCAGAAGCCATTATAGACCAGCTCGGCATAGCGCGGCATCAGTTCGTCCTTGAGATGCGCCGCCCCGCGATCAAGCGTCAGGCTTTCGATCGCCCGGTGCGCGGCCAGCAGGATGGACCCGCCCGGCGTCTCATACACGCCGCGCGATTTCATGCCGACAAAGCGGTTCTCGACAAGGTCGATCCGGCCAATGCCATTGTCGCGGCCAAGGTCATTCAGCGCGCTGAGCATCGTGGCCGGCGACAGGCGCTGGCCATCCAGCGAGACCGCATCGCCCTTCTCGAAGCCGAGGGTGATCTCGGTTACCCGGTCGGGCGCCTCCATCGGCGAGATCGTGCGCTGGTAGACATAGTCCGGCGCCTCCGCCCAGGGATCTTCCAGCACCTTGCCCTCGGAGGAAGAGTGCAGGAGGTTCGCATCGACCGAGAAGGGGGCCTCGCCGCGCTTGTCCTTGGCGATCGGGATCTGGTGCTTTTCGGCAAAATCGAGAAGCTGCTCGCGGCTCCTGAAATCCCATTCCCGCCAGGGCGCAATGACCCGGATCGACGGGTCGAGCGCTGCCGCGGTCAGCTCAAAGCGGATCTGGTCATTGCCCTTTCCGGTCGCGCCATGGGCGATGGCATCCGCGCCGGTTTCCTGGGCGATCTCGACCTGGCGCTTGGCGATCAGCGGGCGCGCGATCGAGGTGCCAAGGAGGTAGAGCCCTTCATACAGCGCATTGGCCCGGAACATCGGGAAGACGAAGTCGCGCACGAAATCCTCGCGCAGGTCCTCGATGCGGATATTCTCGGGCCGGATGCCGAGCGTGAGCGCCTTCTCCCGCGCCGGGCCGAGCTCCTCGCCCTGGCCGAGATCGGCGGTGAAGGTAATGACCTCACAGCCGAATTCGGTCTGCAGCCATTTCAGGATGATCGAGGTGTCGAGCCCGCCGGAATAGGCCAGCACAACCTTGCGGGGAGGGGCGGGACGGTCAGCCATGGCAAATCCTGCAAAAAATTAAGGCCGCGGCCCGGAAGTGTTGCCTTAAGGTGCCG
>DAIRTA010000348.1:0-2079 GCA_036804125.1 Hyphomonas sp.
GCCTCCTGCGGCGTCATGCCTTCGGTCTGGCGGTCCAGCGCGGCGTTCAGGGCCGCGCTGTCAATCCGGCCATCCGGCTGGAGGAAATCGGTCATCCGGACGCTGCGTTCAGCAAAGGCGAGAGCCTCCTCTATCTGCTCCCTCCGGTCCGGGGTGAGGCTCTCATCCTCCAGCATTACGCGAAGCCGTGCCGACGCGGCGGCGCCATCCGTGATCTCGATCGCTCCGCCTGCAAACTCGACCGTCTCTTCCCCGAACTGCGACGGGTCGAGCCGGAACTCTCGCATCCAGGGCTGGCGTTCCAGCACGGTGAAAACCGTCAGGAAGAAGATCACGGACGCCAGGAGGAACAGGCGGAAGGGCGGCACATAGCGCGTGCGCTGCCCGCTGATATAGGCCTTCGTCATCCGCCCCGGTTTCAGCAGCAGCGGCGGCAGCGTGCGCCAGACCCGGCCATCGAGGGCGAACATGTCGGCAAGGCTCGCCCGCACAAGGTCCCAGACCGGGCGCTGGAAGTCGGCCGCGAGCTGGCCGCAAGTCGGGCAGTAGCGGTCGGTAACCAGCGTGCCGCAATTCCGGCAGGGCGAACCGCTGTTTACAGGGTGGCGCGTCCCGGCGCTGAGGCCCCCGGCAGCTGCGAGGCCGATCGCCTCCTGTTCCTGCTCCATCGCGCCGCTTCCCCGTTGCGGATCAGTTGCCTCTCATACCCGGGCGGCAGAGAAAACGCGAGCGGTGGTTGTTCTTGGCATTCCCGGCCCAGCCGGTGAGCGTCGGGTCGACCAGGTCCTGCGTCACCTGGAACCACATCGGCGTGATCGGATGGTCTTCGAGCATCAGCTTCTCGGCCTGGGCAAAGATCTCCGCACGGCGCTGAAGGTCCAGCTCCCGGTTTCCCTCGTGGATAAGCCTGTCAAACTCCGGATTGGCATAGCCGCCATAATTCTGCGCGCCAGTGTCGGACAGCAGGAGATACAGGAAGTTCAGCGGGTCGTCATAATCGGCCAGCCAGCCGCCATCAGACACCGTGAAATCGGCCTGCCTCAGGCGCTCGTACAGAACCTGCGTATCCTGGCGCACGATCACCGGCTGGACCCAGGGCGCAATCTCAGCCCAGTTCTGCTGGGCGACGGGGGCGACCTTCGGGTTGTCGCCGGTCGAGCGGTGGATGTATTCGAACCGCAACGGGTTCTGCGGCCCGAAGCCGGCCTCCTCCAGCAGTCGCCGCGCCTCGATCAGCCGGTCGGCGCGCGGCATGCCCATCCAGCTGACGGACGGGCGCTCGACATCATAATTGTTCATGCCCGGCGGCACGAAGGAATAGGCCGGGATGAAGCCCGGCGTCAGCACGTTGCGCACCATGAATTCCCGGTCGAGGGCCATGGCGAGTGCCTTGCGCACCCGCAGGTCATCGAATGGCGGCGTGCGCTGGTTGAAGCTGTAATAGGTGGTCAACAGGCCCGGATAGGTCCGCACCCAGCCGGGAAAACGCGCCTCGATCTCGGCCTGCCGGGGACCGGAGAAGGCATTGTTGATGTCGAGCTCGCCGGCCGCAATCTTGTTCTCGACCGCCGTCTCATTGTCGATCTCGAAATAGACGACCCGGTGAAAACACGCCTCTGATGCTCCGAAGCCGGTCGGGTTGAGTTCAACGGCGAGCTGGTCGGCCGTGCGCCAGTAGACGAGCTTGTAGGGCCCGTTGACGACTATGTTCTGCGGCTGGATCCAGGCGCTACCGTGTTGCTCGATAGCATGCCGGGGGACCGGGAAGGTTGTATAATGCGTCAGCATGCCGAGGAGGTAAGGCGCCGGGACTTCCAGCTCGATCTCGAGGGTCTTCTCATCCAGCGCGCGCACGCCAAGCGCTTCCGGCGGCATTTCGAGCGCATTCACCGCCTGCGCGTTCTTGATGATCCACAGCAGCGAGGCGTATTGCGAGGCAATCATCGGGTCCTGGATGCGGCGCATGGCATATTCGAAATCATGGGCCGTTACCGGAACGCCGTCCGACCAGACAAAATCGCCGAGTGTGAAGGTCCAGAGCAGGCCCGATTCGTCGGTCTCCCAATCGACCGCCATGCC
>DAIRTA010000349.1:0-2072 GCA_036804125.1 Hyphomonas sp.
TCGTCGAATGTCGACCGGTCGAGCACGGCGCCGGCGAGGAAGGCGCCGACCATATAATGCAGGCCCGCCCAGTCGGCGACGAGGGCGGCTGCCGCCATCCAGACCAGCCCGGCATACCAGCGGTCCTGACTGGGAATGCGGATCATCAGCCGGCGCACGCCCCAGGCGATGGCCGCGAAGGCGAGCAGGAAGGCCGCCTGACGGCCGACGCGCTCCCAGTCGAGCAGGATAAGCGCCAGCACGCCCCAGATCGCAAGATCGTCGAGGCTGGCATAGCGCAGGATACGCTGGCCAAGAGGCTGGCGCAGGATACCGAGCTTTTCCATGAACAGGACGAGGATCGGCAGCGCTGTCACGGCGCAGGCCATGCCGATGCCGAGGATGAACTGCCAGTTTGCCGCGCCCGGCCCTTTCCAGCCTTCGCCTGACTGCAGCAGGACCCATGCGGCGGCGCATCCGAAGATGAGCGGGGTGGCGAGCGCGGCCCCCGCGGTGAGGCCGGTTTCCTTCCGGTTCTTCCAGGCGGATTTGAGATCGAGCTCGATGCCTGCGATCCAGACGAAGATCATCACCGCCCATGTCGCGATACCGTTCAGCATGCCGATGACTTCCGGGCGGAAGACGAAATCATAATAGGCGGGAAAGGCAGCGCCGAGCAGGCCGGGCCCGAGCAGGATGCCGCAGAGAATCTGCACGACGACCAGCGGGGCGAAATAATCCGTCTTCAAAAGCCGCCAGAGAAGGTAGGGCACGGTGAAGATGATCAGCATCGCGACGAGATAGACTTCAGTGAGGGTCACGGCGCGCCTCTGGGAATGCGGTCAGCGGGGTGCAGGGTCACGGAAGCTGACGCGCGCGCCGGTGCGGGTCTCTTCCGCGGCGACAAGCCGGACGAGTTCGCGGGCGACCTCTTCCGGTGCGGGCAGCGTCATCGGATCCTCACCGGGCATCGCCTCGGCGCGCATGCCGGTGCGCGTGGCGCCCGGATCGAACAGGTTCACGCGCAGCGCCATCTTCTCATTCTCCTCGGCCCAGGCTTTGACCAGGGCCTCGAGCCCGGCCTTCGACGCCTGATACGGCCCCCAGAAGGCGCGCGGGCGCGGCACGACACCCGATGTCAGGAAGACTGCGCGCGGGGCTGCCGAGCGGTGAAGCGCCGGGCCGAGCGCGCGGATGAGGTGGAAATTGGCGGTGAGATTGACCTGGATGGTTTCCTCGAAACTGCGCGGGCCGCAGGTTTCCAGCGGGCCGAGCGTGCCGAGCAGGCCGGCATTGGCGATGAGGCCGTCGAGCCGGCCGAATTTCTCCATGATCACGCGGCCGAGCGTCTCGATGGACCTGGTATCCTTGAGGTCCATCGGTGCCAGCACGGTTTCGGAACCGATTGCGCGGATCGCATCATCCAGCTTCTCCAGCGCGGCTTTTGAGCGGGCTATGGCGATCACGGCATGGCCCGTGCGGGCAAGCTCCAGTGCGGCGGCGCGGCCGATGCCACGGCTGGCGCCGGTGACGAGGATCAGGCGGGGGGGCGCGGTCATCCGCGCGCTCTAGCCTGCCGGTCAGACATCGTCCAGCAATGAAAGCTGGCGTTCCTTGCCGGACTGGTCACGCTGGTGATCGACAAGCGGGGTGGGATAATCGCCGGTGAAGCAATGATCCGAGAATTGCGGCAGGGCGGCATGGCGCGAGGGCTCGCCGATGGCGCGGTAAAGGCCATCGACCGACAGGAAGCCTAGGCTATCGACCTTCAGCTCACGTATCATCTCGTCATGGCTGTGGATCGCGGCGAAGAGTTCCGATTTTGCCGCCATGTCGATGCCGTAGAAATCAGGATTGAGGATGGGCGGGCTGGCTGAACGGAAATGGATTTCGCGTGCGCCCGCTTCGCGCACCATCTGCACGATGCGTTTTGACGTGTTGCCGCGCACGATGGAATCATCGACGAGGATGACACGCCTGCCTTCCAGGACCGCCCGGTTCGGGCTGTGTTTCTTAGAAACGGCGGTCTGCCGGCCGGTCTGGGTCGGCTGGATGAAGGTGCGCCCGACATAATGGTTGCGGATGATGCCCAT
>DAIRTA010000350.1:0-2058 GCA_036804125.1 Hyphomonas sp.
TCGAGCGCGATATAGGCGAGGTCCCACTCGGCCGCTTCGAGTTCCTTGGCGTCCTGCTCGGTCTCGTCGCGCAGGGCCTGGATGTCCGGATGGCGGAACAGCGCATTGCCGTCGAACGAGACTTTCGCGTCCAGCACGCGCAGATGGCCGTCCTTCATAACGATCAGCGGATTGATCTCGAGCATCGCCATGTCCTTCTCGGTGAAGGCCTTGTAGAGGATGGGCCACAGCCTGAGGCCGTCTGCGGCGGCCGGGCCTGAGAGGTTGAGAGCTGCGTTGATCTTCTTGCAGTCCGCCTCCGTGACCCCGGTCAGGGGATCGATGCCGAGGGTCAGGATTTTCTCGGGCGTGTCATGGGCGACCTGCTCGATATCCATGCCGCCCTCGGTCGAGACGACGAAGGCCACTTTCGAACTGGCCCGGTCAACCAGGAGGGAGAGGTAAAGCTCCTTCTCGATGTCGGCGCCGTCCTCAACATAGAGACGGTTGACCTGCTTGCCGGCCGCCGAGGTCTGCGCGGTGACGAGGTGTTTGCCGAGCATCGCTTCGGCATGCTTCTTCACATCTTCCTTGTTGAAGGCGAGACGCACCCCGCCCTTCTCGCCGGCCACCGGCTCGATGAACCTGCCCTTGCCGCGGCCCCCTGCGTGGATCTGGCTTTTGACGACCCAGAGCGGGCCGGGGAGTGTGTCGACAGCCTTCTGCACATCGGCGAGCTTCAGCACGGGCACACCGTCAGCGACAGGCGCTCCATAGGATTTCAGGAGGGCCTTTGCCTGGTATTCGTGAATGTTCATGCAGCAGATCCCGTGATTTCAGGCGAACGGGCCAGCGCGCCCCGCGACATGCCGGTGCTGCTCCCCCGAAAGTATTGGCGCCTATATCCGACGTGGTTAGCCTTCGCAACAATCTGGGTCCACATAAACATACCTAGACTCATCGCCCCGAGTCCTCACCGCGCATGGCCTCCGGCAGCGTCTCGACGCTGGCAATCGGCAGGGGCAGGATCGGACCGCGCTCGGAGGCGGGTGTCAGCTCCGCCGCATCGCGCTGGCGGGCCCGTACAAGCATGTACACGGCCAGCAGGATGAGGAGCACGCCAGCGAGGCCGAACAGGCCGATCCGGCCACCGAGACGCATGGCAAGTCCCGACAGGAGCGGCCCGGCAATCGATCCGGCCGCCCACACAAACAGCAGCCCCGACATCACCTGCGGCACCTGCGCGCGCTCCGTCCGGTCGATGGCGTGGGCCACGCACAGGCCGTAGAAACAGAGCGCGCCGGCGCCCCAGATTCCGAGCAGCGCAATCACGCCGGTCTCGCCCAGAGCCCGCCCGAAAACTGCGATCAGCACTGCCGCGACCCCTGAAACGGCGCACAGGACGGCGACAACAACCCGGCGGTCAACCTGGTCGGATAGCCGCGAGGCCGGCCATTGCAGGATCAGACCGCCGAGCCAGGCTGCCGCCGCCGCAATGGCCGCTGCCGCCGTTCCTCCGCCGGCAAGATCGAAACGCTCGAAATAAACCGGCAGCAGCGCCAGCATGCCCGTATTGATGACACCGGCGGCGGCAACGCCGATGACGGCCGCCGGCGCAATCCTGAAGAGTTCCTCAAGCGGCATCGCCCGGCGGTCCGGAGGGGACGGCTGTTCCAGACGGGTGATGCAGACCGGAACCAGCGCCAGAGCCAGGAAAATTCCGGCCCAGACATAGGCGCGGCTGTCGAGCGGGGAGAGGCCGGCCACGAAGAAGGGCCCGACCATCAGGGACAGCTTTGCCGCCGTATGGTAGACGCCCATGACGTTTCCGCGCGTGCGGGCCGGGACCGCCTCGCCGAGCCAGCTTTCGATGCTGGTGAACATATAGGCGAAGCTGATGCCCTGCACGATCCGCACAAGCGCCCAGAAGGGCGCGAAATGGACCAGCGAGAGCGCGAGCGCGCCGACAGCCGTCAGCGCAGCGGCGGCCGCGAACAGCCGGATGTTGCCGAACTGCGCGAGCGCGCGCGGCGAGGTCCAGGCGCCCAGCATGAAACCGGCGGCATGCATGGCGGCGAT
>DAIRTA010000351.1:0-2056 GCA_036804125.1 Hyphomonas sp.
GAGATCGTCGGGGCGATCCATGACGAGCATGACGTGCAGGTGCAGGGCGTGCGCCCGCAGCCCGACGGCTCTGTGAATGTCGATGGCTGGGTGCCGATCCGCGATCTCAACCGTGCAACAGGCTGGAGCCTGCCCGATGAGGAGGCCGTGACCGTGGCAGGCCTTGTCATCCATGAGGCCCAGACCATACCGGAGCCCGGGCAGAGCTTCGTCTTCCATGGCTACCGGTTCAAGATCCTGCGCCGGCACCGCAACCAGGTGACGGGGCTGAATATCGAAGTGGTCGAGACAGGCTGAGGCGGTTCTCAGCCGCCCGGCGCGCGGGCCTTGAGCGCGAGAGCATGCAGGCCGGTATCGAACTCGGCCTGCAGCACCATCATGACCGCGCGCTGGATCTGCACCCGCGACAGCCCCTCGAAGGCGCCGGCCTCGATTTCCACGCTGTAATGCGTCTCGCCGCCCGGCGCTGCGCCGGCGTGGCCGGCATGGGCGGCGCTGTCATCGCGCACGACGAGCCGGCTGGGCTGAAAGGCCTCGGTCAGCTTTTCCTCAATCCGCTGCTGCCTGTCAGTTGCTTGTGGCATGTTTAACCCGTGCTCACTATTATCCCAGCCGATGTCTGACAGCGATTCGTTCCCTTACCGCGTCAAGTTCACCGATATACGCGTGAACCCCCCTGCTGAGGAAGCCTCGCGGGCGCGGGCCAAACGCACGCGCGTCTGCGAGCATCAGGGCTGCGAGCTGGAGGGCGCTTATCCGGCGCCGGCGCGCAATGGGCGCGGCCGGCTGTATTTTTGCGAGCGGCATGTCAGCGAGTATAACCGTTCCTTCAATTTCTTCGACGGCATGAGTGAAGCCGAGGCAGCCGCCTTCGTGCGCGCCGAGCAGTTCGGCCACAAGCGCACCTGGAAATTTGGCGCGGGGCCAATGGGCCGTCAGCGCGCCGCGGCCGCGCATGACCCGCGCCGCTGGGCGGGGCGGGGCATGTTCGACCTGCCGGAAGAGGCAGCCGGCCCGCCGCGCGGCGCGGCGCACCGGACAGGGCTGCAGCTTCGCGCGCTTCAGGAGCTCGATCTCGAGCCTGATGCGAAGCCGGCCGAGATCCGCGCGCGATATGCCGAATATGTCCGCCGGTTCCACCCGGACTCGAACGATGGCGACCGCTCATCCGAGCACAAGCTCGACCGGGTGGTGCGAGCCGGGCGGCTGCTCAAGGCCTCGGGTTTGATGCGCGGCTAGGGGTGGCACAAGAAGGAGGAAGACGATGCGGAGTGCCCATATGCGCGAGGGCCTGATTGCAGCGATCGCGTCCCTTCTGCTGGCCGGAGCGGCCTGCCAGTCGAGGACAGCGGCGCCGGCTGAGGTGGCAACGGCCCCGGTTGCCGCTGAGGCAGATGTCCTGCGCGGCGCGGAAATTGCCGGACGCCTGTGTTCCGGTTGCCATGCCGTCGGTCCGACGGATGCGGGCCTGCATGCTGAAGCGCCGCCGCTGCGGCTTCTGTCACAGAAATATCCGATCCGGGCGCTTGAAGAGGCGCTCGCGGAGGGCATTGTCGTTGGCCATCCTGACATGCCGGCCTTCGCCTTCGAACCGGATGAGATCGAAGCGCTGCTGAGCTATCTGGAATCGATCCAGGCACCTTCCTGATCACCGCGCTTGACAAGGGCGGACCCATGGCGTCGGTTCGGTAAGCTTCGCTGCCATGGCGCCTCAACCTTCAGGAGCAAACTCATTGGCTTACCGTTCCTCCCAGATCGCCGTAACCGCTGCCGCCGCGCTATTTGCTGGCCTGACGCTTGCGGCCTGCGGCGGCGGGGGAGGCGGGGGAGGGGGATCGCCGCCGCCCCCACCGCCCCCACCGCCGGCTGGCGCGCCGCCACCGGTCTGGACGCAGGGCTCGTTCCAGCCGGCAAGCCAGTTCAAGGACCGTTGCGAGGTTGTGCGGACAGGCGTCGATATCGAAGGCAACAGCTTTCCCGACCAGCCGGGAACAGCCCTGGTCGAGCGCTTCTGGCTGCGCTCCTGGACCAATGAAACCTATCTCTGGAACACTGA
>DAIRTA010000352.1:0-2050 GCA_036804125.1 Hyphomonas sp.
CCACGCGACGGCCTTCAGAATTGCAAGGCGACGATGGCGCTTGAGGAGAAGAAAGCCTGGATCGCGGCCGAGGCAGCCGCCGGCGTGCGTGAGATAGAGGTTGGCAGCTTCGTCTCTGCCAAGCTCATCCCGCAACTGGCCGATACGGCGGACGTCGTGGCCTTCGCCCTGACCCTGCCGAAGCTGACAGTCGCTGTGCTGGTTCCGAACCTGCGGGGCGCGCAAGCGGCGATTGACAGCGGCGCGCATAAGATCACGCTTCCGCTATCGGCCAGCGAGACGCATTCGCTGCGCAACATCCGGCGCACACATGACGAGGTGATCGCTGAGGCCCACGCCATCCGCGAGCTGATCGATACGCTTCCGGCAGACCGGCGCCCGCATTTCGAGGGCTCCCTGTCGACCGCTTTCGGATGCACGCTTGAGGGCGCGGTTCCCGAAGACAGGGTGGTGAGCCTTGCCGGGCGGCTGATGGAGGCCGGCTGTGATGAGGTCGGGCTTTCCGACACGACCGGCTATGCCGACCCGGCGGCCATCCGGCGTCTCATCCGGTCTGTGCGCGGCGCCGTGGGCGAGGCGAAGCTTACCGGCGTACACCTGCATAACACACGCGGACTTGGACTCGCCAATGCGCTGGCCGCTCTGGATGAAGGCATCACGACGTTCGACTCTTCCCTAGGCGGCCTTGGTGGCTGTCCGACCGCGCCGGGCGCCAGCGGCAACATCGTAACGGAAGACCTTGTCTTCATGTTCGAATCCATGGGCCTGCAAACCGGCATTGATCTCGAGGCGCTGATGGCCTGCCGCGAGATCGTCCGCTCCGCCCTGCCCGACGAGGAGCTTTACGGCTTCACCCCGCGTGCCGGCCTGCCGCTGGGTTTCCGGCAGGACGCGGCCGTTACCGCAGCCTGAATCAAGGGCGGGGGCGCAGTTAATGCACAATGCGGCCGCCCTGCTGACGCTGATCGCCTATGCGGTTGTCCTCGCCGGGATCGGCCTCTGGGCTTCGCGCAAGGCGCGCTCGAAGGATGCCTTCCTCCTAGGCGAGCGCTCACTTGGACCCGTGGTGGCCGGCCTTGCCTATGCCGCCTCGACCTCCTCGGCCTGGGTGCTCCTCGGCTTTTCTGGCTTTGTCTATATTGCGGGGGTCTCGGCACTCTGGATGGTGCCCGGCATCCTGCTCGGCTATCTCGCCGTCTGGCTGTTTGCCGGGCGCACCCTTCAGGAGGCATCCCGCGCGCGCGGCCACCTCACCCTGACCGCCTTCCTCGCAGAAGACGCCGGTCCGCGAACAGCGCGGGCGATCCGCATTGCGGCCTCGCTCCTGATCGCTTTCTGCTTCAGCTGGTATGTCGCCGCCCAGTTCCAGGGCGCAGGGCAGGCCTTTGACGGCCTGTTCGGCACGGGCCTGACCGGCGGCATCCTGATCGGCGCCGCCATCATCGGCCTCTACACGCTCATCGGCGGTTTCCATGCCGTATCCATCATCGACACATTGCAAGGCCTGCTGATTGCCGTGGTGGCGATCCTGCTGCCGGCCGCCGCGCTGAGCGCTGCCGGCGGCTTCAGCGGACTCGGCGCGGGACTGTCTGAAGCGCCGCCGGCCTATCTTGCGCCTTTTTCAGACTGGTCGGGATGGTTCGCGGCCGGGCTGGTCATCGGCCATACCGCCACGGGTTTCGGCGCCCTCGGCCAGCCGCATCTCGTCGCCTGGATCATGGCGGCTCGCCATCGCAAGGCGCGGGTGACGGGCGCGGCCGTGGCCACCGGCTGGGGGCTGCTCGTCTATAGCGGCATGGCAATTCTCGGCCTGTCGGCGCGTGTGCTGACAGGCGGCAGCGAAGCGCCGGAAGGCATCTTTTTCCAGATGGCGCAGGACCTGTTGCCGGCCATTCTCGCCGGGATCATCGCGGCGGCCATCCTCTCGGCCATCATGTCGACGGTGGACAGCCAGCTGCTCGTGGCGGGCGCGGTTACCCTGGTCATTGCAGTATCGATCGGATTTTCATGACAATTTCGTGCGTCGTCGCAGGCCTCGCCGGGACCCCGG
>DAIRTA010000353.1:0-2042 GCA_036804125.1 Hyphomonas sp.
AGGGCGCCCTGGAACTGTTTCGGGCTGAGCCCGGCCCAGAGGCTGAATTCGCGCTGGAAATGGGCCGGCGACAGCCCGGCGCAGCGGGCGAGCGTGGCGAGATCCGGCCGCTGCCGCCAGCTGTCCCCCAGCATGGCGAGCGCTGACGCCATCCGTTCATAGGCTCTGGAACGGTCGTCGAGAGGGGCGGGGGCAGACCTGATCATGCTTGCCAGTCTGGCGGCGGCGGAAGTGTTTTGCCACCCGATTCTTGCGCCTCCTGCCGATCACGGCTTTGCGGGACCGCGCGCACCCTCTTTCGCCGCTGCCAAAAGCGCGGCACAAAGCGGGTTTCGCCTCGGGGAGGGAACAGCCGCATGGCCGATGGCAGAAGCATCATCTTGCATGAATACCCGTCCTCGCCGTTTTCCGAGAAGATCCGCCTGGCGCTGCGGCTGAAGAATCTCGCCTATAGCCGGGTCGAAATTCCGGTGATCATGCCGCGTCCGGACCTGATGCCGCTGACTGGCGGTTATCGCCGCACGCCGGTGATGCAGATCGGGGCGGATATCTATTGCGATACCGCGATCATCCTGCGCGAGCTTGATGCCCGCTTCCCGATGCATGCCCTGCGTCTTCCGGGGCATGAAGGGCTCGCGCAGATGGTGGCGGCCTGGGCGGACAGCCGCTGGTTCCAGTGTTCGGTAGCGGTGATCTTCGGCGCCATGGGCGATGCGGTCCCGGCGGATTTCATCCGCGACCGGGAGCAATTATCCGGCCGGCCGTTCAATGTTGCAGCCCTCAAGGCCGCTGCGCCGATGATGCGCGACCAATGGCGCGCCCGCCTGATGCTGATCGAGGAACGCCTCGCCGCCGGCAAGGGCGCCGGCGCCGGACTCTATCTGATCGGGGCCAAGCCCGGTTTTGTCGATGTTCACGCCTATATGAATGTCTGGTGGATGAAGCAGGCCGTGCCGGATTTTGCCGAGGCCTGTTTCGAGAGTGCGCCGCAGACGGCGGCCTGGTACCGGCGGCTCAACGAGGTTGAGGGGCAGGCGCCGGAGACCATCAGCTCGCAGGACGCGCTCGCGATTGCCAAGGATGCCGCGCCGCGTCTGGTGGCCGCGACCACGCGCAACGAGCCACAGGCCTTTGCGCCGGGCGAGCGGGTGGCGGTCGCGCCGGATGATTATGGTCAGGTCTGGGTCGAGGGCGAAATCGTGCACGCCGACTCCCAGCGTATCGTGCTGCACCGGTCGACGCCGGAGGCGGAGACGGTGCATGTGCATTTCCCGCGCGCCGGCTTCCTGGTGCGCCGCGCCTGAAAGGCTTGCGCCGGGCGGCCTCCTGTTTCAGGCTGGCCTGAAAATGAGGGAGGAAAAGATGAAGCGATACTGGATGGCGGGCGCAGCCCTGCTGATGGCCTGCACGCATGGCGCGGCCAGTCCCGGCGCTAATGCGCGCGCCGAGGCGGAGGACTGGTATCCCTCCCGCTTCGGCGCAGAAGACCGTCTCGGCGCCCTCAACCTGCTGACGCCGGAGAAGACAGCCGAGGCGGCAAAGCTGATCACCACCGGCAAGACCTACGCGCTCGGCCAGGTTACCGGGCGCGCGACGCCTGCCTATGGCCCGCGCACCTATAGTGTCACCGTGCTGCAGCTCTCGGATGGCTCCGGCACGCCGCTCGGCGAGAACCTTGCTGTCGGCAATGATGACCTTGTCAACATGTGGCTCGGCATCGGCAGCCAGATCGACGGGCTCGGGCATATGGGCATCGATCATCGCTATTATAACGGTGTGCCCGTCGCTGATTTCGTCGGGACGAGCGGGCTGACCCAGTTCGGAATCCATGACCTGCCGCCGGTCGCGACGCGCGGCGTTCTGCTCGACATGACAACGGCCTTTGGCGACCCTGTGCCTGCGGGCACAGCCTTCAACCGGGCCGAGATCGAGGCTGCCGCCACGGCCGCCGGCGTGACAATCGGGGAAGGGGATGTCGTCCTCTTCCATACCGGAACGATGCGCGCGCAGGAGGGCGAGACCGATCTTGCCCCGGTCATTCC
>DAIRTA010000354.1:0-2028 GCA_036804125.1 Hyphomonas sp.
GCCTCAAGGAAGAAGTCCGCCGCTCTGCCGCACATGCCGCGAGCGTGACCGCGGATGCAGTCGAGGCGGCGCGCCGGCAGGTGACCGAGCGCGGGCGCGGACAGACGGGATAAGCCTTTCAGGCGGCGAAGGCGAACGCGTCCATGCGCAGGACGCTGAAAGTCGTTGACGTGTGCAACAGCTGCGCACGGGCCGTCTCGCCGCTGGCGCCCAGCGCCACGAAGAGCGGCAGGAAATGCTCCTCGGTCGGATGGTTGCGGGCCGCCGAAGGAGCGAGCCTGCGGTAGTCGAGGAGGTCATCGATCCGGCCCCCGGCCAGCGCGGCGTGCACCCATTCAGCAAACTCGGTGACCCAGCCGGGCTCGTCATTCGGCCCGCGCCAGGTTACGCTGCGCAGGTCATGCGTCAGGCTGCCGCTGCCGATGACCAGCACGCCCTCCTTTGCGAGTGGCGCCAGCGCCTGGCCCATCTTCAGATGGTGCGCCGGCCCGAGATGGGTCTGCAGGGACACTTGCAGGACCGGGATAGCGTGATCCGGATACATCAGCTTCAGCGGCACCCAGGCGCCATGATCGAGCCCGCGCGCGGTATCGATCGTGGCCGGCAGGCCCGCCGCCTCAAGCAGGCGGGCAACGCGTTGTGCGAGGGCCGGATCGCCAGGCGCGGGGTATTGCTGCTGGTAAAGCCTGTCCGGGAAACCGCTGAAATCATGGATCGTTTCATTCACCGCGACGGCATTTACGGCCGGGGCAGGGGTTTCCCAATGCGCTGAGGCCACGAGGATCGCCTTCGGCGGCGGCATCGAACCGCCCAGAGCCATCAGGAAGTCGCGCGCCGGGACGTCGTCGAACAGGAGTGTTGGCGAGCCGTGCGAGACAAACAGGGGGGCGGGCATGAGGATGTCCTTTCGCTGCGGAAGGTGGCCCGGCCTATATAGTGGCGCCCTGGCAGTTGCGCACGGGGCGCCGCAGGGCCTATCACACAGCAGTGAACCCAGTGGGAGGCCGCCATGCGCGAAGTTGTCATCTGTGAACCCGTGCGCACGCCGGTCGGCGGATTTGGCGGGCAGTTCCGCTCGCTGCACGCCCATGAGCTGGGCACGGTGGCCGTCCGGGGGCTGATGGAGCGCACGGGGCTGAAGCCGGAGCTGGTCGAGGATGTGATCTTCGCCCAGTGCTATCCCTCAATGGACGCGCCGGCGCTGGGGCGCGTGGTGGCGCTCGATGCGGGGCTTCCAGTGGAGGTGACCGGCATGCAGATCGACCGGCGTTGCGGGTCGGGGCTGCAGGCGGTGATCAATGGCGTGATGCAGGTGGCGAGCGGGGCGATGGATTGCGTCATCGCCGGCGGGGCGGAATCGATGAGCAATGCGCCGTTCTACTCCACCGGGCTGCGCTGGGGCCTCGGCCAGGGCAACATGACGGTCAATGACGGGCTGGTGACCGGGCGCGTCACGGCAGGCGGCAAGAATTATCCCGTCCCCGGAGGGATGCTGGAGACAGCCGAGAATTTGCGCCGGGACTACCAGATCAGCCGCGCGGCGCAGGATGCCTATGCCGCCGAGTCCCACAGACGGGCGGTTGCGGCGCAGGCGGCCGGCACGTTCGATGCGGAGATCATTCCCGTGACCGTCCGCAGCCGGAAGGATCAGGCCGTCATCACGCGCGACGAGCATCCGCGCCCGGATTCGACAGTTGAGGTTCTCGCAAAGCTGAAGCCGATCCGCCTCGCGCAGGATCCTGATGCGACGGTGACGGCGGGCAATGCCAGCGGGCAGAATGATGGCGGCTCGGCCTGCCTTGTGATGACGCGGGCGCTGGCAGAGGCGAACGGGCTGAAGCCGCTGGCCCGGCTTGTTGCCTGGGCGGTGGCTGGTGTCGGCCCCGCGGTGATGGGCATCGGGCCCGTTCCGTCCACGGAAAAGGCCTTGAAGATTGCCGGGCTGGGCCTGAAGGATATCGACCTGATCGAACTGAATGAGGCGTTTGCCGCGCAGGTGCTTGCCTGCACAAAGGCGATGGGGCTGGC
>DAIRTA010000355.1:0-2026 GCA_036804125.1 Hyphomonas sp.
TCGTCGACCTGTTCGGCTCGTTCGAGCTTAGCGAGCAGCTGCAGTTTTATGGCGGTGTGAACAATGTCTCCGATGAGGAGCCCTTCCTCAACAGCGAGGCCTGGCCGACAGGTCCGCGAGGCCGGTTCTTCTTCCTCGGCGCCCGGTATACCCGCTAGCCCAGGCTGAAGATTCTAAAATGATGCGGGCGGGCCTCATGGGTCCGCCCGTAGTCTTTTTGGGGACACTGATCGGGCGGCGTTCAGTCGGCGATGAATTCGATGCCGGTTTCGCAGCCGCTCTGCCAGCGCACGACGCTCCGGCGCGGGTAATTGAACTGCGGAAGCTTGATAAGAAACTCTTCCGGCAGCTTTGTGTTTTCCGGAACCACGATCCGCGCGCCTCCGGGAGAGACATCACGCGCCTCGACCCTGATGCGCCGGAACCAGCTGAGGCGGATGATGCCGTGTCCGGTGACAGGCAAGCGATAGCTCTTTCTCTGCAATCCAGAGAATTCAGGGCGCTTCTTTGCCGAATCGAGAGTCATGGATGCGCAACCTTGATGTGGGCACACGAACAAGGCGGGTGTCTCACATCCCGGTTTTTTTCACGCCAAGCCAATTGATCGAATTGCCGTTTCGCTCTTCATGGCCCGGTAAGGATAAAGACAACGAGGCGGAGGGAGGAATCATGAAATCAGGCGTTGAAGCACGGATCGATGCGTCGGTCGGCCGGATCACGCTGCAGCGCCCTGATGCGCTGCATGCCCTCAATACCACCATGTGTGCAGCGATCCTGTCTGCCCTGCGCGCCTGGGCAGGCGATCCTGCGGTCGCCCTCGTCTGGATCGGGCATGATCCGGGAACGCGCGGCTTCTGCGCCGGAGGCGATATAAGGATGCTGGCCGAAAGCGGCGCAGGAGATGCCAGCGAAGCGCGCGCCTTCTTCCGAACAGAGTACCGCATGAATGCGGCGCTCAAGGCGTTTCCGAAGCCCGTTCTTGCAATCATGGACGGCGTGACAATGGGTGGCGGCGTCGGTCTGTCCGTGCACGGCTCCCACCGGGTTGCGACCGAGCGTACGATGTTCGCGATGCCGGAGACGGGAATCGGCCTTTTCCCCGATGTCGGTGGCGGCTGGTTCCTGCCGCGCCTCGGCGGCGAGATCGGCACCTGGCTGGCGCTGTCGGGCACGCGCCTGAAGGGCGGTGATACGGTCAGTGCCCGCATTGCCACGCACTACATTCCGTCCGAGTTGCTCCCGGCGCTCGAGAAGCAGGTCTGGAGCGCGGATTACTCGGCCGGCGCCGCAGGCATGCTGAACGAAATCCTGCGCGGGCTCTCGCAGGCCGTGCCGGAGCCGTCTTACGCGCCATATGTCCAGGCGATCCGATCGGCTTTTGGGCACGATCGGGCCGAAGCCATTATCGCGGCGCTGGAGGCGCAGGATACGGATTGGAGCCGAGAGCAGGCTGCCTTGTTGCGCACGCGGAGCCCGGAGACGCTCAAGCTCGCCCTGCGCCAGCTTCGGCTCGGCGCGCGGCTCCAGAGTTTCGAAGACAATATGCGGATGGAATATCGCATCGGCTGGAGAAAGGTGCAGAGCCACGACTTCCTTGAGGGGGTCCGCGCGGTCATCATCGACAAGGATAATGCACCGGTCTGGAAACCGTCCCGGCTGGAGGATGTCAGCGACGAGGACGTGCAGCGCTATTATGAGCCTCTTGGGGCGGATGAGCTGAGCTTCGATCCGTAACCGGACGGCACGTTCAGGCCGCCTGACACGCACATCTTTATTACGGCGCAACAACGGTAAACAAATTTGCACGAATATTAATACAAAGGCACACAGGCCACTTCATGATTAGCGTTTTATTAGCCCTGCTCCTGTAAATACAATCAAACTACAACAAAAGTTGAGTGGTGGTGAAAATGATGGTGTCTCAAATGCAGGAAGCTGCAACTATATCCGTTGGCGATTCGTTTCTTCAATCGCTGTCCCTTCTCGAGCAGGCGCATCGCCGGCTGCATGATGTCGTGAAGGATGA
>DAIRTA010000356.1:0-2019 GCA_036804125.1 Hyphomonas sp.
TCGGCCTGGGTATGGGTCGCGGCCTTGAGATTGTCCCACTGGCGCTGGGTCAGCGCGACAACAATCACCCGCCCGCCGCATTTGCAGACGAAATCCTGCGCATAGGCGCCATACAGGGAGTTGCCCATCTTCGGCCGGTCATAACCATTGACCGTGACCTCGCCGATAAGGCCGAGATTGCCCAGCATCGCCAGCGCCATGTCTTTCAGCGCCAGTTCGACAATCTGCCCGTTGCCCGTCAGGCGCCGGTGGCGCTCGGCGGCAAGGATGCCAAGGGCAGCCTGCTGGCCGGTGATGCAATCCCAGGCCGGCAGCACATGCCCGACCGGCTCGTCCGACCCTTCCGGCCCGGTCGCCATCGGAAAGCCGACAGCGGGGTTCACGGTATAATCCACCTGCGGCCCGCCGCGGCGGTCTCCGGTGATGCTCATCATGATGAGGTCTGCCCGGTGCTTCTTCAGCGCGTCATAATCCATCCAGCCGCGCACGCGCAGATTGGTGAGGAAGATGCCCTTGCCCTCGCCGGGCTCGCAGATGAGGCGGGTAATGATTTCCTGCCCGCGCGGGGTGGTCATATCGACGGCAAGGCTGCGCTTACCCTTGTTGAGACCGGCCCAGAAAAGGCTGCGGCCGTCCTTGGTGACCGGCCAGCGGCCATGGTCGAGGCCGCCGCGGATGCGGTCGAAGCGGATTACGTCAGCGCCCATCTGCGCGAGGGTCATGCCCGCAAGCGGAGCCGCCACGAAGGCCGAACCCTCGACAATCCGCAACCTCTCCAGAATCCTGACCATGCTGTCCTCCCCTTGGCCCTGTTCCGGCCCTTCTGGTGTAAGTGTTGTTCTCAGGCCCCGTTGTCGGCCCAGCCGAGCTCCGCCTGCATGCCGATCGCGCCCTCGCCATTGGCGGTGTAGAGGTCGGTTGCGCCACTGGCCGCCGCCCGCCCGCTGACGCTGACCGTATCGAAATCAAACAGCGGTCTCAGGCCGCGGAACGAGAACTGCGCCGCAACGCGGCCAGGTGAGCGCCGGCTGGCGGCCTCGAACAGCAGGATCGCCTGCAGCGGCCCATGCACGACGAGGCCGGGATACTTCTCCGTCTCCATCGCATAGGGCCGGTCATAATGGATTCGGTGGGCATTGAAGGTCAGCGCCGAGAAACGGAACAGGAGAACCGGATCCACCCGGACGGCCTCGGTCCACTCGCAGGCTGGCAGGGGCGAGGGCGGCGGCGGGGTGAACACGTCCGGGATCGCCATATACACGATATCCTGCTCCTCCTCGATCAGCAGCGCGCCGTCGCGGCTCAACCGGTGGCGAACCGTGACGAACACCATCGCCCCGGCCCGGCCGGTCTTTTCGGCCACATTCAGGATTTCGGATGTCTTGGTGATCGCCTCGCCGATCCGGATCGTCCCGGCGAAGCGGCAGCGGCTGCCGGCCCACATCCGGCGCGGCAGCGGCACCGGCGGCAGGAAGCCGCCCCGCTTGGGATGCCCGTCCGGGCCGATGCCCGAGGCCGGCGCGCACGGCAGGAAATACAGCCAGTTCCAGAGCGGCGGCAGCGCCTGCCCCGCGCGGAAGTCTTCCGCATCGGTCCGGTCGAGGGTCGCGGCCAGGGCGCGCGCGGGAGCCGGCGCGACCGTTTCGGTCTGCGTCTCGGTCCGGCCGATCCAGCCTGTCAGGGTCCCTGCATCCATATCCGCCCCGCCGGGCGCTTCTATGGCTGCCCTGAAAACAATCTGGCGCGATTGGCGAGAACGGAAAGGAAAATCTTTTCAGGCTGTTGACCGGCTCATTCCTCGGGCGATACCTCTTCAATCGCTTCCGGCGCCTGGGGCGCATCAACCACGATCTCGTCGCTCAGTTCCGCGGCCGGGGGCTCATCGGGTTCCAGCCCCTCGGCCGGCACGGTGACCACGTCTTCCGTGTCCGGTATCCGGGCCTCGAGCGGCTCGGGGAAGGGCGGCGGGTTGATGCTGTTCTCGGCGAGATAGGCGATCACGGCGGCCCGGTCGGCATC
>DAIRTA010000357.1:0-2007 GCA_036804125.1 Hyphomonas sp.
ATTAGGGTGGTCGCCTCATCTGGCAAGGGCCCGTTCCAGCGCTGGCAAGGCGCGCCAGCCTGCCATTCAAGGCTTGGAAAGGCCTCGGGGTTCGGGCTAACACCAATGGGATAGCCGCCTAGGTCAACACTTATGCCGAAACTGCCGCCCATTGCTCTCGTCATGCTTGCTGGAACTCTCGTGGTTACGGCCTGCCAGTCCACGCGCCGTAATCCCGAACTCGCTTATGTCGAGCGGCCTGTTGAACAATTGTACAATCAGGCCGCCTCGCGGCTGGACCGGCGTGACTATGCAAGGGCGATTCAATTCTTTGAGGAGGTTGAACGCCAGCACCCCTACTCTGACTGGGCCCGCAAGGCCATGATCATGTCGGCCTTTGCATCCTACCAGTCCCGCGACTACGAGAGCGCCATCTCGGGGGCCCAACGCTATCTTGCGCTTCACCCAGGCGGGTCGGAAGCCGAATATGCCTATTACCTGATTGCCATGAGCTGGTTTGACCAGATTCTCGATGTCGGACGTGATCAGGCGACGACTGAGCGGGCACGAGATGCGATGCTCGACGTCATCCGTCGCTATCCTGGCAGTGACTATGCCCGGGATGCCCGGCTCAAGCTCGATATGGTCAACGACCAGCTGGCCGGAAAGGAAATGGAGGTCGGCCGGTGGTACCTGCGGTCCAACCAGACCCTCGCCGCCCTGAACCGCTTCAAAGCCGTCGTTGAACAGTATGAGACGACATCTCATACTCCTGAGGCGCTGCACCGTCTCGTGGAGGCCTACCTCACGCTCGGGCTTCGGGATCAGGCGGTCGCCGCAGGGTCCACGCTGGGGCATAATTTTCCTGATAGCGACTGGTACCAGATGAGCTATCGGCTTCTGACCATTCAGGGGCTTGCGACAGCCGATCCGCAAGACGAACCCTCGCGCCGCGGTTTCCTGGGATTGGGCCGGCGCTGAAAACAGCGCCCTCAGCCCTGCTGGCTGATCAGGTCAAGCCATTCTGCTTCTGTCAGCGTCATGATCCCAAGGCTCTGCGCCTTGGCGAGCTTTGATCCGGCGCTGGCGCCCGCCACGAGGATGTCGGTCTTCGTCGATACCGAGCCGGCAACCTTGGCGCCGAGCGCACTGGCCCGGGCCTTGGCTTCATCCCGTGTCATCCGTTCCAGCGTTCCAGTGAAGACGACTGTTTTGCCGGCAACCGGACTGTCCGAGGCCGCCGGTGCTTCGTCCGTGATGCTGATTTCCGAAAGCAGCGCCTCCAGCATCTCGAGATTGTGAGGCTCGCGGGCGAACTGCATCAAGGCGCGGGCGGCTGTCGGGCCGATCCCATCGATGCCGGTCAATTCAGCATAAGCGTCCGAGGCCTCGCCTTCCCGGGCAGCGCGAACGACACATTGCCAGAAGGCGTCCCATGACAGGAAGCTTCTGGCAAAAAGCTGGGCAGTGGTCTGCCCGACATGCCGGATGCCAAGGCCGTTCAGGAAGCGGGCAAAGGGCACCTGACGGCGGCCCTCGATCGCCTGATACAGCTTCTCCGCCGAGCGCGGCCCAAACCCTTCCCATTCCTCAAGGGCAGGAAGGCTGGTAGACGCAATATTGCTCTTGAGACGGAATATATCCTGCGGCGCGCGGAGTACGCGCTGCTGGTAGAACAACGCAACCTGCTTTTCGCCGAGACCTTCTATATCCAGCGCTTTGCGCGAAACGAAATGCTTCAGCCGTTCAACCGCCTGAGCCGGACAGATAAGGCCGCCCGTACACCGCCGGCGTACATCCTCAGCGCCGCTATCGTCCACTTCGCGAACCGCTGCTGACCCGCAGGCCGGGCAGGCTTGCGGCATAGCCCAGGGGTCGCCCTTGGCCGGCTCGACAACCCGCAGCACCTGCGGGATCACGTCGCCCGCGCGCTGCACCTCCACCAGATCGCCGGGCTTGACGCCAAGTCTCGCGATTTCATCTTCATTGTGAAGCGTCGCATTGGAAACCACGACGCCGCCGACGGTA
>DAIRTA010000358.1:0-1998 GCA_036804125.1 Hyphomonas sp.
GACCACGAAGACGGAGACCGGGAAGGTCGCCTCGCCCGGATGCTCGAACACGATGTCCGGATCCTGCCCGCCGGTGACCTGCCAGATGGCTTTGCCGAACTTGCGGCACTCTTTCATATAGTCGGAGAATTCCGGGCCATTGACCTTGGGCAGCTGGCCCCAGCAGTTGAAATCATTGCGGTTGAGCACGCCCTTGGCACCCATCGAGAGGACATAGTCCTTCTTGTCCTCGGATGAGACAATGCCGATGGCATGCGCCCCGGTGATGGCGCAGAGCTGGGTTGCGAAGCAGCCAAGGCCGCCAGAGGCGCCCCAGACCAGAACATGCTGGCCGGGCTTCAGGACGTGCGGCCGGTGGCCGAACAGCATGCGGTAGGCGGTCGCGAGGGTGAGGGTGTAGCAGGCGCTTTCTTCCCAGGTGAGATGCTTCGGGCGCGGCATGCACTGGCGCGCCTGCACGCGGCAGAACTGCGCGAACGAGCCGTCCGGCGTCTCATAGCCCCAGATGCGCTGGGATTTGGAGAACATCGGATCGCCGCCATTGCACTCCTCATCATCGCCATCATCCTGGTTGCAGTGGATCACCACCTCATCGCCCGGCTTGACCCGCGTGACCTTGCGTCCCACCGCCCAGACAATGCCGGAGGCGTCCGAGCCGGCGACATGGAAGGGCTGCTTGTGGCCATCGAATGGCGAGATCGGCTCGCCGAGCGCAGCCCAGATGCCGTTATAATTGACGCCGGCAGCCATCACGAGGACGAGCACCTCGTCGGAATCGATTTCCGGCACCGGCACCTGTTCGATCTGCATCGCCGTGGCCGGGCGGCCATGACGCTCGCGCCGGATGGCCCAGGCATGCATCAGCTTGGGCACATGGAATTCCGGCGGGATTTCCCCGACCTCGTAGATGTCTTTCTGCTGGCGGGCCGTTAGGGTCGTAACCATGGCTGGTCCTCCGATTTGCGTCTTCCTCTCCCGTGCATGCGACGCTCTTACGGCGTCTTCACAAGCCAGGTCCATCGCGTCAGTGTGGCAAGTGTCATGCCGCAGCGCAAGAAATTTGTTGCGGCGCACAAACCCGTTCTGATTGCGTTAGGTCCCCGTCATGCCTGTCTGCCAGACGATATATCTCAATGGCGCGCTGCGCCCACTCCCGGACGCGACGATCTCGCCTTTTGACCGGGGTTTCCTGTTCGCCCATGCGGCTTATGAGGTCACTGCGGTCTATAACGGGCGCTGCGTGGACCTTGCGGGCCATATCACCCGTCTGATGCGTACCCTGGAAGGGATCGGCATTCCGGACCCGCTCGGGCGGTCCGGTTGGGAAACCCTCCATACGGAACTGATCGTACACAATAAACTGGCCGAAGGGCTGATCTACCTGCAGGTCACGGCAGGGGCTTATGATTCAAGGGATTTTGCCGGCCCGGAGACGTTCAAGCCCACGATTTTCGCCTATGCCGAGGCCCGGCCGCTGATCGGAGAGGCCGCCCGCGATGGCCTTCGGGCGATCTTCCTGGAGGATACACGCTGGAAGCGGCGGGACATGAAGACGACCCAGCTCCTGTCCCAGGCGCTGGCCTATCGTGCGGCCAAGGAGCAGGGGGCGGATACGGCCTTCATGGTGGAGGACGGGTTCGTCACCGAGGCGGCTTCGGCCAATCTCTGGATCGTCACCGGCGCCGGTGAACTCATCACGCGCGAACTCTCTCCGTCGATCCTCGGCGGGATCACACGGGCCGGGGTGATCGCGCTGGCCGCCGGGGCGGGCTTAACCATTACCGAGCGCGCCGTGACACGGGAAGAAGTGGTTAAGGCGGCGGAAGTCTTCACCAGCTCCGCCGGGGCGATGATCTCGCCTGTGACACATGTCGACGGCCAGGCGATCGGCACGGGCCGGCCGGGGCCGGTCACGCGCCGGGTGCAGCGTCTCTATTACGAGGCGATGGGGGCAGACCTCGCCGCGGCCGCGCCCTGGGCGCTGGAGCAGGCCTGAGC
>DAIRTA010000359.1:0-1995 GCA_036804125.1 Hyphomonas sp.
CCTTCCGGCGCACGGTGCGGAACACGGCGCTGGCCCGTGCGGCGAGCGTGCCATTGACCTTCACCAATCGGGCACGGACATGCACATATTCACCGTCCACGCCCACCACTTCCGGATGCGCTTCGAGCCATTCCCCCTCGCGCACGATTTCGAGGAATTCGAGTACCAGCTTGATGGTAACGGACGATGATCCCGTTGCCGACCAGACCGCCCAGGCGAGCGCGCTGTCAGCAAAGGACGACGCCATGCCGCCGTGCAGGAAGCCCAGGCCGTTGCAATGGCGGTCGAGGACCCAGAAACCGGCACGCAGGTCGCCTTCCGCGCTGGCGCGATAGGTGGGCCCGTTGTGCCGGGTAAACAGCCCGCGCGAGGGGGTGAGCGCGAATCCGGGAGGCGGCTCGCGCATCAGCGCGCTGCCATCATTCACTCCGGTTCCCGAAGATGGGGTGAACCATCACGTCGCCCGGATTGATACCGAGTTCGCGGGCGCGGCCGCCCGGAATTTCGAGTACACCCCGAACCGGCACGCCCGGATCAATCGAACGAAGCGAACCCGGCACGGCGTTGTGCGCGATGGCGATAACGGTGCCATCAGGCAGCGCAAACAGCATGTCGAGCGGAACCAGCGTGTTCTTCATCCACATGCTCGAGGGCCGGGTCACGCCGAAATCGAACAGCATGCCTGCATCGGGGGCGAGCTCTTCCCGGAACATCAGGCCCTGCTGAATGGCTTCCGGTGTAGCCGCAATTTCGACTGTGAATTCATGTTCGGTATCGCCGGAGATGACGGCCACACGGTCAACCGGGAGTTCAGCATGGGCGTAGGCAGCCAGCACGCCGAGGGCGGTAATGAGGAGCAGGATGAAGCGTTTCATGGGTTGAGGATTACTGTCCTGCCCCGCGCCGGGCAAGCGCTGTCATCCGTCAGGCTTTTCTTCGGGCCGCCACGACATGCGTGCCCTTGGCGCCGTCCTGAATGATGGCCTCGATTTCGGCCCCGGGCTCTATCTCGGCCAGCCCGGCCTTTCTCAGGATCACGGCATGCACGAAAATGTCCTCTGAATCGCCTTCCCGGCAGACAAAGCCATAGCCGCGCGTCTTGTTGAACCATTTCAGCCGCACGGGCTCAAACCGCAGGGCCAGGCCCTTTTCACGGGCAAGGGAAACCCGCGGACGCTCCATCTCGATAACATGCACCGCCTGCCAGCCGCGATCGCGCAAGACTGCGTCGAGCACAATCTTTGCGCCCTCATCAGCCAGGCTCTCGCCATACTCGCGCAGGCAGGAGATATGCAGCATGACATCGCCTGTAAGGTCCGGATCAGCCGTGGACTCGGCGATGACAAAGCCGAAGCCCTTGACGCTGTCGAACCACTTCACCCGACCGATCACACGCACATGCGTGGATGCCTCAACGGCTTCAGCCTGCTTCTCAGACGCAACCTTGGTCATAACCCCAGCATTCCCCAAACCCGGATGTTAGTCCGGGCCCTTGCGCTTGTCACGCAATGTTCAGCGGCCTCCCGCATCATCCATAAGTTTGAGGAGAACTTTGTCCGGAAGATGGCAGTCCCTAGGGGAATCGAACCCCTCTTTCCAGGTTGAAAACCTGGCGTCCTAACCGATAGACGAAGGGACCGCACCGGTTTGAGAGGCGCGATATAGCCAATGGCCATGGGCAGGGCAAGTCACACCCCTGCGAAATGCGCCGCAGATTTCAGGACGGTATCGCGTCGGTCACCTCAAATTGCACGCGCCGCCGGCCGTTCCACTCATCCACTTTCAGCCGCCCCGCCAGATGCACCCGCCGGCTGTCCCGCAGCACATCGGCGAGCGGGCCGGCCCGTGCGCGCCAGGCGATGCAGGCGGCTGTTCCGGCCCCGTCGGCCGCCTGGAAGCGCAGGTGCCCGGTGCCGATCTCGCGGACCCCGCTGAGATAAACATCCGCCATGGCAAAGACAGGCTCCGCCATTCCGGCTCCGAATGGGCCGAGTG
>DAIRTA010000360.1:0-1965 GCA_036804125.1 Hyphomonas sp.
CGATGAACTTGTCGAGCACGACGAGATAGTCGGCGATATCCTGCGGGATGTTGAAATCCATGGCGTGTCCTTCCCCGTATGAGCGTCAGGTTTTCACCATAGCAAGCGGCAGCGCGCGGGCAATTTGTGCCGCCGCGACACCCGCCCCGCAAACGGAACGGCCCGTTCTCCAAAACACTGAATTTATCGCTCTGAACACTTGACGAAATATTCAACGTTCTATACTCCTCATCGACAGGCTCCAAACGCCTCTCCACCGACGCCGTTTTCAACCCCGCAACCCCGAACGAAAGGCACTCCTCCCATGCTCCGTTCCGCCTTTGCTGCCGCTGCCCTGCTCGGCCTCGCCCTGCCGGCCTTTGCCAGCACCGCCTACACATTCGAAGCCGCCAATCCGGTCGAGCAGCGCCGCGTCATCGCGGAAAGCGTTGTCTGGACCTGCCAGGGCACGACCTGCACCGCCCAGCTCGACCGCAAGCGCCCGACCGTGCGCATCTGCCGCCAGATCGTCCGCCAGGTCGGCGAAATCACCGCCCTGCGCAACACCGCGACAGAGCTCTCGGCCGAAGAGCTCGCCCAGTGCAACGCTTCAGCGCGCCGCTGATCTCCGGCTTCTCACCAGGCCTCTCCTCGGGCCGCTGCGCGCAATCGCAGCGGCCGCTTTTTTATTGGCGTCGGATCCCGGGCCGCGATACGCCGTAATCACGACACAAGCAGGAGGCCCGCCCGATGACGATCGAAGCCAGACGCACACCCGATGACCGCTTCGAGGGCCTGCCCGGCTTTGCCTTTGCCCCGCACTATGTCGACGTGCTGCCCGGCTATGAGGGCCTGCGGGTCCATTATCTCGATGAGGGCCCGCCGGAGGCCGGGCGCACTTTCCTCTGCCTGCATGGGCAGCCGAGCTGGAGCTATCTCTACCGCAAGATGATCCCGGTCTTCACCGCCTCGGGCGCGCGTGCGATTGCGCCGGACTGGCTGGGCTTCGGGCGCTCCGACAAGCCTGTCGATGACAATGTGTACACCTACAATTTCCACCGCAACATGATGCTGGCCCTGATCCGGCATCTGGACCTGAAGAACATCACCCTCGTGGTGCAGGACTGGGGCGGCCTGCTCGGCCTGACCATCCCGATGGAGATGCCGGAGCGATTCACGCGGCTGATCGTGATGAATACCGGCCTCGCGGTCGGCAATTCTCCCGGGCCGGGTTTCGAGGCCTGGAAAGCCTTCAACCGTTCGCAGCCCGATCTCGATATTGCCGCGCTGATGAAGCGGGCGACGCCCATCCTGTCGGACGCCGAGGCCGGGGCCTATGCCGCGCCCTATCCGGATGCGAGCTACAAGGCCGGCGTGCGGCGCTTTCCCGAACTCGTCATGGTCTCGCCGGAGATGGAGGGTGTTGACCTGTCAAAGCGCGCCGCCGCCTGGTGGGCGACTGAATGGGCCGGCCAGAGCTTCATGGCCATCGGCATGCAGGACCCGGTGCTCGGCCCGCCCGCCATGGAGGCGCTGCGCCGCCAGATCCGCGGCTGCCCGGAGCCGATGCAAATCGCAGAGGGCGGACACTTCGTTCAGGAATGGGGCGAGGAGATTGCCCGCGCGGCCCTGGAAACCTTCGGGGACATCTGAGCGCCATGGCCGTGCGGGCAGGCGCAGGCGCCGCAATCTGCGATTCGAAAGGCCGGCTGCTGCTGATCCAGCGGCTCAATCCCCCAGAGGCCGGCAGCTGGGGCCTGCCCGGCGGCAAGATCGACTGGGGAGAGCCGGCCGAAGTCACCGTGCGCCGCGAAATCATGGAAGAGCTGGGGATCACGATCGAGCTGGCCGGGCTGGCCTGTCTTGCCGAGACGATCCTGCCCGATCAGGGGGTGCACTGGATCGCCCCGGTCTATGAGGCGCGGATCGTCTCCGGCTCACCGGCCAATCTGGAACCGGACAAGCATGGCGGCTGGGGCTGGTTTG
>DAIRTA010000361.1:0-1954 GCA_036804125.1 Hyphomonas sp.
TGAAGACGGGCTTGCGCGAGACGACGACCTGCCGCTTCCTGTTCATGTGTGGCGGTTACTACCGCTATGACCAAGGTTACAAGCCGGAATTTCCGGGCGAGGCCGCTTTCAAGGGACAGATCATCCATCCGCAGCACTGGCCGGAGGACCTCGACTATTCCGGTAAGCGCGTCGTCGTGATCGGCTCCGGCGCCACCGCCATGACGCTCGTGCCCGCAATGACGGACAAGGCGGCCCATGTCACCATGCTGCAGCGCTCACCCACCTATGTCGTCTCCCGGCCTGCCGTAGACGGATTAGCGAATTTCCTGCGAAAGGTGCTTCCGGGGAGTTGGGCTTACACGTTAATCCGTTGGCGGAACGTTCTCCTGCAACAGTATTTCTTCCGCAAGGCGCGCTCGGAGCCTGAAAAGGCCCGCGAGCGGCTGCTGGCGCTGGTGCGTGAAGAGCTGGGACCGGACTATGATGTCGATAAACACTTCACCCCGGCTTACAACCCCTGGGAACAGCGCCTCTGTCTTGTTCCTGACTCCGATCTTTTTGCTGCCCTGAAATCCGGCAAGGCCAGCGTCGAGACCGATCATGTCGATCGCTTCACCGAAAGCGGTATCCGGCTCAGATCCGGCAAGGAATTGCCCGCCGACATCATCGTCACCGCCACCGGTCTCGATCTCATCTTCATGAGCGGGGTCGAGGTCTCGATTGACGGGGTGCCTGTCGATCCCGGCCGTCTGCTGAACTATAAGGGCGTGATGTTGTCGAATGTGCCGAACCTCGCTGTCACCTTCGGCTATACCAATGCCTCCTGGACATTGAAGGCTGACCTTACAAGCGAATATGTCTGCCGGCTGATTAACCTGATGGATGAGAGGGGGGCGACCTCTGCCATGCCCTATCTCGATCATTACCCCAACCAGACAGAGCCTTTTGTCGATTTCTCCTCAGGCTATTTCCAGCGGGTAATGGACCGCTTTCCGCGCCAGCACACCGAGCCGCCCTGGAAGCTCAACCAGAACTATTTCACGGATCGCAAGAACCTCCGGGAATTGCCGATCGAGGACGGGGTCATGCAGTTCAACATACCGGCAGAAAAGGTGAAGGTGCAGCCCTCCCTTCAGGCAGCAGAGTAGCCTGCAGCCCTCTGGCCGTGCAGGGCCTTACCCTTCCGTGAACTGAAGCTCCGCAAGCCGCGCATACAGCCCCCCGCGTGCCATCAGTGCCTCATGCGTGCCCTCTTCCACGATCCGCCCCCGGTCCATCACGATGATCCGGTCGGCCCGGCGCACCGTTGACAGCCGGTGTGCAATGACCAGCGTCGTGCGCCCGCTCGCCGCATTCTCGATGGCGCGGCGCACCGCCGCCTCACTCTCCGAATCAAGCGCTGATGTCGCCTCGTCGAGGAGCAGGACAGGCGCATCGCGCACCAGCGCGCGGGCGAGTGCAATGCGCTGGCGCTGTCCGCCGGACAGGCTGCGCCCCTTCTGCCCGAGCGGCGTCGCCAGCCCCTCCTTGTCGCTCAGGAAACTCATCGCTTCGGCCATACGGGCGGCCTGCTCGATGACGGCATTATCCGCCCCCTCGCGTCCGAAAGCGATATTCTCTGATGCCGTCCCGGTGAACAGAGCGGATTCCTGCGGGGCATAGGCAAAGCAACGGCGCCAGTCGCGGGGATCGGCCTCCATGGCGCTGACCCCGTCCAGCACGATGCGGCCCGATTGCGGATCAAACAGCCTGAGCGCCAGCCGGAACACGGTCGTCTTACCCGCCCCGCTCGGGCCGACCAGTGCGACGAACTCGCCGGGCTGCACCTCAAGGGAAAAGTCTTCCAGTGCCGAGGCCGTATCCTCGCCATAGTGGAAGGTGACGCCCTCGAAGCGGAGCGCCCCCTGGCCTTTATCAGGCAAGGGTTTCGGCTGGGCCGGGGCTGCAATCTCGGGCTCGGCGTTGAGCACGT
>DAIRTA010000362.1:0-1947 GCA_036804125.1 Hyphomonas sp.
GTGCCCTTGCCGCCGGCAAGAATAATCCCCTTCATGCATTCCATCCTTGGGTTTTGATCAGTTCAGAAACAACCCTGTCGGCGCTTTGCTGCCAGGGCGGCAGGGTGAGGCCATAGGCGAGCGCGAGCTTGCGGCAATCGAGCCTCGAATTTTCCGGGCGCCGTGCGGGGGTCGGATAGTCTGCTGTCGTGATGCGGCGTATGCGCGCGGAGGGCCCGCCGGACCCGGCGCTGAGACGGAAGATTTCCTCGGCGAAATCGGCCCAGCTCGCTTCGCCGCTGGCCGTCATGTGGAAGACGCCCGGATTCAGCGAGGCCGGGTCCTCCGCATAGCGTAAAGCGATCTGCCAGAGGGCGGCGGCGATGTCTGCTGCGCTCGTGGGGTTGCCGCGCTGGTCATCGACGACACTGACTTCATCGCGCGAATCAGCCAGGCGCAGCATGGTCTTGGCGAAATTCCTGCCATACGCGCTGTAGACCCAGGCTGTGCGCAGGATCACGGCCTGGGGATTGGCCGCGGTGACAAGGCTTTCGCCTTCGAGCTTGGAACGCCCATAGGCGCCAAGCGGGCTGACCGGATCGGTCTCGACATAAGGCGCAGGCTTGCTGCCATCGAAGACATAGTCCGTCGACAGATGGAGCATCGGCGCGCCGCGCTCGGCCGCGGCCGCGGCAAGGGCTCCCGCCGCCCGGGCATTGACCTCGACGGCCTGATCCGGCTCGGTTTCGGCCTGATCGACCGCTGTATAGGCCGCCGCATTGATGACGAGTCCCGGCCTGACCGTGTCGAAGGCCCTCTGCACACTCGCCCGGTCGCAGATATCGAGCGCCGGACGGCCAAGGCAGGTGGCTTCAATGCCCTGTGCCGGCACCGATGCGGCAAGGGAGCGGGCCACCTGCCCGCTGCCGCCTGCGACAAGCACCTTCAGTTTTGCCATGACTGTCTCGCGCTGCGGGTTTTTTTGGGGTTCAGGTCCCGGCGACCGTGGCAAGGCCGAGCCTTTCACCGGAATAGACCGTCCGGCGCAACGGCCCCCACCAGCTTTCATTCTCCAGATACCAGGCGATCGTTTTCTTGAGACCGGTCTCGAAGGTTTCCTCGGCCCGCCATCCAAGTTCCGTCTCCAGCTTGGCCGCATCGATCGCATAGCGATGATCATGGCCGGGACGGTCCTCAACGAAGGTGATCAGCGAGCGCCGGGGCGAGCCCGCCGGGCGAAGCGTATCCAGCGTATCGCAGATGGCTTCGACCACCTCAAGGTTCGTGCGTTCGTTCCGGCCGCCGACATTGTAGGTCTCTCCCGGCCGGCCGCGCCTTGCGAGCATCAGAAGCGCGCGGGCATGGTCCTCCACATACAGCCAGTCCCGGACATTGTCGCCCTTGCCATAGACAGGCAGGGGTTTGCCCTCCAGCGCATTGAGGGTGACGAGCGGAATGAGCTTTTCGGGGAAATGAAAGGGGCCGTAATTGTTGGAGCAGTTCGAGATGAGGACCGGCAGGCCATAGGTACGGTACCAGGCTTTGGCAAGATGGTCCGACGCGGCCTTGGACGCCGAATAGGGCGAAGACGGATCATAAGGAGTCGTCTCGGTAAACAGCCCCTCCGGGCCAAGCGAGCCGTAAACCTCATCGGTCGATACATGCAGGAACCGGAACGTCTCGTGTGCCGGGGCTGGCAAGCTGAGCCAGTAGGCGCGGGCGGCCTCGAGCATTGTGTAGGTGCCGGTGATGTTGGTCTCGATGAAAGCGCGCGGACCCGAGATCGACCGGTCGACATGGCTCTCGGCGGCCAGGTGCAGGATCGCATCGGGGCGGATCTCGCGGATGAGCGCGCCCATGCGCGACGCGTTGCAGATATCCTCGACCAAGAGCCGCGCACGCCCGGCGGCTTCTGCGGCGGCGATGCTGCCGCGGGTGGCCGCATAGGTCATCTTGTCGATGATGAAG
>DAIRTA010000363.1:0-1927 GCA_036804125.1 Hyphomonas sp.
GCGAGATCGACACCGCTCTGATCCGACTTCACCCGGACCTTCACATTATAATCGATGACCCGCTTGACGGGCACGAGGACCTTCATGACGGCGCTCCCAGCTGTTTGGTCGTCTCATAAATCATTGCAAGCGGCGTGCTACAAGCCGGGCCGCCACGTCACAAGACGCAAGCGGCGCTGAAGGTCAATTGGACGCGGGGGAAACCGGCCGCTTCGTGCGCGAGTTCAATCCGGCCATTCCCGGTTATGATAAAGCACCTCGCCAGCCAGGTAGAGCGAGCCGCAGATCAGGATCCGGCTGGCTCCAGAAGCCGCCGCAGCCTGCATCGCCGTCTCCAGCCCCGTCATGACCCGCGCTTCGAGCCCGGCGATCTGGGCGGCCTCGGCCAGGTCATGCGGATCGGCGCCGCGATGGCCCGGCGCATTCGGCAGGGTGAAGACGCGTGGGCTGAGCCGCCGGAAAGGCAGGAAGAAGCCGACAGCATCCTTGCTCGCCAGCATCGCCGTCACCAGCGCGGTTTGCTCGCCTTCCGCCCTGAGATGGCGCGCGATGGCGCGCGCGGCATGGGGGTTATGCCCGCCATCGAGCCAGACCTCGCTGCCGCCGGCAAGGTCTGTGACCGGACCCGGCTTCAGCCGTTGCATGCGCGCCGGCCAGGTCGCTTGGCGCGCACCGGCGAAGATCGCGGCTTCATTGATGCGGGTCGACGCCCCAAACAGCTGCATCGCCATGGCCGCAAGGGCGGCATTGGCCCGCTGATGATCGCCCGCGAGCGCAAGGTCCTCGGGCATTGCATCAATGAAATGCGCCTTCATCCTGTACAGCGGCGCCCCAAGCTCCGCCGCCCGGCGGGCAATCACCTCGTCGCAGACCTTGCGCTGGATGGCGCTCAGGACAGGCCGCCCGGCCTTGATGATCCCGGCCTTCTCCCCGGCTATCGAGCGCAGGTCGGAGCCGAGGAAGGCCTTGTGGTCGAAATCGACCGGGCTAATCACCGACAGGGCTGGCGCATCGATAACATTGGTCGCATCGAAACGCCCGCCAAGGCCGACTTCCAGGATCAGGAGATCGGCCGGGACCTCGCTGAAGGCGAGCAGCGCAGCCGCCGTGGCCGCCTCGAAGGGCGTGATCTGCCCCTTCCCTACGGCCTCGCGCGTGCGGTCGAGCCAGGCCACCAGCCGCTCATCATCGACGATCTCACCGGCGAGGCGGATGCGTTCATTGAAGCGCACGAGATGCGGCGAGATGAACACGTGCACCGACAGGCCGGCCGCTTCCGCCATGGCGCGCATGAAGGCCGCTGTCGAACCCTTGCCATTGGTGCCGGCGACATGGATGACCGGAGGCAGCCGGTCCTGCGGGCGGCAGAGACGCTCGAGCGCGCGTTCGATGCGCCCGAGCGACAGCTCGATTTCTGCCGGATAGAGCCCCTCAAGCCGCTTCAGCGCCGCATTGACGGCCGGACTGTTCCCGATCAATCGGATTTGCCCTTGGTCTCGGGCGGTTTCTCGGCATGGGTTTTCGGCGGTGTGAGGCCGATGGTGGACCGGTCTTCCCGCCGCCGGGACATTGGCAGGAGATGGGTGAGAAGGCGCGCCAGCGTTGCCTTCAACTCACGCCGGTCACAGACAATATCGACCATGCCCTTCTCGCGAAGGAACTCTGCGCGCTGGAACCCCTTGGGAAGGCTTTCGCGGATGGTCTGCTCGATCACGCGCGGACCGGAAAACGCGATCATCGCGCCCGGCTCGGCAATATGGACATCGCCCAGCATCGCATAGGACGCCGATACCCCGCCCGAGGTCGGATCCGTCAGGATGACGATATAGGGTAGCTTCGCCTCAGCGAGGTCATTCACGGCGAGCGTCGTGCGCGGCATCTGCATCAGGCTGAGCGTGCCTTCCTGCATCCGCGCGCCGCCCGAGGC
>DAIRTA010000364.1:0-1902 GCA_036804125.1 Hyphomonas sp.
GCGGCTCGCGGAACTCGTCGAGATTGAGGCCGGCCGGCTGGCGCGAGACATCCGAGGCGACAACGAAGCCGCGATGCAGGTCGCGCATGGCCTCGACCGGAAAATTGTTCAGCACCGCGCCATCGACCAGGATGTCCTGGCCATTGACCACCGGCGGCAGGATGCCGGGCAGGGAGATCGAGGCCCTCAGCGCTTCGCGCAGCCGGCCGGAGCGGTGAACATGCGCGCTGCCCGTCGTCAGGTTTGTCGAGGTTGCAAAGAACGGGATCGGCAGCTCATTGATTTCAGCATCGCCGAAATGCGTTTCGAGGCGCTGGTTGACGCGCTTGCCGCGCACCATGCTGACGACCGGCAGGTTATAATCGCCGAGCGGGTTGGACTTGACGAACGCCTCGCGGATGCGCCGGTCGATCTCGTCATCATCCCAGCCCATCGCGACACAGGCGGCGATGACCGCGCCCATCGAGGCGCCGCCGGCAAAGTCGATCGGGATGCCCGCCTCGCGCAGCGCCTTCACCACGCCGATATGGCTGTAGGCCCGCGCCCCGCCGCCGGAGAACACGACGCCGACCGAGCGCCCCGCCATGATGCGCGCGATACGGCGCGAATCCGGCCCGGTATCGCCCCGCCAGTGGAACACCCGCATCGCGCCGGCCGCCTCCAGCCATTCGCGCGGTGAGGCCGCCTGCCGTCCCGCGCCGGGATGCCAGAGGATGACATCGACCAGTTTCAGCTTCTGGGCCGGGGAGTCGCCATCCGGCATCAGCGGCCGCGAGGGGCGCGCATCGCCGCGTCCCACGACCCAGATCCGGTCGGCCTGCCGCATCGCCAGTCGGCACCAGGAGGTGGCCCCGAGGGCTGCGATCAGGATCGCGACATCATTGGCGGCTTCCAGCCCGTCGAAGAAACCGGAGGGCTTCTCGTCCCCCGTGGCCTCGTCCACGATGACCGCACGCAGGCCCAGCCGGGTCAGCTCGTCGCGCAGGATGCGCGCCTGAAGGCGCAGGTCGATGGTCGGCGAGGTCGCCAGCAGCGTGAACACTTTCGGCGAGGCGCTGATCGTTCGCTGGCTGCCCCGGCCGATCCGGGCGAGGATCACCCGGACCATGCTCTGCATCAGTTCCGGCTCGGCCCTGACCAGGCGCTGCCAGCCCTTGCGGGACAGGCCGATGATCTCCGAATCGCGCAAGGCATAGACCGAGCTCGTATGTGGCACATCATCCGGTGTGCCATCCCCGTCGGTATCGATCCCGCCGAGGAACACCGCCATTTCGCCCGCCGGCTCGCCCGCCCGGATATGGCCGAGGAACTCGTTCTGCGGCGAAAACGCGCCCAGCGTGCCTGAAACCGTGAAATAGATCGTGTCGGCGGTCTCCCCGGCCAGGAACAGCGGCGTGCCGGCGGGAAGGGAGAACCAGCGCGCCTCGCGCCCCGCAGCCTTCATGGCGCGCGAGGGCACCTCGCTCAGAAGCGGGATGGTACGCAGGCTGGGCAGGATATCGAGGCGCATTTGCCGGAACATGGTGTCTTCCCTGCAGGCTTTATACCGTTCAGAGGCTCCAGCAAATCGCGACTGCGTGACCGCATGATGACAGCGCCCTGACAGACCGTTAATCAGGATTCGGGTCCTGCAGGAGGCGACATGCCCGTATTGAAATCAGCCCTTGATGTCACCGCGCCGCGCTTTGCCGCCAATCGCGCCGCCATGCAGGCCCTGCTGGACGAACTGCGCGCCAGGACCGCCGAGGCCGCACAGGGCGGACCGGAAGAATCCCGCCGGCGCCATACAGAGCGCGGCAAGCTGCTGCCGCGCGAGCGGGTCGAGCGCCTGATCGATCCGGGCAGCGCCTTCCTCGAAATCGGCGCCCTCGCCGCGGGCGGCATGTATGACGGCGAAGCCCC
>DAIRTA010000365.1:0-1896 GCA_036804125.1 Hyphomonas sp.
CTCGGCTGCGCGCACGGCGTCGCCGGTGCCGCGGGGCGGATCCTGGAAGGCCAGGGTGACATCGGGATGGGCCTGCGCGATGTGCGCGATCAGCACGGCCTGCGAGGGATGGGCGACCACCACGATCCGGGCCACGCCCACGCTGCGGGCGAGCGCCAGCGACCAGTCCACCATCGGCCGGCCGCCGACGCCATGCATCACTTTCGGCAGCGGCGATTTCATCCGCGTGCCCATGCCGGCCGCCAGGATGATCGCTGCGCGCGCGGCTGTCCGGGCCTCTGTCACCTGCTGGCTCCCTCTCGCTTTGCCCTCTTGCTTCGCCTAGACCAAAGGCCGGTATTTGGCGAGGGCAGGCCCTTGAAGTTTCACGCGGGTTCCGGGCCGTTTGAGGGCTGGACGGTGGTTTTCGATCTCGACGGCACGCTCGTCGATACCGCGCCCGACCTGCTGGCCGCGCTCAACCATGTGCTGGGCCATCTCGGCCTAGCCCCGGTCGCCCTTCCGGCGGTTGCCACGATGATCGGGCACGGCGCGCGGGCGATGATCGAGACGGGCCTCGCCCAGCAGGGCGCCGCCCTCAGCCCGGCGGATATGGACCGCGCCTTCGAGCGCTTCATCGGGCATTATGTGGACAACATCGCTGTCGGTTCGCGGCCCTATACGGGCGCGCCGGAGGCCCTCGACGCGCTTGCCGCCGGCGGGGCCGGCCTGGCCGTGTGCACCAACAAGCGCCAGGACCTGAGCGACCGCCTGCTCGGCGCCCTGGACCTCACGCCGCGCTTCCGGGCCATCGTCGGCGCGGACCGCACCGTGCGGCGCAAGCCGGATGCCGGGCATGTGCTCCAGGCCATCGCCGAGGCCGGCGGCGAGCCCCGGCGCGCCCTGTTCGTCGGCGACAGCCGGACGGACGAAAGGGCAGCCCGGAATGCCGGACTGCCCTTCATTTTCGTGCCCTTCGGTTATGAATCCGAGCCGGCCGATGCCTTGCAGCCCGACGCGATCCTAGGGCATTATGAGGCGCTGATTCCGATTGTTTCGGAACTCTTGCGTCAGGCGCCGGCTTCGTTGCGCGGGCGATAGGTCGGACGCATGGCGCCCGCTTCGCCGGCGGCGCGGCGGCGCGGCATGCCGTTCACCATATTGCTGCGCACATCCGTGCGGGCGCTGCGCATAGCGGGCACAAAACCGGCTTCGATGAGATCGACATCGACCTCATAGCCGCGCTCGGCCCAATAGGAATTAATTTTCTCTCGGAGGCGGCGGGCGCCTTCTTCGTCACACCAGTCTTTCACGTTTGCTCTCTCCAGGCTTTTGCTTCGGTAGTCAGACGGTCGAAACCGTCAGCGTAGCCCTTCTTATCATTGCGACCGTACAAACGTCGGCCATCTCTTATGCAAGCTACATGACAATGTTTGCAAACATTCTCAAGCCCTCGCCTTTATGACGGATTTTTAAATTTTCAATATGAACAGCTGTTCATGGTGAATGCGCGTTCATCAAGATGACGTATCAGACAGCGGCAAACCGGACAGGCAACCTTTGCTGGCTTTAGCGGAGGATAGGCGGCGCCGGGGCCGCAAAATTTTTCAACGGCGGCTGGGCGTGGCTGGCTGCCCGGGAAAAGATATACCAATTTGCATAGCTGCGGGGAAAGCTATACGCATCGCTGCCCCCCGTTTCCCCCCGCTGGAGCCCGGCCCTGTTCGCGGCTTGACCGCGGCGCGCGTGCGGATTACCGCCTGCGCTCCGGAATCCGGGCGATTAGCTCAGCGGTAGAGCACTGCCTTCACACGGCAGGGGTCGCAGGTTCGAACCCTGCATCGCCCACCATTCTCCCCCTCACAGCCGCGCCGCAGCGCCGCCATGGCGCCCAACCCGAAGCACAGTATAAGCCGC
>DAIRTA010000366.1:0-1894 GCA_036804125.1 Hyphomonas sp.
ATGCTTTCGCCGCGGCTCTCGCCGAGGCCCGCGCGCTCGATGCCGCTCTCAGCGCGATACCCGAACCCTCCGTCTCAGGGCGTCTGCGCGGCGCCATCCTCGCCGACGCCCCCAAACCCGCCCGGCAGCGCCCGGCTGTGAGCTGGGGCAGGCTGTTCGGCGTGCGGGACGCCTGGATCCCGGCGAGCGGGCTTGCGGCTGCTGCTGCCGGACTACTGGCCGGTCTAGTCCTGGCGCCGCAACTGGCCACATATGATCCGGATACAGATGTTGAAGAAGTCCTGCTGCTCGCCTTTGGCGGTGATGTCCTGACCGATCCGGGAGACCTGTTTGAATGAACGGCCGACGCAAATGGCTCATCCCGGTCGTGCTGACCGTCTCGCTGCTCGCCAATCTCGGCCTTGCCGGCTTTATCGCAGGCACGATGCTGCGCAAACCGGCGGAGCCACCGCGAACGGAGCGTGTCTGGCAGGGCGAACGCCCGGAACGTCCCGTTCGGCTTTCCGATGAGGACCGCGCGGCGATCCGTCAGCTCGTGCGGGCTGCCTACGCTGCAGCAGAGGCAGAGATCGAGGCCCGCCGCAGCGCGCAGGCGCGCCTGCGTGAAGCGCTGCGGGCAGAGCCTTATGTACCGGAAGAAGCAGCCGCGGCGGCGGCTGATGTGCGCGCGGCAGAGAGTGTCCTGCGAGAGCGTCTCAGTGCCGAAATCCTGCCAGCGCTCGAGAGCCTGAATGCCGATCAGCGCAGCGCGCTTGCCCGCGTGCTGGCGGCCGGTGGTGAACGGCGTGGCCGTGATCGACGGTCCCGGCAGGATGCCGAGGCGCAGCCCCCCCGCTAGCCTTTCGATTTGTGGGCCAGACGGCCCGCATGGGCTTCCCAGTTCTGCCCGTCAAAAGGCACGACCGTTACCTTCAGCTGCTGCCAGTCATCAAGGCAGCGCCAGGTCACGGCAAACCCGTCCGGATTGGAGCGCGGGACATAGAAACTCTTTACCCCGCAGGTGCGGCAGAACAGGTGGCGGGCGGTCCGTGTGTTGAAGGCATACTCGGTAAGATTGTCCTGACCCTGAATAAGCCGGAACCGGCTGGCGGGCAGGATGACATGGATATTGCCGCTCATGGCACACATCGAGCAATTGCAATCCTCGACCTCGAATGCGTCCGGCAGGTCAGCCTCGTAGCGGACGGCCCCGCAATGGCACCCGCCAGCCCGCCACATCACCAGACCCCGAACGGCGCCTGCCGGTTTGCCCACGGCGCGGCCCGCTCGAGCTGGGCGGCGAGGGACAGCAGCAGGCCTTCCTGGCCAAAGCGCGCGCCGAACATCATGCCGATCGGCAGGCCCTGCGGCGCGCTTTCGCTTGGCGCTGTCCAGTGCAGGGGCACGGACATGGCCGGAAAGCCGGTAACATTGAACATCGCGCAATGCGGGGCGAAACTGGCGACCGCTGCGCCCATTTCATCGGCATCGGCCGAGAGCGACATCGTGCCGAGCGGGTCAGGTGCCCGGTGGATGGTAGGCGATAGTGTAAGGTCAAAGGCACCCGTGTCGAGGAAATGCTCATACTGGATCGCCGCCGCCTGGAAGACGCCATTGGCCTTGGCGAGCTCGACCATCGGGACCGTTCGCCCGAGACGGGCCAGCGCCGCCGTGACCGGCTCGATCTCGTCTTCCGTCACGGGATAGCCGCGGGCCTCGCCACGATCGTCCAGCCCCGAGGCGACATGCGCCGCGATGCTGAACAGCGCGGCCTTGGCGAGGGCCTCGCCATCGAGTTTCGGCGCAGCTTCTATGACCGTGTGGCCGAGGCTTTCGAGCAGGGCGGCGGTATGCCTGAGACCGGCATGCGCCTCCTCTGACGGCACCGTGCCGTTCGGCGCAACCGGCCAGAGCG
>DAIRTA010000367.1:0-1887 GCA_036804125.1 Hyphomonas sp.
CCGCGCAACGTCTGGCGCCGCCGCCGGCCTTCGACACCTCCTAGCCGCTTTCGCCAATCCGAATCCGGCAGAATTCCCCCGGCCCGCCCCCGCGGCGCCGGGCGCAGGTGCTGGGCCAAACCTCCCCGCCCCTTGCCGCCGGCCCCTTGCTCCGCGCCGGCCGCCATGGCACCCCGCAGGGGCCATGGCTGATACCGCCCTCTCCCCTGTGCCGCCGCTGTTTGCAGACCTGCCCACCAGCGTCAGCTTCCGCAAGCTGAGGAAGCGCCTTGTGCGCGGGGCGCAGGAGGTGATCGACAGCTATGGCCTGATCGACCGCCGCGCCATCGAGACGGGCCAGCAGCCCCGCCCGAAATGGCTGGTCTGCCTCTCCGGCGGCAAGGATTCCTATGGCCTCCTCGCCGTGCTCCTTGACCTGCAATGGCAGGGCGCGCTGCCGGTGGACCTCCTCGCCTGCAATCTCGATCAGGGCCAGCCCGGCTTTCCGAAACACGTCCTGCCGGACTGGCTCACGCGGCAGGGCGTTGCCCACCGGATCATCACCGAGGACACCTATTCCATCGTCACGGAGAAAGTGCCCGAGGGGCGCACCTATTGCGCGATGTGCTCGCGCCTGCGCCGCGGCATCCTCTACCGCGTGGCGCGGGAGGAAGGCTGCGAGGCCATCGTGCTCGGCCATCACCGGGATGATGCGCTGGCCACCTTCATGATGAACCTGATCCATGGCGGGCGGCTGGCGGCGATGCCGGCCAAGCTCCTCAATGATGAGGGCGATGTCATGGTCTTCCGTCCCCTGATTACCGCTGCCGAGGACGACCTGGCGAAATTCGCCGAGGCCATGAAATTCCCGATCATTCCCTGTAATCTCTGCGGCAGCCAGGACGGCCTCCAGCGGGTCGCCATGAAACGCCTGCTGGATGAGTGGGAGCGGAAGAAGCCCGGCACGCGGCAGGTGATGGCCCGCGCCCTCGCCAATCTCCGCCCGAGCCATCTGCATGATCCGCGCGTGTTCGATTTTGCCGGGCTGGCGCCGGGCGGCGCAGGAGAAGACGACCCGAACGTGCCGTTCTGATCGCTCAGCGCAGCAAGGTTCCCTTGCGCAGCCGGTCGATGACCAGCCAGATCCCGGCCAGGGTCAGCACCAGGCTGGCAAAGGCGAACAGCTTCATCCACCAGGACGAGATCGTCTCGCGGTTCTGCCAGTCCATGATGTGCAGGCCCCAGAACAGGTCGAAGGCGCGCCACCAGCCCGTGCGCACGGCGGCCAGCTCGCCATCCTGCGGATCGATCCAGAACGTGGCGGTATCCGGCCCCTCGAACTGCGCGCGCCACATGGCCCGGCCGGCGCCGCGGCCGGCTTCGCGCGGGGCCGGGTCGATCAGGGCGATGGCGGCGAGATCGCCCCGCCCGGTCCAGTGCGCCTCTGCGACCTGACGCGCCGCCGCTTCTGATATGGGCGATAGCGGCGCGCCGGTCTGCGCCTCGAACAGCGCCTTGCCGCTCGCCGTTTCCGCCTCCCAGACGCGGCCGCCGGACCAGGGCTTGAGCCTGAGGCTGGTGACGGTCCCGCCAGCGGCTTCGAGGATGGCGTCCGGCGAGGCGGCCAGCGGCGCAGCAGCCGTCAGCTTGGCTTCAGGCCGCGCGCAGGTGCTCGCCGCGGACCTCCTCGATCGGGCGCAGCGCGAAGAACAGGCCCGAGACGACCCAGAGCAGCACCTGCGCGCCGACAATCAGGGCGAGCAGGTTGTGCGTGCGGCGAAGCAAACGCGTGAGCCCCATAGCCTCTGCGATGCCCGAGGCCGGCCCCCTCTGCAAGGGGCGCGATGGCCTCACCCGCACGGCCCGCATTGCGCAAATTTCATGCTGAACCCGGATTGACCACAACTG
>DAIRTA010000368.1:0-1885 GCA_036804125.1 Hyphomonas sp.
CGGGATAGGAGAAGAAGGCGACGGGCGCCTGTGTGCCGGCGATCAGCATCAGGTCCGTTCCCTCAAGGTCGGTCATGGCGCCTTCGGCGAAATACTGCATGCGTTCAGGCTGAAACATGCCCGCGCCACGCGCCTGGCGGGCGAAGAATGTATCCGTCAGGACACGGATACCCGCCGCTTTCAGCCGCGCCGCCGCGCCGAGCCCTTCGGCCGACAGCGCGCTGCCATTTATCAATATCATCGGGCGGCTGGCCGTTCGCACGGCTTTGGCGGCGGTCTCTATGCGGGCCGCATCAGGGGGGCGGAGTGCGGGACGCTTGTGCCGCTGGCCCGGACGGCCACCTTCACTCCAGGCGGAATCAGCCGGGAGGATCAGCGAGACCGGGCCCGGCGCAGGGCCGAAACTGGCCTCCCAGGCTTCCGCCGCCAGCTTGCCCGTGTCCGCAACCCTATCGGCCGATTTGATCCAGAGTGAGGCCGGCCCGGCAAGGCCCATGATGTTCGAGGTCAGCGGGGCGTCATAGCGCAGATGGGGCACGGCATGATCGCCGATCACATTGATCATCGGCGAGAAGGCGCGCCGCGCATTATGGATGTTCGCGCCACCATTCATGAAGCCCGCGCCAAGGTGCAGGAGCGTCATCGCCGGTGCGCCGGTCACCCGCGCATGGCCATCTGCCGCCCCGGTCGCCACGCCTTCGAACAGGCAGAGCACGGAGCGAATCCGCGGCTCCCGGTCGAGCGCGGTGACGAGGTGCATCTCGGACGTGCCCGGATTGGCGAAACAGGCGGTCACGCCATGATCGGCCAGCGTCGAGACGAGGGCCTCAGCGCCCGTCATGGCGGCAGTGGATTCGGTCATCGCGGCGCTCTCCCTGTTATCATCTCCCGCGACCCCTAGGCGGTTTCCGTCGCGCTTGCAAAACCAGGCGGAAAGCTGGTCCTAGAGCACCAGCTTTCCGTCTGCTTCATCCGGCCCGTAAAGCCGCGCTATCTCCGCTTCGCGCAACGCCAGTGTTCGGGACTGGTTGAGATAGCCCTTCTCGGTGATCTCGCCGAGATCGGCGCGCGGCTCTAGCGTCTGGAGCAGGATCCGCCGTACGCGCGCCGCCGCGTTCGGATGCGCCACGTTGTGGGCGGCAAGCCCAGCCTTCACCGCCTCGATCACCTTCGGATGGCGGATAAGGTCCTCAGTCCCGAGAGGTTCGCCGACAAGGCGCTGGCACCAGGCAAGGTTCAGGAACCCCAGCAGGCCGATCTCGTCCCGGTTGAGCCCGCACACCACGGCGTCCGACAACGCCCCGCCGCAGGCCGCCACCGCCGCCACCCGCACCGCCCCGGCGGAAACCCATGTCCCGCTCGCGAGCTTGAACTCCTCGACCGTGCGCCCGTCAAAGGCAAGGCCTTTTTCCGGATACTGAGGATCGACAAATCGCACGGCATCGCCAAGCCTGTAGAAGCCTTCCTCATCGAACGCCTCGGCCGTCTTCTCGGGATTGCGGAAATAGCCCGGCGTGACATTGACGCCCTTCACCCGCACTTCCAGCTTGCCGGCATTCGGAACCAGCTTGAATGTGTTGCCCGGCAGCGGCAGGCCGATCAGACCCATCCGGTCGTTCGGCCAGTGGACATTGGATGCCGTCGGGGACGTTTCGGTCGCTCCGTATCCGGCAGACAGCGAGATGCGCTGGCCGGTCACGCGCACGGCAACGACCTGGATGCGCTCATAAATATCCTGCCCCATCGCCGCCCCGCCATAAGCCATCGAGATCAGACGGGAGAAGAACACCTCTGCCAGCGCGTTATCCTGTTCCAGAGCCGTTGCGAGCGCCGCCCAGGCCTGAGGCACCGTCGTGTGCTGGGTCGTCGGGATGTCCTTCAAGTT
>DAIRTA010000369.1:0-1881 GCA_036804125.1 Hyphomonas sp.
TCACCGCCGATGCTGTCATCCATGGCAACCGGGACCGGCTTATCGGGCACAGCCCCGAGGAACATCCCCTCGTCCTGCAACTCGGCGGATCCGACCCGGCAAGGCTTGCAGAAGCGGCTCGGATCGGGGCGGATTATGGCTATGATGAAATCAACCTCAATTGCGGCTGCCCGTCAGAACGGGTGCAGTCCGGTGCCTTCGGCGCCTGCCTCATGGCCGAGCCCGCACGTGTTGCTGAATGCGCGGCGGCAATGGCGGCAGCCGTGCCGGTACCCATCAGCATAAAGTGCCGGATCGGTATCGATGATCAGCCTGCAGACGAAACCTTGTTCCGCTTTGTCGAGGCGGTGTCCGCAGCTGGAATCCGCGTATTTGCGGTGCATGCCCGCAAGGCCTGGCTGAAGGGGCTGAGCCCGAAAGAGAACCGTGAGGTGCCGCCCCTGGACTACCCGCTGGTTGCAGCCCTGAAGGCGGCCCGCCCCGATCTCACCATCATCCTCAATGGCGGCATCACGAGTCTCGATCAGTGTACGGCACACCTGCAAACCTTTGATGGAGTCATGCTTGGCCGGGCGGCCTATCAGACCCCCGCCTTGCTGGGGTCTGTCGATGCGGCCCTGTTCGGGCAAGGGCCGCATGTAACGCCGGCCGAAGCGGTTGAAGCCTACCGCCCCTATATCGCGGCGCGCCTTTCCGAAGGCACCGTCCTGCATGCGATGACGCGGCATATGCTGGGCCTGTTTGCGGGAAAGCCGGGCGCGCGGGCCTGGCGGCGCATCCTTTCGGAGCGTGCGCCGCGTGCCGGCGCCGGGCTCGAGGTGGTAGATTCGGCGCTGGCGGCCATGCAGCCCGAAAAGGAAATTTCGTTCTAGATTTGTTCCCTTTCCTGTGCTAGGCGGATTCCAGAGGGCAAGGGGAAGGATATGGTCTGCCGGGTCACGACATTTGCCTTTGAGGGCGTCGAGGCGCATCCGGTCGATGTCCAGGTCCAGCTTGTCAGCGGGAACCCCTGCTTCCATGTTGTCGGCTTGCCGGACAAGGCGGTCGGGGAAAGCCGCGAGCGCGTCCGGGCTGCCTTCACGGCCCTAGGGCTCGCCCTCCCACCCAAGCGGCTGATCGTCAATCTCGCGCCGGCTGATCTGCCCAAGGAGGGCAGCCATTTCGATCTGGCGATCGCCCTCGCTATCTTGGCTATCCTCGGCGTCATTCCGGCAGACCAGCTGGAGCGCCATGCTGCGATCGGCGAGCTGTCGCTCGACGGGCGGCTCGGCGAAACCTCCGGGATCCTTCCCGCAGCGATGGCTGCAGAAGCCCTCGGGCTCAGCCTGATCTGCCCCGCATCGGGCGGCGCGGAGGCGGCCTGGGCCGGTGGTCATGTGCTGGCCGCGCCGAGCCTGATTGCGCTTGTTAATCATTTCGCCGGCCGCGCCATGCTTTCACCGCCGTCCCCGGGCGAAGTCAGTGAGCCGGTGATCGGGCCGGACCTGCGCGATGTGAAAGGCCAGGAAGGCGCCAAGCGGATCCTGGAGATTGCGGCAGCGGGCGGGCACAACCTTCTGTTTTCCGGTCCGCCGGGCTCGGGCAAGTCCATGCTGGCCGAGCGCCTGCCAGGACTCCTGCCGCCGCTCTCGGCGAGGGAGCTGCTTGAAGTCTCCCAGATCCAGTCAGTTTGCGGGCTCCTGGAGCGCGGGCGGCTGTCGCGGGTCCGCCCCTTCCGCGCGCCCCATCATTCGGCTTCGATGGCGGCCCTTGTCGGCGGCGGCATCCGGGCCAAGCCGGGGGAAGTCTCGCTTGCCCATCATGGCGTGCTGTTTCTCGATGAGCTCCCGGAATTTTCGTCCCAGGTCCTCGACAGCCTCCGCCAGCCGCTCGAAAGCGGCG
>DAIRTA010000370.1:0-1871 GCA_036804125.1 Hyphomonas sp.
CCGCTCGACCGCAAGCGGCTTGACCGCCAGGCCGGGCACAATACCGGGGGCTTCATCTCCGGCTATCGGGGCTCTCCGCTCGGCGGTTATGACCAGCAGCTGCGCGCGGCGCAGAAATGGCTGGATGCGCATGACATACGCTTCTGGGAAGGGCTGAACGAGGATCTGGGCGCAACCGCCGTCTGGGGCTCGCAGCAGCTCGGCCTGTTTCCCGGCGCGCGCTTCGATGGCCTTTTCGGCATCTGGTATGGCAAGGCCCCGGGCGTTGATCGCACAGGCGACGTCTTCAAACATGCCAATGCCGCGGGCACCTCGCGCCTTGGCGGCGTGCTCGCACTCGTCGGCGACGACCACAACTGCAAATCCTCCACCCTGCCCTCGCAATCCGAATTCGCGATGCAGGATGCGGAGATCCCGGTGCTCAATCCGGCCTCGATCCAGGATGTCCTGGACTATGGCATCCATGGCTGGGAGATGAGCCGCTTCTCGGGCGCCTGGACAGGTTTGGTCGCTCTTGCCGACACGATGGATTCCGGCGCTGTCGTCGATGTCAGCCTGAAGCGCTTCGATGTATACAGGCCGGATTTTCCCTTCCCGGACGACGGCGTATACATGCGCCGGGGCGATATTCCGCTCAGCAAGGAAGCGCGGCTGCGCCAGGTGAAGCTGCCGGCCGCACAGGCCTATGTCCGGGCCAACCGGCTGGACCATGTCATCCTGCCCTCGCTACGCCCCCGCACGGGGATCATCGTCACCGGGCAGGCCGCACGTGACGTGTTCGAAGCTCTTGCCGCTATCGGGCTATCACCACAGGACGCTGGCGCGCTTGGCCTTGCGATCTACAAGGTTGCGATGCCCTGGCCTCTCGAGCCGGAGGGCGTGCGCGAATTCTGTGCCGGCCTTGAGCGCGTGCTCGTCATCGAGCACAAGCGCGACCTGATCGAAAGCCAGCTCAAGGCAGCGCTCTACAGCCTGCCGGAAGGGCAGCGCCCGCTAATCGAAGGCAAGCGTGATGGCGACGGCCGGCCGCTCCTGTCCGATGTGGCCTCAATCCCTGTTCCTGAAATTGCCGCCGCCCTGATGCGTGTCCTGCCCGATGGCTGGGATCGCAGCCGGGCTGACGCGTATTTCGAACGTGTTGGCGAATCCGGCATGGCCGCACGCAGCAACGCGGCCGAAACCATCCGTTCCCCGCATTTCTGCTCTGGCTGCCCGCACAACACCTCAACCGTGGTTCCCGAAGGCAGCCGCGCGCTCGCGGGGATTGGCTGTCATTACATGGCGAATTTCATGCCGGACCGGAAAACGGACATGACGAGCCAGATGGGCGGCGAGGGCGTCGCCTGGATCGGGCAGTTCTGGGCAACCGACGAGAAGCACGTCTTCGTCAATCTCGGCGACGGCACTTACTCCCATTCCGGCTCGCTCGCGATCCGTGCCGCTGTTACGTCCGGCGCCAATATTACTTACAAGATTCTCTATAACGACGCCGTGGCCATGACCGGCGGCCAGCCCGTCGAAAGTGGCCAGACGCCGGCCATGATAGCCCAACAGGTCGAAGGCGAAGGCGTCCGCACGATCGTTATCGTGACGGAGGACCCGACGCGCTATGCCAGCGTCAAGGGCCTGCCCGGGGGCGTCACGATCCATCACCGGAAGGATCTCGGCGCCGTGCAGGAGCGCCTGCGCGAAACACCCGGCGTTTCAGTCATCATCTATGACCAGATGTGCGCGACAGAGAAACGGCGCCGCTCCAAGCGTGGCATGATTGCGCCTGACAGGCTGCGTGTGCTGATCAATACCGAGGTCTGCGAAGGCTGTGGTGACTGCTCGGTCAAGTCGAACTGCCTCTCGGTCGAGCCGGTCGAGAC
>DAIRTA010000371.1:0-1866 GCA_036804125.1 Hyphomonas sp.
GCCAAGGCGATGGACGTCCTCGGCAACAAGGAAGCCCGCGTCTGGATCTCGATGGTCAAGGCGATGGTGCCGGAGCGGGTCTGCCAGATCATCGACCAGGCAATCCAGATGCATGGCGCGACCGGTGTCTCGCAATGGACCCCGCTGGCCCGCATGTATGCCAACCAGCGCACCCTGCGCCTTGCTGACGGGCCGGACGAGGTTCACCACATGGTCGTCGGCCGGCATGAGCTGCGCAAGTATGAAGGCGGCGTCGAGGACCCGGCGCTCGCCGCAATCTGGCGCAAATAGGCGCTCGATACCAAGCTCAGGGGATCAAGGCCCTCCCGGTCCTCCGGGAGGGCCTTTGTATTGAGAGCGCGGCCTCAGGCCTCGGCGGCGGCCCGCTCCGAAACCTTCGCATAGAGGTCTTCGCCCCAGCCTTTCACATCACCGGTGAAAAGTGTCTCCGGCGGCACCACTTCCGGGCCCTGGCCGGGCGGCAGCGGCGGGCTGAAATAGCCGAGCGCATAGCTGCCCATCGAATAGCCGATCAGGCGCTGCAGGTCCGCCGGCAGGGTCGCGGCAATCTCCGGCGGGCAGGAGAGATACTGGTTCTCTTCCTGGCGCAGCCAGCCGAGCGCATAGGTGATGTTGATGCCGATCCGGTCGCCGTCTGACACATTGGCTCCGCCGGAATGGATCACCGAGCCCGTATAAAGGATGACCGAACCCGCCTTCATCTCCGCATAGGTGATCTCTTTCTCATGCGCGCCGCGGCCCTCCTCCCAGAGATGGCTGCCGGGGGCGACGCGGGTCGCGCCATTCTCCCGGGTGAAATCCGTCACGGCCCAGATGGTGTTGAGCTGCGGCTCGATGGCGCGCTGCAGGAAGCCGCCCCAGGCGAGGCGGTCGCGGTGCAGCACCTGTGCGTCCTGTCCGGGGCGTATACGGATCACCTGGGTGAGGTGCAGCTGGTAGCGGTCGCAGAAGGGCGAAAGAAAGGCCTCGGTCGCGGCATTGACGAGCCCGTCCAATACCAGTTCCCGGCAGGCCGGTGAGCGGGCAACGAGGGCGCCGGTGCGCGTCGTCAGCCGTCCGGTGAAATCATCCCGGCCGGGCGCGGTCGCCTCGACATAGGGCATGATCTCGTCCCGGACCCGGCCGAGAAGGCCGGGCGGCATCAGATTGTCGATGATGACGGCGCCATCGGCGGCGAGGGCTTCAAGGACTTCCTCATGCGAACAGTCAGGCGGCAGATGTTTCAGCTGGGGCATGGCGGGCTTCCTTTCAGGTCACGGGCAGGTTGATCTCGTCGAACAGTGGTTTCAGGAGCACGGCCAGCAGGGCACGCTGGCGCGCCGGCGGCCAGCTCTCCGGCTCGAGCGTGGCCCGCGTGCCGATGCCGTCGATGGCGGCGATGATGGCGGCGGCGATATCGCGGGGCCTGGCGGTCACCGCCTCCAGCTGCTCGGCCAGCGCGGTCTCGATATCGAGATAATACTGGGTGTGGATCTGGCGCAGCTTCTCCGAAAAGGGCGCCCGGCCCCAATAGGCGAGCCAGACCCGCCATTCCTGCCGGCTCTCATCGCAGAGCGGCAGGGCTTCGGCGATAGAGTCATAGGCCGGCACATTCTCAGGCGGGCCGATATGCTGCATCAGCCGTGTGCAGACTTCCTCGAGTGCGGCGGCGAGGACGGCGTCCTTGTCCGGGAAATAATGGGCGATGGCGCCGGTGGTGACGCCGGCGGCGCGGGCGATGTCCGTCAGCTTGGCGCCGTCGAGCCCGTGCTCGGCGATCGCGTCGACAGCGGCGCTGGCGATGGCGCGGCGGCGTTCCTCATGATCAATCAGCTTTGGCATAATCACCATAATAATATAAAAATT
>DAIRTA010000372.1:0-1862 GCA_036804125.1 Hyphomonas sp.
TCGACCGTTCGGATGACGGCCCGGATGATGGCCCGGACCAGCGCTGGGGCCTGCTCTGCCCGCCGAAATGGGAAGCGCGCACCTTCCGGGCCCAGCGCCATGCCCCATGGAAGGCCCTGCGCCGCGTGCGCCAGCGCAAGATCCCCATTGCCGTGCTGCGGCCGCAACGCGATTCGGTGATCTCGACGAAGGTGCGCGCCGAGATGATCAAGATGAATCCCTCGATGATCATGCGCAATGTCCGCGGCACGTCGCACTTCCTGCCAATGGAAGCGCCCTATGAGGTGCGCGACCAACTCTCCTCTTTCATCGCCCGGCTGGTCGAGCGGTTCACGCTTGAGGAAGACGCCCCGATCGCCCGCGGGCTGGGCCAGCGCCGGCGGCGGACGGGTTAGGCCGCCAAAGCTGTCATCCCGGACAAGGGGCCTGGCGCCGCCGATCCGGGATCACAGCTTCCGTGGCCTCACCACAAATCCCGCTCCGGCGCGGCTGCCCTGGCCAGCTTTGTCATCAGCCGTTCCAGCTCCGCCAGCTCCGCCGCATTCAGCGCTTCCACGAGACGGGCCTCCTCGGCCAGCGCCATCGGCACGATGCGCTCATACACGGCGCGCCCGGCATGGCTCAGCGTCACATGGAAGCGCCGCCCGTCGCCATCGGCGGAGGGCCCGCGCTCAAGATGGCCGCGCTCGATGAGCCCGGCGATCGCGCGGCTGACGGCCACCTTGTCCATCGCCGTGCGCTGGCCGATCTCGGTTGCGGTGAGCCCCGGCTGCTCGGCGGCGACCGCCATCACCCGCCATTGCCAGACCGACAGGCCGAATTCCCTGTCATACAGGTCGGCAATCCGCCGCGAGACCGTGTTCGACAGCACCGACAGGCGATAGGGCAGGAAATCCGCGAGGCGCAGGGCGGCCGGCTCGGGGCGCGGCCGGGCAGGTTCAGTCTTCATCCTCTCCTCACACGCAGGGCTCACTTGTGCCGGGCAGGGAATTTAGTTACATATGAAACCATTAAACCGTCCCGCACAAGAGGAAGCAAGCGCATGGCTGATCTGTTCGACAATCCGGCGGGCCTTGATGGCTTCGAATTCATCGAGTTTTCGGCTCCTGAGAAGGGCGTGCTGGAGCCGGTCTTCAAGGGCATGGGCTTCACCGAGATCGCCCGCCACCGCTCCAAGGATGTCGCGCTCTGGCGACAGGGCGGCATCAACCTGATCACCAATTACGAGCCGCGCTCGGCCGCCTGGTATTTTGCCCGCGAGCACGGCCCCTCGGCCTGCGGCATGGGCTTTCGCGTGCGTGATGCCCGCAAGGCCTATGCCCACCTGCTTGAGCAGGGCGCCGAGCCCGTGCAGGTCGAAACCGGCCCGATGGAGCTGCACATTCCGGGCATCCGCGGCATCGGCAATTCGATCATCTATCTCATCGACCGTTATGATGACGGCGCCGGCGGCCTGAGCATCTATGACATCGACTTTGACTACCTGCCCGGCGTGGACCGCCATCCGGAGGGGTGCGGTTTCAAGCTGATCGATCACCTCACCCATAATGTCTATGGCGGGCGGATGACATACTGGGCGGATTTCTACGAGACGCTCTTCAACTTCCAGGAAATCCGCTATTTCGACATCAAGGGCGAATATACCGGCCTGACCTCCAAGGCGCTGACCGCGCCGGACGGAAAGATCCGTATCCCCCTCAATGAGGAAGGCAAGAGCGGCGGCGGCCAGATCGAGGAGTTCCTGCGCGAATTCAATGGCGAGGGCATCCAGCACATCGCCCTGATCTGCGACGATCTCTATGCCTGCTGGGACCGGCTGAAAAAGCTCGGCGTGCCCTTCATGACCCCGCCGCCGGCCACCT
>DAIRTA010000373.1:0-1854 GCA_036804125.1 Hyphomonas sp.
ATGCGCCGCCTGTCGGAGATCCTGCGCGAGCAGCGCCAGCTGAATGATGACACGCTGGCCCAGCAGCGCGGGGAGGCGCCGCGCGGAAGCCCGTCGCCTGATGGCGCGCCGCAACAGACCGGCCCCGGCGGCTCGGAGGAGGGCGAAGGCGGCGGGGAGGGCCAGCGGCCGGGCGAGCAGGAGGGCAGCGGCGGGGAAGGCGAAGCGCTGGCGAATGACCGGACCGGGCGCGGACGCGGCGAGACGCTCGCGGAGCGCCAGGCGCTGCTCGGAGAGCTGGTCGAGGAACTGGCACGCCGGATGGCCGAGGGGGAGGGCGAGGGCACCGGCCTGGCCGGCCGGCTCGATGAGGAGGCGCTCGCCGCCGTGCGCGAATCGCAGCGCCGCGCCGAACGCGCCCTGGAGTTTGGCAATGAGGGGCGGGCCATCCAGGATCAGGAGCGCGCCACCCAGCTCCTGTCGCAGCTGTCCGGCGAACTCGCCCGCGCGCTCGATGCGATGCAGGCCAGCCGCCTTGGCCGCGATGGCGAGAACACAAACGATCCGCTCGGCCGCGAAGCAGCGGGCGCCGGCAATGACGGGCGCTCCGTGAGCATACCCGATGAGGCCGAACGCCAGCGGGCGCGGGATATCCTCGATGATCTTCGCCGCCGCCTCGGTGAGACGGAGGACGAAGCCGAGCGGCAATACCTGCGCCGCCTGCTCGAGAGATTCTGAGCCGCCCGGCCTTGCCAAAGCCTTCCGGGGCGGTCCGTCTGCCCCGAAGACTGACGGGAAGGGATACGCCATGGCGCAGCGCTGGGACTACACCAAGGGCCTCAAGGATCTCGGCAACGGGCTGTATGCCTGGCTGCAGCCGGATGGCGGCTGGGGCTGGTCGAATGCCGGCCTGATCCGGGATGGCGAGGCGGCATTGCTGGTCGATACGCTGTTCGACATGGCGCTGACGCGCGACATGCTGGGCGCGATGGAAGACGCAACGGGCCTCGGCGCGGACCAGATCGCCACCATCGTCAACACCCATGCCAATGGCGATCACTGCCATGGCAATGGCTGTTGTCCGCAGGCGGAGATCATCGCCTCAGAGGCGAGCGCGAAGGAGATGGCCGAGGTGCCCCCCGCGATGCTGGCCCAGTTCAAGAAACTTGGTGCCCAGCTCGGCCCGGCGGGGGCCTATTTTGCCGATATCTTCGCGCCCTTCGATTTCGGCAATGTCGAGGAGCGCGCCCCGACGCGAACCTTTTCCGGCGGGCTCGACCTGAAAGTGGGCGACAAGGATGTGCGCCTGATCGAGGTCGGCCCGGCGCATACCGGCGGAGACGTGCTGGTGCATGTGCCCGGCGACCGGGCGGTGTTTACCGGCGACATCCTCTTCATCGACGGCACGCCGCTGATGTGGGCCGGGCCGGTCGGCAACTGGATCCGGGCCTGCGAGACCCTCTGCGCCATGGATGTCGATATCATCGTGCCGGGTCATGGCCCGATCACGGACAAGGCGGGTGTGCGCCGCATGGCGGATTACCTGGCCTATATCGACCGCGAGGCGCGGGCGCGTTTCGAGGCCGGCCTACCGGTTCGCGAGGCCGCCCGTGATATTGCCCTCGGCGATTATGCCGGATGGGGCGATGCGGAGCGGATCGCGGTCAATGTCGATACGCTGTACCGGGAGTATCGCGGTGACGGCGTGGTGACGCCCGTGATCGCGCTGTTCGGGCTGATGGCGGAGCTCCGCGAGGCGCGGCGTCAGTGAAGCTTGAGCTTGGGGCGGACGACCTGGTTGACATGGCCCATGAAGACCATGCCGAGACCGCGCAGCCAGCCATGGATTGCCATCAGGTGCATGCGATAGAGCGA
>DAIRTA010000374.1:0-1851 GCA_036804125.1 Hyphomonas sp.
CCGCGCAGCCATACCGGACGGATGGTGGAGAAGTCGGAACTCAATGCGGCGCATGATGGGCGTGTGCTGGAAGGCCCGCTGGCCGAGCCGGTCCCCGGCAAGACTTATCAGCGCCTCATCGATAACGAAATCGCAGGCGGGCTCGTGGAGGACCTTCGCTGCTGCCTGGTCGGTGGCCGCACCGTCCTCGTCTTCCGGAAGCGGCGGCCGCTCTCGCGGCGTTTCCTGAACGAGAATCTGGAAGTCCTGCTCGACACGCCAGCCAATTGCTACTCGCCGGATGAAATCTCCGTGATCGAGCAGTTTGCAGCGGAAATCGGTCTCGACTGGGGCGGGGTGGACGTTCTACGTGACCGTCAAACAGGACAGATTTTCATTGTCGATGCGAACAAGACCGATATGGGACCGCCCGTCGCCCTCAAGCTGGGGTCCAAGCTCCGTGCCACGCGCCGCATGGCCCGCGCTTTCGCGGAAGCGTTCGCGCCCCGCCGCCGCTAGGCACCAATCAGATAATCTTGCCGGAGTAATGAGCTGATGGCGATCCCTTTCGTCCGTGGTCTGGAATTTGAGTATGGCGTGGTCCAGCAGGTCTCTACGCTGATCCGTCGGGTCGTGGCCAATAATCCCGGCCCGTTCACCTATCTCGGCACGGGTGTCTATATCGTCGGGCATGGCGAGGTTGCGGTCATTGATCCGGGGCCAGACGATACTGTGCATTTCGATGCTCTCAAGGCGGCGCTTCAGGGTGAGCGTGTCACGCATGTCCTCGTCACCCATGGCCATTCCGACCATTCGCCGCTGGCCCGGCCGCTGGCCGAGTGGGCCGGATGCCAGACCTATGCGCGCGAGGCGGGCATCCATACGGCCAAGGACGAGCTTGGCAGCCCGGACGATCTGCAGTTCACCCCGGACGTGAAGCTGGCCGATGGCGAGACTGTCTCAGGGCCGGGCTGGACACTGGAGGCGATCTACACACCGGGACACACCGCGAATCATCTGTGTTTTGCGCTGGCTGAGGAAAATGCCTGCTTCACCGGCGATCACATCATGGGCTGGTCGACAACCGTCGTCTCTCCGCCGGACGGCGATATGGGCGACTACATGGTCAGCCTCGAGAAGATCCGTAACCGGCAGTTCGAAACGCTGTGGCCAACGCATGGCGACGCTGTTCGCGGAAGTGAATTCGTCAACACCTTCATTACCGAATATGCCAATCACCGCCGCGCCCGCGAGGCCGCGATCCTCGACCAGCTTCGCGACGGTCGAACGTCCATCCCGGAGATCGTCGCGATCCTTTATGCCGATGTGGACAAGCGGCTGCATCCGGCGGCCGCCATGAGTGTGCTCGGGCATATGCTGGACCTCATCCGGCGGGGTGTCGTCCGGGCTGACACGCCCCAGCCAGCCGTTCGCGCGCGTTTCGAGCTGGTAACGGCCCCCGCCTGACGGCCTGTCGCAGCCGCCGCATAAGGATTTGCCAAGCGTGAAGGAGGCTGGCACCAAGGGTTATGTCCCGAGCTGGCCGCGCCCGGCTCTGTCCTGGCAATGAGGGAGAGCTGAGCCTGATGTATCTTCGCCGATGGAAGCGGCTGCTGCTTATACCGGTTTTTGCCGCGCTCGCGTCTGCCGGTTGCGGCCGCCCGGCCGATGATGGCGTGCCGACCTTGCGGCGCGGAATATCGGCGCAGGTCAAGACCCTCGACCCGCACCAGTCTTCTGCCGCCTGGGAGAACATCGTCATCGGCGACATGATGATCGGGCTGATGACCGACGGGGTTGATGGCCGCCCGGTCCCCGGCATGGCGGTCGATTGGGAGACCGACGAATCGGGCCTGCTCTGGACCTTCACAC
>DAIRTA010000375.1:0-1842 GCA_036804125.1 Hyphomonas sp.
CGCGCCAGCAGGTCGAGAACGGCGCACAGGTCATTGATGTCAACATGGATGAGGGCATGCTCGACGGCGTCCTTGCCATGACGACCTATCTGAACCTGATTGCGGCCGAGCCGGATATTGCGCGCGTGCCGGTGATGATCGATTCCTCCAAATGGGAGGTGATCGAGGCCGGCCTGAAATGCGTGCAGGGCAAGCCCATCGTCAACTCGATCTCCATGAAGGAGGGCGAGGACAAGTTCCGCGAACAGGCCGAAGCCTGCCTCTCCTATGGCGCCGCCGTCGTGGTCATGGCGTTTGACGAGCAGGGCCAGGCAGATACCGCGCCGCGCAAAATCGAGATCTGCCAGCGCGCCTTCCGTATACTGACGGAAGAGGTCGGCTTTCCGCCGGAAGACATCATCTTTGATCCGAACATCTTCGCGGTGGCGACGGGGATCGAGGAGCACAACAATTACGCCATGGACTTCATCGAGGCGACCCGCGTGATCCGCGAGACCTGCCCCGGCTGTCACATCTCCGGCGGGCTTTCGAACGTGTCATTCAGCTTTCGCGGCAATGAACCGGTGCGCCGGGCGATGCATTCGGTGTTTCTCTACTATGCTATCCCTGCGGGCATGGACATGGGCATCGTCAATGCCGGCCAGCTCGACATTTATGATGATATCGAACCGGAACTTCGCGAGGCGGTGGAGGACGTGATCCTCAATCGCCGGGCGGACGCGACCGACCGGCTGGTCGATCTCGCCGAACGCTTCAAGGGCCAGAAGGGCAAGGTCCGTGAGAAGGATCTGAGTTGGCGCGAGTTTTCCGTGGCCAAACGGCTGGAGCATGCACTCGTCCACGGCATCACCGAATATATTGATGTGGACACGGAGGAAGCGCGCCAGAGTTTCGAGCGTCCGCTGCATGTCATCGAAGGCCCGCTGATGGCCGGCATGAACGTCGTCGGCGACCTGTTCGGGTCCGGCAAGATGTTCCTGCCGCAGGTGGTGAAATCGGCCCGCGTCATGAAACAGGCGGTCGCCTGGCTCGAGCCTTACATGGAGGAGGAAAAGCAGCGCCTCGGCACGACCGACAAATCCAATGGCAAGGTGCTGATGGCGACGGTGAAGGGCGATGTGCATGACATCGGCAAGAACATTGTCGGCGTCGTGCTCGCCTGTAACGGCTATGACATCATTGATCTTGGCGTGATGGTTCCGGCCGAGAAGATCCTCGACACGGCCATCCGCGAGAATGTCGATATCATCGGCCTTTCCGGCCTGATCACGCCGAGCCTCGACGAGATGGTCTATGTCGCTGCGGAGATGCAGCGCCGCGGCATGAAGCAGCCGCTGCTGATCGGCGGGGCGACGACCAGCCCGGCGCATACGGCGGTGAAGATCGAGCCTGCCATCCGCAGCGCGCCGGTCATCCATGTCGTGGATGCTAGCCGTGCGGTAGGGGTCGTCAGTACGCTGCTGAACGATGATGACCGGCCGGTGTTCCTGAATGAGGTGCGCGCGCGGTATCAGCGGATGCGCGAGGCGCGCAAGGATGGCCCGCCGAAGCCGCGTGTGCCGATTGCCGAAGCGCGCGCTGCGAAGCTTGAATTCGACTGGTCAGACTATACACCGCCAAAGCCGGTCTATGAGGGTGTACAGACGTTCGAGGATATCGATCTCGGCACGCTCGCGCGCTATATCGACTGGACGCCGTATTTTTCGGCCTGGGACCTTGCCGGGCGGTTCCCGGCCATCCTCGAGGACAAGATCGTCGGCGAGGCGGCCTCCGGACTCTGGCGCGACACGCAGGCGATGATGCAGCAGCTCGTGGGTGAGAACTGGCTAAGGCCCAAGGCCG
>DAIRTA010000376.1:0-1842 GCA_036804125.1 Hyphomonas sp.
TGGCTCGGCGGGCGAGCGCTGCATGGCGCTGCCTGTGGCGGTGACGGTCGGCAAGAAGACAGGCGACGAATTCGTCGCGCGGATGATCGAGGCGGCGCGCGGGCTGAAGGTCGGCGTCTCCACTGATGCCGAGGCCCATTATGGCCCGGTCGTCTCCGCCGCGCACAAGGCGAAGGTCGAAAGCTATATCCAGATGGGCGTCGATGAAGGCGCAAAGCTCCTGCTCGACGGGCGCGGCCTGAAGCTGCAGGGTAATGAAGGCGGATACTTCATCGGCCCGACGCTGTTCGATGAAGTGAAGCCGTCGATGCAGTCCTACAAGGAAGAAATCTTCGGGCCCGTGCTTCAGGTCGTTCGCGCCGAGACGCTGGAGGAGGCGGCCGCTCTCCCCTCGAACCATCAGTATGGGAATGGCTGCGCGATCTTCACCTCCAATGGCCGCGCTGCACGCGAATTTGCCGCGCAGGTGAATGTTGGCATGGTCGGCATCAATGTGCCGATCCCGGTGCCGGTGGCTTATCACACCTTCGGCGGCTGGAAACGCTCCGCCTTCGGCGACACCAACCAGCACGGCCCCGAAGGCATCCGCTTCTGGACCAAGATCAAGACCGTGACCCAGCGCTGGCCTGAAGGCGACATCGGCGACCAGGCTTTTGTGATACCAACGATGGGATAGGCCGCCGGCAGGCAGCTTGTCGGGAATTTGCTGGTAAGGTAGTTTATCCGGATCGTGATTTAATCCGGGGAGGGATTCATGACGGCTACCAACATTTTTGCGCCTCTGGCGGATGACCGCCGCTTTATCCGTAACCTCGTGACGGGCATGGCCGTCATCCTGGTGTCGGGTTTCGTTGTACAGCTTGCGATGGGCCGGTCGAGCTTCAGCGCGCCTATGTTCATTCACCTCCACGCGGTGGTGTTCATGGGCTGGGTCGGCATCGTGCTGACGCAGGTCTGGCTTGCCGGATCGGGCAATTTCGCGGTGCACAAACAGGTCGGCAAGCTGGCGGCCATCTGGGCGCTGGGCCTGATCATCTTCGGAACCTGGGTGACGGTCGCTGTCGTGCAGACGGGGCGCACGCCTTTCTTCTTCCAGCCCCAGCATTTCCTCATCGCCAATCCGCTGACGCTCTATGCCGCGATCGGCCTGCTGGTCGCGGCTTACATGATGCGTAAGCAGACGGACTGGCATGCCCGCCTGCAAGTCGGCTCGTTCGTGATGCTGATGGGGCCGGGCTTCGGACGGCTCCTGCCGATGCCTTTCCTGCCGCCCTACGCCTTTGAAATCGCCTGCCTGACCGCGCTGATCTTCCCCGCCATTGGCATCGTCTACGATGTGCGCGCCCATGGCCGGCCCCACCCGGCCTGGTTCTGGGGGATCGGCGTCCTGATCGGGGCGGTTCTGCTTTCGCGGGTCGTCGGGTTTTCCCCCATTGGCGAGGCAGCTTATGACGCGGTTGTCGCCGGAACCCCGCTCGCCGGCTCCAGCGGCCTCGATTACCTGCCGCCTCCTGGTCCGCCGCCGGGCTGACAACAATTCAATAACAAGGACCACCTTGCCTGATGATTGAGTACACTACGATCACCTTCGAACAGAAGGCCCGGGTGGCTATTGTCACGCTGAACCGGCCCGACAGTCTCAATGCGCTCAATGCGAATATCATGGCCGAAGTCGTGGATTGCTTCACCGCCATTGACCGGAACACGGAGATTGCCGCAAGCGTCCTGACAGGCGCGGGCCGCGCCTTCGCCGCCGGGGCCGATATCAAGGAGATGCAGCCGCAGGGCTTCTCCGACATGTATGTCGAAGACTACTTCGCCGGCTGGGACCGGTTCGCCGCC
>DAIRTA010000377.1:0-1813 GCA_036804125.1 Hyphomonas sp.
TGGCGGCCTCCTCGCCGGCGTCGCCGGCAACAATGTCCTCCGCCTCGCCCCGCCCTTAATCATCACCGACACCGAAGCCCGCGAAGCCATCAATGCCCTGGATGCCGCCTTGGCGGAGTGGGAGCTGGGGTGACGGGGCTGCTTTACCGCGTCACGAAGTTTGGCTGACCGTCCGCCTTTTGGGTGTTCACCGGCCCCCTCTTGTTGATAGAGTGCTCCCCAGACAAACGGCGGCGAACGCCAGAAAATGGCAGTGGGGGGCGCAGCGATGGACCGCGTGGATGATTTCGAGCACGCCACCCGGCTTGAGAGGCTGGATGATCGCCGCTGGACCGCGGTGCTGCGCGAGGATTGGGCCCTTTGGGGGCCAGCAGGCGGTTTCATCGCTGCGCTGGCCCTGCGCGCGGCCGGGGAGGCGACCGCTTTCCCCCGGCCCGCCAGCCTGACCTGCCACTTCCTTCGCCCCGGCAGTTTCGGCCCGGCAGACCTGCAGGTCGAGACCCTGCGCACAGGCCGGCGCAGTGAGCTTCTGAGGGTCGACCTGCAACAGGCAGGCAGGACCCTCCTCACCACCCTGGTCTGGGCCGTGCCGGAAGCGATGCCCGGAATTGAACATGACGCGGCGCGGCTCACCGGCCTGCCCGCACCGGATTCCCTCAAGACCCATGATGAGCTCTACCCGGACGAACGCCTCCATCCGTTCTTCCACCGCTTCGACCAGCGCCCCCTCCAGGGCATGCCGCGGGCAGGGGATGCTCCGCGGGAACCGGAGCTGACCGGCTTCTATCGTTTCACCCCCACGGCCACGGCGTCCGACCCCTTCGTGGACGCGGCCCGTATTCTCCTGCTGCTCGACACGTTCGGCTGGCTTGCCCAGTATCCCGCCCATCCGGAGGACAATCCCTCGCCCTGGGTCGCTCCGAACATCGACTATCACTACCGCTTCCACCGCCTCACCTCACAGGCCGACTGGCTGCACATGCGTGTCCGGGCGCCGATTGCCGAAGGTGGCCTGATGGCCACCGATGGCGAAATCCACGATTCCGAAGGCCGCCTCCTCGCGAGCGGTACATCCCAGCTCATGTGTCTGCCGCGCACGCCGGGCTAGGCCCCCTTTGACGGACCCTGCAAATGCCAGAGCCATCGAACAATTACATCGTCTTCACGGGTGGGCCCGGCTCAGGCAAGACAACGCTCCTCAACGCCCTCTGCACGCAGGGGATGCGCGTCATGCCTGAAGCAGGCCGGGCGATCATTCAGGCGCAGATGGCGATCGATGGCCCGGCTGTGCCGTGGGGCGACAGGGCGCTTTACGCCGAACTGATGCTCAGCTGGGAGCTGCGCGCTTACGCGGCGGCGGCAGACCTTGCCGGCCCGGTCCTGTTTGACCGGGGCCTGCCGGATATTGTGGGCTATCTGACCCTTGAGGGGCTTGAGGTGCCCGCGCATGTCTGGCGGGCGGTGGAGGACTTCCGTTACAATCGCTCGGTTTTCATTGCGCCGCCTTGGCCGGAAATCTTCCGTCAGGATGCGGAGCGCCGTCAGGATCAGGCCGTTGCCGAACGCACTTACACAGCAATGGTGGCGGTCTACACGGCGCTTGATTATCGTCTGATAGAACTGCCAAAGGCGCCCGTATCGGAGCGCGTCGCCTTCATTCGGGCGCGTATCGGCAACTGAAACGAACGGACTTTTCGAACCGAAGCTCCCCCAAAAAAAATCGGGAACAGGCAGAGAGAGCTGCGCCTGTTCCCGATGGGTCGTTCACGTGTGTCCCCACACTCGCAACCCCTGCTTAAACGGTCCGTCTGTG
>DAIRTA010000378.1:0-1786 GCA_036804125.1 Hyphomonas sp.
GTCCAGGCGAAGATCGAGGCGATCGAGTTGGTCGAGGTGGCCTCGCCCTTCTGGTGGTTGCGGTAATGGCGGGTAACCGTGCCGTGGGCCGCTTCGGCCTCGACGGTCTTGCCATCGGGGGACAGCAGGACCGAGGTCATCAGCCCGAGCGAGCCATAGCCCTGCGCGACCGTGTCGGACTGCACATCCCCATCATAGTTCTTGCAGGCCCAGACATAGCCGCCCGACCATTTCATGCAGGCCGCGACCATGTCGTCGATCAGGCGATGCTCATAGGTGCCATTGAAGGCAGCGAACCTGTCCTTGAACTCAGCCTCCCAGATCTCCTGGAAGATATCCTTGAAGCGGCCGTCATAGGCTTTCAGGATCGTGTTCTTGGTCGAGAGGTAGACCGGCAGCTTGCGCTGCAGGCCGTAATTGAAACAGGCATAGGCAAAGTCGCGGATGGAGGCGTCGAGATTGTACATCCCCATCGCGATGCCGGCGGCCGGGAAGTCGAAGATGTCCTTCTCGATGACCTGGCCGTCCTCGCCTTCGAACTTCATAATCAGCTTGCCCTTGCCGGGCACCAGGAAGTCGGTGGCGCGATACTGGTCGCCGAAGGCGTGGCGGCCGATGATGACGGGCCGCGTCCAGCCGGGCACGAGGCGCGGGATATTGGAGATGACGATCGGCTCGCGGAAGACGACCCCGCCCAGGATGTTGCGGATGGTGCCGTTGGGCGAGCGCCACATCTTCTTGAGGCCGAATTCCTCGACGCGCTGCTCGTCTGGCGTGATGGTCGCGCATTTGACGGCGACACCGTATTTCTTCGTGGCTTCGGCTGCGTCGACAGTGATCTGGTCGTCGGTTGCATCCCGGCTCTGGATCGACAGGTCATAGTATTTGAGATCGATATCGAGATAAGGGTGGATCAGCTGGTCCTTGATGAGCTGCCAGATGATCCGGGTCATCTCATCGCCGTCCATCTCGACAACCGGATTTTTGACCTTGATCTTCGCCATAACGTGAATTCCTTGCCTTATCTGACGCTGGGCGGGCCTATAGCAGACCCGGCGTGCCCGTCAAAACCGGACTCCCGCCATGCCTGACCCTGCAACACCCGTGATCATCCTGCATGCGCCGCAGCTCGGCGAGAATATCGGCGCGGCGGCGCGCGTGATGCTGAATTTCGGGCTGACGGAATTGCGGCTGGTGAGCCCGCGCGATGGCTGGCCGAGCGAAGCGGCCGACGCGATGTCTGCCGGTGCGCTGGGGCAGGGCGTCGAGGTGCAGGTGTGCGAGACGCTGGAAGCGGCGATGGCGGACCTGACCTTCACCATCGCCACGACGGCGCGGCCGCGGGGCATGGAGAAGCCGGTGCTTGATGCGCCGGGGGCCGTGGAGGCGGTTGCGGCGCGCAGGGGACGGGCGGGCGTGCTGTTCGGAGGGGAGAAATCCGGCCTGCCGAATGAGGCGGTGGCCCTGTGCGACGCGATCCTGACCTATCCGGTGAACCCGGCCTTTTCCTCGCTGAACCTTGCCCAGGCCGTCGGCGTGTTCTGCCATCAATGGGGGGCGAGCGTGGGGCTCGGCGGGAAGTTCGAGGGCAAGGGCGAAGGCGTCGGCGAGGCGGCAAGCCGGGAAGACCTGATCGGGATGTTCGAGCATTTCGAGGCGGAGCTGGAACGGGCCGGCTATTTCTATCCGCCGGAAAAGACGCCGGTGATGGTGACGAACCTGCGCAATGCGCTGGTGCGCGCGCAATGGACCCAGCAGGAGGTGCGCACCTTCCGCGGGGCGATCA
>DAIRTA010000379.1:0-1782 GCA_036804125.1 Hyphomonas sp.
GCGAGCGGCTGTTTGATGTGATCATGAAACGGTTCGAGGCGATGGAGCCGCACCGCGAAGGGCTCCGTGAGCTGATGAAATTCCGCGAGACGTCGCTGACCCATGTGGTGCGCCTGCCGATGCACCGGCATGCGACGGCGGCCTGGGCGCTGGCGTCTGCAGGCCTCGATGATGACAGCGGCGCGCCTGCGAGCCTGAAGCGCGTGGCGATAGCCTTCGTGATCGGCGAGACTGAGCGGGCCTGGCGCAAGGATCATCACGGCGATTTCGCGCTGACGATGGCGGCGCTCGACAAGGGGCTGCGCCGCGCGGAAGACCGCCTCGGCCAGTTCCGCAAGCTGACCGGCCGTCAGAGCCGCTCCGGCGACGGGGCCGCCGCGTGAGCCGGCCGGGTCTGGACACGCATCCGCTTGAGCTTGGCGCCGGCTGGTTCAACGACCTGTTCGCCACCATCGGTATCGACGCGAAGGTGCGCGGCCTGACATCCAAGTCGATCGGCACCGGCCAGATTGGCGAGAACGTGCGCTTTGTGTTCGACTATGAGTCCGCTTCCCCGCAGGCCCCGGCGTCTGTTGTGGGCAAGTTCCCGTCTGCCAGCGAGGCGAGCCTGATGGCAGCGAAGCTGTTGGATCACTACCGCCGCGAGGTGTTCTTCTACCGAACTTTCCCGAAGGTGGCGGGGAAGATCACACCGAATGCGCTGTATACGGATTATGACGAGCAGACCAACCGCTTTGCCCTTATCATGGAGGATATGGCGCCGGCCGATCAGGGCGATCAGCTGAAGGGCTGCGGACCCGAAGAGGCGCGCCGGGCGCTGGACGCTGCGGCGGTGCTGCATGCGGCGCACTGGAATGACGGCGAGCTTGACCGGTTTGACTGGCTGCAGGGCTCGGCCTCCGCGCCGCAGGCTGCGCTGACACCGGAGGCGGTGGCGGGCCTGTGGGGCGGGTTCAAGGCGCGGTATGCCGACAAGCTCAGCCCGGATGATATCGAGGTGGGCGACGCCTATGCCGCGGCGCTGCCGAAATGGGGCGCGGCCTATGACGGGCCATTTGCGCTGACCCATAATGATTTCCGCCTCGATAACATGCTGTTCGGGCCGGAGACGTCGAAGAAGCCGCTGGCGGTGGTCGACTGGCAGACGGCGGGCAAGGGCGCTCCGGCGAATGATGTCGCCTATTTCATCGGCGCCGGCCTGACGCGCGAGGACCGACCGAAGCATGAAGCGGCGCTGCTGCGTCATTATCACGACCGTCTGACGGCCGAGGGCGTTTCGGGCTACGCGCTCGAAGACCTGATGACGCATTATCGCTGGTTCAGCTTTTACGGGATCTCTGTAGCCTTCGGCGCCGCCATGCTGGTGAACCAGACCGAACGGGGCGACGCGATGTTCCTGACCATGCTGCGGCGCCACTGCGCACAGGTGCGGGAGAATGATGCGCTGGCGTTGCTTGCGGGGTTGTGAGGGGTTGGTCCCCTACACCTGATCTCCAATATTTCCTATCAATCGTCGCTCCCGACCGGCGCCAGCCGGCCGGAAATCCTATCTCCAAGCGTCGCATCATGCGCCTGCCGTTCTGTCAGGAGATGCGCGCCCTGATGGCCTTTGGCTATTGGGCGTGACGAAAGGTGAGCCAGCTTCGCTACATCCATTCCTCTCCCGGATTTCATCATCGGGGCGGGAAAGAGGCAGGAATCGCCGCTTTGTCCCGGGGCGGAACAGGTTTCCAAACGGTGTGCTAACGGGCGGCCCGAAACTGGCGTGCCGAGGCAAGGCGG
>DAIRTA010000380.1:0-1776 GCA_036804125.1 Hyphomonas sp.
ATCGCGCTGGCTGGTCTTTGCCGCCGCCTCAGCGGCGCTGGTCGCCTCGACCGCCCTCGCCGTTGGCCTCGGCGCCCTCGCCGAGCGCACCCTTACCCTGATCCCGCTGAAGCTGATCGCCGGGATCGGCTTCATCGCCATCGGCGCCTGGACGGTCTGGAGCCATTTCCAGCCCTAGGCTTCGACCAGGAGCCGCTCCAGGCCGCGGAAGAAAGGTAGCGTGCGCCAACTCAACTCCTGTTCGGCAAGGCGCAGATCCGGATAACGCTCCAGCAGTTTCAGGTAGACATGGCGCGCCTCGATCCGGGCGAGCGGCGCGCCGATGCAGATATGCGGGCCGCCGCCGAAGCCGACATGGCTCGCGCGCTTGCGCGTAATGTCGAAGACATCCGGGTCCTCGAACGCATCGGGATCGCGATTGGCCGCCGCCAGCGCGTTCCAGATCGGCTGGCCTGTCTTCATCGGGCAGCCCGCGACGTCGCGGTCCTCGTTCACGATGCGCGATGTCGCCGAAACCGGCCCCTCGAAGCGCAGCACCTCCTCCACCGCCTGCGCGGCCAGGCCCGGATCGGCGCGCAGCGCGGCCATCTGCTCCGGATGGGTCAGGAACAGCCAGATGCCATTGCCGATCAGGTCCGTCGTCGTGATATTCCCGCCGACCAGCAGGGCCTGCAAATTGACGCGCAGCTCCTCATCATCGATGGCCGCTTCGCCGCTCGCCTGCATCGCCACCATGTCGGAGACGAGATCATCGCGGGGCGCCTTCCGCCGTGCCTCCATCAATTCGGTGAAATACGCCCGCAGCGCCTCGCCGCAGGCATTCATCCGCGCCGTCTCCTCATCCGTGCGCACCGGGTTGAGGCTGAGGATCACGCCCTCTGACCATTCGCGGAAATCGGAGAGGCGCGCCTCGTCCACACCGATGATGCGCGCGATCACGACCACCGGCACGGGGACGGCAATCGTCTCGATCAGGTCAAACCGGCCGGAGGCGGGCGCGGCGCCGATGATGTCATCGATGATCGCCTCGATCCCGGCCCGCATCCGGTGCACGCGCGCATAGAAGGCCTTGGCCAGGGGCTGGCGGATGCGCGCATGGTCCGGATCGTCAAGGAACAGGATGGACATCAGGCGGGTATCCGCCTCGGCCTCCTCGGCAAAGCGCCGTGACATCGTGCCCGGCTCGGCCTTCGCGGGATGGCGCACGAAACTGCGATCATTCACCGTGTCGCGCACATCCCGGTAGCGCGTCAGCAGCCAGGTCTTCACGCTTTCATCGCGCATCACCGGGCAGGTCTCGCGCACCGCCTTCAGCAACGGATGGGGATTGTCCCGGGCCGCCGGATTGAAGGCCGACAGCGCGATGATCGATTGCGGGGCAGTTACAGGTTTTGGGTCGTCGGGCATGCTGGGCTCCTCCCCGGACGCAAGGCATTGACCCGACAACTCTATCATAAATTGTATCCCGGCGCGCCCCGTATCGCAGGGTAAGGCTGGCGCGTCAGCCTAAAGCCGCTTGAACGGCATCGGGATGGCGGTGGCCGTGGCGCGTGCGACAAGCTCGCCCTCGGCATCGAAACAGTCGGCCTCCATGAAGGCGGCCGACTTCCCCATCCTCAGGATGCGCGCCTCGACGCTGGCCTTGCCGGGCATCAGGCGGCGCAGGAAGCTTGTCTTCATTTCGAGGGTCGGCGCGGTCATCGTCACATTGGAGGCGATGATCACCGCCGTGCTCATCGCCTCGTCCAGCATCGCGGCGATGAAACCGCCCTGCAC
>DAIRTA010000381.1:0-1769 GCA_036804125.1 Hyphomonas sp.
GAGGTGATGCCGGCAGCCAGGAAGAGCAGGGCCGGGATCGCCGCCGGGAACGGGACAGATGAGGCAATCCCGGCGATGTAGGCGCCCGTGCCGAGGGCGCGGAGGCTGTCGCTGAGCGCAAGCGCGAGGAACAGCACCGCGACGGCCGGAAGCAGCGAGCCCATCCCCTGAAAACCGGTATCGACGAGCTTGGCGCTGCGGGGCTGCTGGAGGATGAGGATGAGTCCGGCGGCAAGGGTTGCCAGCACCACCGACCACAGGATGGCGCGCGAGCCGGACCCGGCGAGGATGTTGCCGTCGCCTGTCCACCACATGAAGCCGATGGCGCCCAGAACGAGAATACCCATTGGCAGGATGAAGCTGACCGGGTGGCCGGACGGGCCGGGCGCATCGGGCTTGAGCGAAGGTGGGGGTGTCGTCTGGCTTTCGGCCCGCCGCATCGGGCCAAATGTGCGGTTGGACAGGATCGTGGCGGCGACCAGCAGCAGCGTGGCGAGGGCATAGAAATTGAGGGCAATCGTCTGGACAAGCGTGTCGAGCGGGCGCTCCACGCCGCTGGCGCTAAGCAGGCCGAGCAGGAAGGCGCCCCAGCCATTGATCAGGATCAGCACACTGACCGGGGCGCAGGTGGAATCGATGATATAGGCGAGGCGCACGCGGCTGAGCTTCAGCCGGTCGAACAGCGGCTGGCCGAGGAGGCCCGTCGCCAGCAGGCTGACATTGGTTTCGATGAACAGGACGACGCCGGCAAAGGCCGTTATTCCGCCCGCGCGCCGGGGGCTGGAGGCAAACCGGGCGCGCAGCAACAGGTCTGCCATGCCGGTGAAACCACCCGCCTTCTGGAGATAGGCGATCAGCGCCCCGATGATCAGGCAGAACAGGAGGATACGGGTGTTGCCCGCATCGCCGAAGACGCCGGCGGCGCGGTCGATGCTGGCGAGGGTTCCGGCAAGCGGGTTCAATCCGGAGAGCAGGGTTTCCGAGATCAGGATGGCCACGCCGAGGGCGAGATAGACATTGCGCGTCGCAATCGCGAGGCCGAGCGCCGCGAGAGGGGGCAGGAGTGTGGCCGCCTCCATGCCGGGTCCGGGGCTAGTTCAGGATGCCGGGAGACGGGATGTCCACTTCGCGCGCGGCTTCGACCTCGCGCAGCAGCCGCATCATGTTGCCGCCCCAGATCTTGCGGATGTCTTCATGGGAATAGCCTGCGGCGAGCAGGTCTTCGGTTATCCGCGGCAGGAAGGTGACATCCTTCATGCCATCGACGCCGCCGCCGCCATCCCAGTCGGCGCCGATGCCGACATGATCCGGCCCGACAAGGTCAAGCATGTAGAAAAGGTGTTCCAGGAACTTCTCATAGGTGGAGCGCGGCGGTGGGAACGTGCGATTGAGCTGGCGCAGGCGGGCGCGGAATTCGTTGCGGGTGGCCTCGTCCATCTCCGACGGGTCGCGGCCATACTCTGCCTCGAGGGCCGCGATCGCCGCGAGCCGCTCGGGCGAAGGGATGAGGCGCTCCAGATAGCCGCCAAAGGCATTGACCTGAATGACGCCGCCGCCTTCAGCGATCTCGATCAGGAGATCGTCGGGCAGGTTGCGCGGATGATCGAAGATGCCCTTCGGCCCGGAATGGGACAGGATGAGCGGGGTGCTCGAGACCGCCAGCATGTCGCGCACGGCATCATCCGAAGCGTGCGAGCCATCGACAATCATGCCGAGCCGGTTGGCCTCACGGATCAGGTCCTCGCCGAACGGGCTGAGGCCGCCGAAGG
>DAIRTA010000382.1:0-1764 GCA_036804125.1 Hyphomonas sp.
GACAGGCCAACGGCCTTGCCGCCAGCCTGCATGATCGCCCGCACGATCGATTTGTTGATCGGACCCGACAGGACCATTTCGACGACTTCCATTGTCGCCTCATCGGTGACACGCAGGCCGTCCCTGAATTCAGAAACTATCCCCAGCCGGTCGAGCAGCTGCCCGATCTGGGGACCCCCGCCATGCACGACCACCGGATGGAGTCCCAGCAGCTTCAGGAGCACGACATCACGGGCGAAGGCCTGCGCCAGCGCGGCATCAACCATGGCGTGGCCGCCATATTTGATGACGATGGTCTGATTGTCATAGCGCTGCAGGTAGGGCAGCGCCTCCGACAGGGTCCGGGCCGTCAACTGGGCATCGTTCAGGCTCGCGTTCATGGCCCGCGCTCTTAGACCGCTTCGGCCCGGGCGGGCAATGGCAGTGTCAGCCCAGCCTCAGATGCATGAAAACGCTGTTCGGGTCATCGGTATAGTCTCCGAACGGTCCGCAGTAGCGAAAGCCATAGGCCTCATAGAGGCGCCGGGCCGGCCGGAACGCGTCCATCGAACCCGTCTCCAGCCACAGAGCCGTATAATTCCGGGTATGGGCCTCCATCAGGATGTGCTCCAGCATCGCCCGGCCGAGGCCCCGCCCGCGCAAGGCGGCGCGGGTATGCATGGACTTGATCTCTCCTTGCGCCCCGCCAAGCGCCTTGAGCGCGCCACAGCCAATCAGCGCTCCCGACTCCCAGATTGACCAGACGGTGATGGCCGGGTCGCGCAAGCCGTCAATTGCAAGAAAATGGCAGCTTTCCCGTGGCGAGGCGGCCAGCATCGTCTCGGCGTGAATGACAAGCAGGTCGGCGATTTCCGGTCCGGAAAGATCGTCGGGGCGGATCTCAAAGGTCATGGGAGGCTCTTGCCCTGCCGCTCAGCTCTGATCCGTGATCGCTAGCCGAGCGCCGCAAGCCCTGCAATCTCAGCCCGTAGTTCAGGGATTCCCCAACCCTTTTCTGCCGAAGTCGTGCGAACAACCGGATGAGCCGCGCCATGTTTGCGCAGGGTTGCGACAACAGCTTCGCTGACGGCCTCATGCTCGGCCTTGGCGACCTTGTCTGCTTTCGTCAGAATCAACTGGTAGGTGACGGCCGCCGTATCCAGAAGCGCCATCACTTCAAGGTCCGCCGGCATTAGGCCGCGGCGCGCGTCGATGAGCAGGAAAACGCGCCTCAATGTCGGGCGACCCTTCAGATAGGCCTTGATCAGCTGGGTCCAGGCGGCGGCCTGCGTCTTCGAGACCTTGGCGTAACCAAAGCCCGGCAGGTCGACAAGATAAAGCTGCCCCTCCCCGATATCGAAATAGTTGAGTTCGCGCGTGCGTCCCGGCTCGGCCGAGGAGCGGGCGAGCTTTGCCCGGCCTGTCAACGCATTGATCAGGCTCGACTTTCCGACATTCGAGCGCCCGGCAAAGCAGACTTCCGGACGGTCCGCCGGAGGCAGGCCAGCCAGGCTGACAGCCCCCAGCATGAAGTGTGCGGGGCCGGCAAAAAGCAGCCGCCCGGCTTCAAGCCTTTCGGGTGTCTCGCTGTCCTGTGCAACCATGCGCCCTACTCGGCCGGCGCCCGGCCCCGCCGGAACCATTTGGCGACGAACTTGCCGATCTCGGTCTCCACGCCGTTCGCGCGCATGATGATGTATTGCTGGATGAAGGTCAGCACGTTCGACCAAACCCAGTACATGACGAGGCCAGCCGGGAAACCGCCGAAGACGAACATGAACACGA
>DAIRTA010000383.1:0-1738 GCA_036804125.1 Hyphomonas sp.
GAAAAACGCCGCCGCATGATCCGACGCGATCAGCAGCGCGAGCTGCTCCGGCGTCGTCAGCAAGATGTCCGGCGGCGTCTTGCGCTGGCGCTGGCGCACATGGGTCGCTGTGTCGCCCGTCCGCGTCTCGATGCGCACCGCCAGCCCCATCTCCGAAACCGGTCCCGTAAGGTTGCGCGCCACATCCGCCGCCAGCGCCTTCAGCGGCGAGAGGTAGAGGGTGTGTAATCTCGGGATAGTGCCAGAAAGCCCCCTCTCCCTTGGGAGAGGGTTTTCAACGCCGCGCTGGGACAACTCCACAAGGCTCCCGAGGAAGCCCGCCAGCGTCTTGCCCCCGCCGGTCGGCGCAATCAGCAGCGCGCTGTCCCCGCAAAGCGAGGCCTCCGCCAGCGCCAGCTGGTGCGGCCGGGGCGTCCAGCCCCGCGCGGCAAACCAGTCCGCAAAGACCGGCGGCAGGGCAAAGACGGGCATCGCGCTATCCGGCATCAGGGCCTGACATGTCCTTTCGGCATTCTTCCAGTATATGCAGCCCGGCCCTTTCCTTGACAGGCTTGCGGCGCAAGTTTCCAACCGACCGACAGCTTCCGGAGTTCACCCCGCCCATGCCCCTGCGCGCCGCCGCCTGCCTCGCTTTCAGCGCCATCCTCGCCGCCCCGGCCCTTGCCGACCCCCTGCTTGCCCGCGCCCGCGCCCTGGGCAATGAGGGTCCGGATTACCACTTCGACATGACCTATGATGATGGCGAGCTGGCGCTCACCATGAAGATCGACCAGAGCCGTCCCGAAGGCGAGCGCGTGATTGCCATGACGCCCGCGCTCGACAGCCTGCAGGACGATTCCCGCCGCAAGGCCGAGATTCTCAGCCAGCGCACACGCGGCGACATCTGGTGCGCAAGCTTCGCCTCCAGCATCCCGGCCGATGCCCGGCGCATCGCCGAAACGGCGGCGACCGCGACCTATGCGTTCACGCCCGTCCCGCCCGCCGATGCCGGCCAGATGGCGGCCGCCTATCCCCACCTCGCCGCCACCGCGACGATCGACAAGGCCAGCGCCCAGCTGCTGGAATTGCAGATGAACGCCCCGCGCTCGTTCAAGCCCATGCCGGTGGCGCGGATCCAGCGCTTCGACATGACGGTCACCTGCCTGCCCGGCCCTGACGGGCGCACGCACATCGCCAATACGGTCATCGACATCGCCGGCTCGGCCATGATGCGCAGCTTCAACCAGCGCGAGATCCGGCGCGTTGCCAATCTCCGGCCCGCGGGCAGCGGGGCCATGGGATCGCGCTGAAGCCCGGCTTATGGCCTTGTGCGGCGCGGCGCCCGGCCGGTGAAGGCGGCATCGGGATCGCGCTCGCCAGCCAGCGCGGCCTCGCGCTCGGCATCGGCTGCTGAAAGCGCCGCCAGCACATCGCGGGTGAAATCTTCGATCTCGAAGCGCGCACCGCCGATGATGTCATAGCCCTGCCGCACGATCACCGTGCGCATCTCCGGTACGATGATGATATACTGCCCGCGATTGCCCGCGGCATAGAAGGTGCCGGCCGGCACGCCGCTCACGCCCTGCATCAGCCAGAACTGCGCGCCATAGCGGGGCCCGCGGGCCGGCTGGGCCGGGGCCGGCGTGCGCACGAATTCCGCCCAGCCTTCCGGCAGCAAGCGCTCGCTGCCCCACATCCCGTCCTCGAGATAGAGCTGGCCGATCCGGGCGAGGTCGCGCCCGGTGGCCCAGACCTGGCT
>DAIRTA010000384.1:0-1725 GCA_036804125.1 Hyphomonas sp.
CTGCCGCAGCCAGACAGGTTGTAAGCCTTGATGCGGTGATCCTGTTCAAAACTGACAAGCGCGATACCGTCGCGCCAGGCGAGTCCTTCCGCGTCACTCCGGGCCTTGCCGCTCAGAAACCGCCCATCCGCCCCGCGTAGATACGCGATCTCTGCGAAAACTGGCTCCCCAGCATCCAGATGCAGCTTTACCCAGGCGCCGGCATCGGTCACCCCAAGGAGCTTGTCATCCGGCAGGATCGCGAGGCCTGAAAGTCCGCCGAAATTCGGATCCGGCGAGGAGAGCCGCCAGCTGCCGGTCAGATACGCGCCATCAGGAAGGCGCCTGCTGATCGCAAGCGCTTCATCCGGAAGCAGAGGCTCAGCTGAAAACTCCAGCGCGAGAAACGTCTCGCGCAGCGTGCCGGCAGGACAGGACGCTTCGCGCAGGGCTGGCGCCGCCTGCTCAAAATGCCAGAGCCCGCCAGCAGGCGTGACGGGAGGAGTCGCAAGGCTCTCGGCCCGTTCGGCCGGGGCGGTGCAGGCCATGAGACCTGCCAGCACAAACAATAAACAGCGCCGCATCTGAAGCCTTTGCAGGTCAACTTGCCTGTCACGACCTAGCAGGCGCCGGGGCCGGGTCCAGCCTGATTGCAGCTGCAAGCTGTTTTTTAAGGGGAGGGCAGGCCGGAAGGGCTGGATTTCGAAACCGAAACTCAGGATGAGTAAAGACATGTCACAGATCCCGCTTGCCCGCCGTTCGCCCGTACCGACCGAGACCTGCAATCTCGCACGGGCGATAGACATGATCGGCGAACGCTGGACGCTGCTGATCCTTCGCGCTGCCCTGTATGGCGTGCGCCGTTTCGATGATTTTCAGGCCGAGCTTGGCTGCCCGCGAACCGTTCTGTCTCAACGGCTCAAGCGCCTCGTCGATGCCGGCCTGCTGGTCCGCCGGAGCTACAAGGTGCCCGGAGCCCGCGCGCGGCCGGAATACCACCTTTCAGCCATGGGGCTGTCCCTCCGGCCGATCCTGATCGGCCTGACCCAGTGGGGCGATGTCTGGCTTGGCCGGGGTGAGGCGCCACCGATCAGCTTCAGCAAGTCGGGATCAAAATCAGCCATCCGTGCGGCGTTCGTGGACGTAGAAGGCCGGGAGGTGCGGCCAGACCAGATCCGCGCTGTGTTGCGCGGCTGAAGCGGCCAGCGCCCGTGTCAGCCCTCTTGCCAAGCCCGGCCGATCCGCCTATTCACCGCCACTGGCCGATAAAGCCATACCCTCATGGATGCGGGCGTAGCTCAGGGGTAGAGCACAACCTTGCCAAGGTTGGGGTCGAGAGTTCGAATCTCTTCGCCCGCTCCAGACAACACAAAATCAATTGCTTCGGCCCGTTTGCGCCCGATCAATACTGCGTACGCACCGGCCGATAGGACTTGAAGACTTCGTCGAGAGTACCCGCCGCGCGGATCGTGCCCTGCTCAAGCCAGATCGCCTGGTTGCAGAAACGCTCGGCCAGTTCGAGCCAGTGGGTGGAGAAGACAGTGATGCCGGCTGAACCGGACATTTCGAGGACGCGCTTGGTGGCTGAATCGAAGAAATCCGCGTCGCCGGCCCCGAAAATCTCGTCGAGCAGCAGGATATCCGGCGTTGAGCGGGTGGCCACTGCAAAGGCGAGGCGCACGCGCATCCCGGCCGAATAGGTTCGCAGAGGCTCATCGAAATAATCTCCAAGTCCGGAAAAGGCGC
>DAIRTA010000385.1:0-1724 GCA_036804125.1 Hyphomonas sp.
GTCAATTATGTCGATGACTTGCTTCAGCATTTCCGCGGCCGCATCACGCGTGATGACTGGGTCGGTCAGGCGCAAGTCCTGATGGATCAGCCCGGATCCTCCGGTCGCCCGGCATCGGGCTGAGATCCGCCTGACCTCGGGACAAAGCTTGGCAGCGCGTTGCAGCCGGACTTAAACAGGGCTGCAGATAGGGGCAAGCGCCCAACACATCCGAGGAGGCCCTCATGCTCGAAGGCATTCGCGTCGTCGAATACGCGACCTATATGGCGGCCCCCGGCGCCGGCGGTATCCTCAGCGACTGGGGCGCCGATGTGATCAAGATCGAACCGCCCGGCGGCGATCCCATCCGCCAATTCTTCCGCACGATTGGCACCGATATCGAGGACAATCCTGTCTTTGATTTCGACAATCGCGGCAAGAAATCGATCGTCATCGATACCAGCAAGCCTGAAGGGCAGGCCCTTATCCGCGACATGGTCAGCGGCGCTGATGTGTTCCTGACGAATGTGCGCCCCGGCGGGCTGGCGCGCTCGGGCCTCGACCATGAAAGCCTGCAGGTGCTCAATCCTCGCCTCGTCTATTGTTCGCTCACGGGCTATGGCCTCGAAGGGCCTGATGCTGACCGGCCCGGCTTCGACATCGCCAGCTTCTGGAGCCGCACCGGCGTTGCCAGCCTGACTATCCCGAAAGGCGGCGAGCCCTTCCCCCTGCGCACGGCCTTTGGCGATCATACAACCTCCATCGCGGCAGCTGCGGGTATCTGTGCTGCGCTCGTCGAGGCCCAGCGCACAGGCAAGGGGCGGCTGGTCGAGTCCTCCCTTTTCCGCACAGCCCTTTATGCCCTTGGCTCGGATTTCGCGATCCAGCTCTTTTTCGGCCGGGTGGCCTCGACGAAGGCCCGGCATGAACAGACTGTTCCGATCACGAACTTCTTCCGGACGGGCGACGGCCACTGGATCTGCATCGTCTCGCGCCAGGGCAATACAGACTGGGCGCCGCTCTGCCGCGTCATCAACCGTCCTGAACTCGCCGATGATCCGCGCTATGACAATGCCAAAGGGCGCCGCGCTCACATGCCGGAGGTTGTCGACATTCTCGATACGGGCTTCGGCCAGTTCGACCGGGCCGAGCTTGCCGCACGGCTTGATGCCGAATCGATCGCCTGGGCGCCGGTGCAAACCCTTGCCGAAGTGGCCGCTGACCCGCAGGCCCGCGCCGCCGGCGCCATTGTCGAAACGCCGAGCGCGAAGAAGGATGGATCCACCTATCCGGCCCCGGCCTCGCCCGTGCGGTTTCCCGGCGTTGATGACGGGCCGAAAGGCCCTTCGCCCTCAGCCGGCGAACATACGCGCGAAGTGCTGAAAGCCCTCGGCCGCAGCCCGGATGATATCGAGGCTCTTTTTTCCAGCGGCATCGTGGCCTGAGACGGCTTATCCCCGGTACCAGCCCCGTCCGGCCCTCATGAAATCAATGCCTTAGAGCAATTTTCAGGAATTCAATCCGACCCCTGTCGCGCCGGGCTATACTCAGCCTTGTCCGGTGCCTGTAAGCGTCCGGACAGGTCCGGGCGCCTCCGGGAAGGAGGGAAACTTACAAGGCGGCGCCTTTACAGCGGATGGGACAGGCACACCCCCAAGGCCACGGGGATGCTGAAGACCCTCCCATGTCCAACACCAACCCTGTCCGCGTGTCCGGTGAGCCCTGCTCCCATCCGTCAGGACCCC
>DAIRTA010000386.1:0-1722 GCA_036804125.1 Hyphomonas sp.
CTGAGCCAGGAGGCACTTGCGGCAGCCGCCTTCGGCAATCCGGATCGCAAGTCCTACGTCTCGGCGCTCGAGAATGGCCGGCTGGCCAGCATCACGTCGGCCACGGCGCGGAAACTCGCCGCCGCGCTGGACCTTGCCGTGGATGATGTGCCGTCCGGACTGCGCTGGAAGGACGAGGGATATGTCTCTCCGCTCGAGGGCCGGCTGGCCGCGCTGGAAGACAGGCTGACGGCTCACGGCCCGACGCCGGACACCGTGGCCGCCCTCGTCAGGATCTTCAACGCGCAGCTCGCGCGGCAGCTCGACGAGGCGGTCTCGGATGTCTATTTCAGGCGTCTGGGAGAAGGGCTGAAAACGCTGGGCCATTGGACGGGCAAGCCCTTCAGCCTGCGCAGTCTGGCGATCTCCTTCACCTTCGCCTTTGTCTATGTCGTGTTCGCGGGTCTCCTAGCCCTCGCGCATGGCCAGCAGGCGATCGGCGATGTCACGCCCTTCGACGCGCCGCACTGGGCGACCGGGAGCCTTGCCTGGGTCGCGGCGCTTGGTGTGATCGCCTTTCTGATTGCCGCGGGGGCAATCTGCATCCTGCTGTTGCGCGAAGTCGGCGCGCCCGGGGTGTCCTGGCAGACCACCGGCCTGCGCCTCGGTCTTGCCGCGCTGTTGGCCGCCGTCGCTTGCACCGGGGTCGCCCTGTTCACCCGGGAACCCGTCGCCGTGGCCGTCTTCTTTGCCGTGCTCTGCTTCTGGGCCGTCGCCAACCTGCCGCCGCCCGCCGCTATGCTGGCCGGCCTTGGCGGCGGGCTCATGTCGGGCACAAGCGCCGGGATCATGGCGACGGGCAGCGATCTGACGATACTCGAGGCGTCGGTGATCGGCGCGACGATCGGAGGCGGGGCGGGTCTTGCCTCAAGCCTCATGGCCCGCGCCGCGCCGTGCCGTGCGTCCGGGCAACTCGCCGGAGCAGGGGCCGGGGTGGCCATCGGGGCGATCCTCGTCTGCAGCGGTCTGTTCATCGCGCAGGAGCTTGCGGAAACAGGGGCCAGAAGTGCCGGGATGGTGGCAGTCATGTGGCTCGCCCTGCCGTTCGCCAATGCGATGACCGACTACCTGTCCCTGGGGGCGAGCCATTGGCTGGGGCGAAGGCTGGTGTCATCCGGGAGGTCCCTGCGGCTGGCGCTGACCCTGGGGCTTCTGGACCTTGTCATGGCGGTGGTTCTGATGCTGGTCACCGTGAAGGTGATCGGCGCAGGGCTTGCCCTCACCGACAGGGCTTTCGCCGGCGACATCGACGGCAGGGGCTTCCTTGCCAACAGCCTTTCGGATGTGTGGGGCACGGGGCTGTGGCTGGGGCTCATGGTGCTGTCCACGGTAGCCTGGACCTATGGTCATTTCGTGGCCTTCGTGGCACCTGCCGTCGCCGGCTGGCTCACCCACCGTGTCCTTGAGGCACCAGCCGCGGCGCGCCTCGCCAACCCGGACCCGACGGGAGCGATCGACATGGGAACGGCATTGGCGCTGCCGGGTCGCTTCGTCCTGTTCTGGGCCACATGGCTGGGACTTGTGGCGTTGCCACCGGCTCTCTTCTTCCTTGGAGAAGGGGTCCTGCAGAGCGTTCTCGCCCTTGCGCTGTAGCTGTCAGATCAGCGCCCATGGCACGGACCAACGCGATCAAAGGACAATCGGTGCTTTTCGTCGGCAGATGGGTCGTGGTTGGCTCTGTTG
>DAIRTA010000387.1:0-1722 GCA_036804125.1 Hyphomonas sp.
CTCACGGCGCACGCCCTTGCGCAGGCCGAGGTTCTCGCCAATGGGCGCAGCCTCAAGGACGTGCTGGAAGAGGAGCCCGGTCTCGATCGCGCGACAGCGGCGCAGAAAGTGCATGCGGGTGGGCGGCCTTCGATCTTTCTGAGCCACCGGAGTTTTGGCCCTGAAGCGTTTGGCGCACTCGTCGCCCTGTATGAGCACCGCACCTATTTTGCCGGCAGGCTGTGGCAGCTCAACCCATTTGACCAGTGGGGCGTCGAGCGCGGAAAAACCATGGCAGGGCGGATTCGCGCCGCGCTGGACAAGCCGGACGCAACTGCGCTCGATCCAGTTACCGCTGCCCTGATCCGACAGACCCGGTGAATAATGGCCGTATGCCGGATCCTCCGGGCCGCCGCGATCGGAGAGACCTGGTGGCTGGCTCTAGACGAACGGGACAGGCCCGTTTCCCTGCATCTTGAGCGCCCCGCGAGCGATGCCAAGCGCGCCTGCCTGGGTGAACGTCTTGACGCCCGCGTCAAGAGCATCAGCGCCAGCCTTGGCGGGGTCTTCCTCGACCTGGATGGCAAGCCAGACGGGGCATTCCTGCGCAACCGCAAGGACACCCGCCTTCACGAAGGCGAAAAGCTGGCGGTCGACATTGCTGCCGAGGCGCGCGGGGACAAGCTGGCCCGCGCCGTCATTGCCGATGGCGCCGTTCCGCTGGCGGGCACAGCGCGGTGGCAGTCCGGACTGGCCGGAGGCGCATCTGCGGTGATCGAAGACACGCCCGCCTGGGACGCAGCGATTGCGGCGGCCATCGAGACAGCCCTCAGCGATACCTACACGCTCGACGGCGGCGGAAAGCTGACCTGCGAACGCGCCCGCGCGCTCACCGCTGCCGATATCGACACCGCGGGGCGCGCAGGCCGGGGCAGTGCCGCCTCCCGGGCGCTGTCTATCAATACCGAAGCGGCCGCCGCCCTGGCCCGGAAGGCGCATCTTGCAGGTCTCGGCGGACTCTTGGTGCTCGACTGCGTCGGCCCGCTGAACCGGGCGGCAGGCGAAAAAGTCCGCGAGGCGTTTGTCTCCGCATGGGCCAGTATTTCGCGGGAACCGGTCCGGGCGCTCGCACCCTCTCCCTTCGGTCTTATGCAGATTTCAGCGCCTTGGACCGTGACCCCGCTTTCAGAACGGATGCACGACCGGCATGGGCAGCCGACTGCCGAAACCCTTGCCGTTCAGGGGCTGACAGCCCTCGAAAAGGCGGCCTGCGAGGACCGTCTGGCCCGGCTCGTCCTGCGCCTGCCGCGGGCCGCCATGCAGTGGATGGTGGCCAGCGGTCTTGAAGCCGGCCAGGCCCTTGCGGCAAAATATGGAGCGCGCTGCGTGATTGACGGAGCGGACATCGATACAGCTGAGGTTTCGAGGACCTGATGAACCAACCGGCCACAGCGAAGAAGCCGCTGCGCTGCGCCCGCTGCCGGCGGCGTGAGGCCGTCGCAGCCTACCGGCCCTTCTGTTCGAAACGCTGCGCCAATGCCGATCTCGGCCTCTGGCTTACAGGCAGCTATGCGATTTCCGATACCGCGCAGGATACGGCTGAGGATAACCCCGCCGCGGCGCTGCCGGATCCGGATGAGAGCGCCTGAAAAGCCGCGGACAAACGCAATGGACAATCGGCAGGCGCGTCGTTAGATACGCGGCTTCCCCGACTGGCCCGCCCGGGTAGCTCAGGGGTAGAGC
>DAIRTA010000388.1:0-1709 GCA_036804125.1 Hyphomonas sp.
GACTCATAATCGCGAGGTCGGGAGTTCAAGTCTCCCCCGAACCACCACAGGGCCGCCCCTCCCAAAAATTTAAGGGTCCACGCGCCCGATTTCCGCCGCGATTGGCGGCAAGGTTAACGGCCATGGCGGGCGGGGCGGGCGCCGGGCCGGCGGGGCATCCTGTCGGCCATAGCCGCGACGGACCCCGATGCCTTTCGACTCGCCCCCGACCCCTGAAGACCGGAAAAGGCTGGACGCGCCGCTGGCGCTCAAGCCCCTTCTTATGCCGGCGCCCCGGCCCGCGCCCGACCATGAATGGCAGGGCCGGATGCGCGGGCTGAGCGGCTCGGCCCGGCGGGCCGATATCGACCTGCGCATCCGCCTGCGCCTTGGCCGGACAGCCCTTGCCGGTGAAGGCTGCGCCCTCGGTTTTCCCTATAATGCCAGCGACGCCCAGCGCGCCTTCGCCGTTGACGGGCCGCGCGAGGGCCAGACCGTGCGCTTCGAGATCGTGTTCGGCACGGCCTTCTTCCGCGACAAGCCCTTCTGCCTGACCGGCAGCCTGAACGCGCAGGAAAGCGAGATCACCGGGACCTGGACCTTCAGCTGCGGCCACTGTGATTGCGGCGGCTCGCACGGGACGTTCACGCTGACCCGCATCGACCTCGGCCGCTAGGCGCTTGCGGCGCGGCGTTCCTGGCCGGCCGCCAGCAGGACATCGGCAACCGCGGCAACCAGCGCGCGCGGGCGCACCGGCTTTTCGATCAGGCCGGAAAAGCCGAGCTCGAGGCAGGCGGCGCGCCGCTCGGGGCTGGTATCGGCGGTGATGGCGATGACCGGGACGGTGCGGTTCGGCCCGAGGGTGGAGCGGATTTCGCTCAGCACGCTCTCGCCGCCGCCGGGCATGTGGATGTCGGTGAGGATGAGCTGGAAGCGGCGGCGGCCGGCGCGGGCAATGGCGCTCTCGGCGTCGCGCACGGTCTCGACCACCCAGCCGGCCGCGCTGAGGGCTTCGCAGATGACGAAGGCGCTCGTCTCGTGATCCTCGGCGAGAAGGATGGCGCCAAGCTCGAACCGGCCGGGCCGGGGCACGGCATCATTCTGGACCGCCAGGCGCGGCCCGGCGCGGCGGACCGGGATGCGCACGGTGAACATCGCGCCGCCGCCGGGATTGTCGGCCAGGGTGATCTCGCCGCCGAGGCGTTTCGTCAGCCCACGGGCAATCGCGAGGCCAAGACCGGTGCCGCTGGCGGCGGCGATCGCATCGCCGGACTGCTCGAAGGAACGGAACAGGCGGGCCTTGTCCGCATCCGGAATACCGCGCCCGGTGTCGGAGACACGCAGGATCAGGCCGAGGCCGTCTTCCTTCGGCTCGGTGGCGACCTGCACGCTGACCTGGCCGCGCTCGGTGAACTTGAAGGCATTGCTGACCAGGTTGAAAAGGATCTGGCGCAGGCGCCCGGCATCGCTCTCGATGCGGGTCTCGTCGCCGCGCCGGATGGCGAAGCGCAGCGCGACATTCTTTTCCTGGAAGCGCGGCTGCCAGAGATCGCGGGTCTCGACGATGAAATCGCGCAGGTCGAAAGCGGCGGGCACGACCGAGAGCCTGCCGGCATCAAGGCGGGAGAGGTCGAGCAGGTCGGTCAGCAGGCGGTCGAGATGCTGGCCGCTTTCGGCGATCGTGCGGGCGAGCTTCTTCTGCGGGCCGCTGGCCTGCTGTTCGAGCAGGT
>DAIRTA010000389.1:0-1706 GCA_036804125.1 Hyphomonas sp.
CGGCGCCATCTTCCATGGCAACTGCCTGCGCAACGGGGTGTTACCGGTGACGCTCGCCGAGGACGATGTGGCCATGCTCATGGGCCAGGCCGGCGGCAAACAGATTGTCATCGACCTGCCGCGGCAAACCGTAAACTGGACCGCTGATACGGTCTGGACCCGCCGGTTCGACATTGACGGTTTTGCCAAGCGCCTTCTGGTCGAGGGCCTCGATCCGATAGGCCTGACGCTTAAGCAGGACGATGCGATTGCGGCCTTCCTTCGCCGGGATACGGCCGCAAGGCCCTGGCTGTATGGCTGATCATTCAGCCGCGCTGGCCGGTTCGGAAAGCTCGGCGGTCTGAACACGCCCGGTGGATTTCAGCTTGCTGATGACATCCTTGCCATATCCCAGATCGCTGAGGATTTCGTCCGTATGCGCTCCCGCTAGGGGAGGGTTCCTTGCCAACCCCGGACGCGTCCCGTTGATGCTGAGCGGCAGAGCGGGAAGGGCGACGGCCGTGCCATCAGGAAGGGCCATGTCGAGTAGGCCGCCGCCTGCCTTGAGATGCGGATCCTCGAAGAGATCTTCCGGCCGCATGATCGGCGCAAAGGGCAGGCCGATATCTTCGAGCGTTTTCATCAGGGCGTCGCGTGTGTAGCCAGCAAACAGCTCCCGCAGGCGCGGCAGGATCGTTTCCCGCCGTGCCACGCGGTCATTATTGGCCTGAAGCTCCGGCGCGCTGGCCCAGTCGCTGAGGCCGAAGACGCGGCAGAAGGCCTGCCACTGTGTATCCGAGACGATGCCCACGAATACGCGCTCACCGCCCTTTGCTTCAAAAACGTCATAGACCGCCCAGGCCGAGATGCGCGCCGGCATGGGCGCCGCCGGCTGGCCGGTGACAGCGTACTGGGCCATGTGCTGACCAACGAGGAAGACGGTCGTCTCGAAGAGGGAGGCACTGACCTGGCAGCCGCGCCCTGTCGCTTCCCGCTCGCGCAAGGCGGCAAGAACGGCAATCGCGCCGAACATTCCGCCGGTCACGTCGATGACTGAGGCGCCTGCACGCAGCGGCCGCCCCGGCGGACCAGTCATGTAGGCCAGCCCGCCCATCATCTGCGCCACTTCGTCCAGCGCGGTACGATTGCCATAGGGGCCGTCAAGGAAACCCTTTTCGGAGCAATAGACCAGCCGGGGATTGAGCGTTTTGAGCTGGTCATAGCTGAAACCCAGCCTGTCGAGCGCTCCGGGCCGGAAATTCTCGATGAAGACATCCGCCTGCGCGATCAGCTTCAGGGCAATCTCACGGCCCTCGACCGATTTAAGGTCTACACAGAGGCTGCGCTTGTTCCGGTTATACATCGGGAAGTAGCCGGCCCCGGATCCTTTCAGCGTTCGGGTCTTGTCCCCACCAATCGGCTCAACCTTGACGACATCCGCGCCGAGATCGGCCAGGATCAGCCCCGCCGCCGGCCCCATCACCATGTGGGTGAATTCCACGACCTTCAGACCGGCGAGGAGCCGCGCCTCGGATATCATGGCTTCGCCCTCCTGTTGTGTGCTCCCGATCATTAGATATATCTTTTGCAGAAATGTCCAATCGGCATATCCGCCTGCCGCGTTGACAAGGAGAGCTGTATGCAACCGCAAGTGCTCATAAGCGAGGTCGGTCCACGCGACGGCCTTCAGAATTGCAAGGCGACGATGGCGCTTGAGGAGAAGAAAG
>DAIRTA010000390.1:0-1700 GCA_036804125.1 Hyphomonas sp.
CGGCCCGCACCTCATCCGGCCCGGCAAAATGCCCGTGGCTGAGGAAGCATTGGGGATGGAAGATGAGCTCGGCGCCGCCGCCGGCTACGGCGGTCACGCGGTCGGCGATGGACTGGTCCAGAGCCCGCCCGGGGGCGACGATGCCGATGCGTGTTCTGCGTTGTGTCATCTTTCACTCCCGGGCATGCATTAGGGCAGACAGAATCCCAATTAGAGTGCGTTTCATGACACATCCCAAGCGCTATTTCTTCTGCGGCATTGGCGGCTCCGGCATGTTGCCGCTGGCGTTGATCCTGCTGGATCAGGGCCACACCATCGAGGGCTCCGACCGGTCGCTCGACCAGGGTCGCACGCCCGCCAAGTTTGATTACCTGCGCAGCCGGGGAATCAAACTCTATCCGCAGGACGGCAGCGGCGTGACCAGCCCCGAGCAGGTCGTCGTCGCCTCTGCCGCCGTGGAAGACACCGTGCCGGATATCGCCGCCGCGCTACGCGTCGGTGCGCGCCGGATGAGCCGGGCAGAGATGCTCTCGGCCCTCTTCAATGCCTCGCCCACCGCCATCGGCGTGGCAGGCACGAGCGGCAAATCCACCACAACCGGCATGATCGCCTGGATACTTCACAGCGCGGGCAAGAGCCCGACCGTAATGAACGGCGCGGTCTTGAAGAATTTCCAGTCGCCGGATGCGCTGTTTGCCAGCTCCCTTGTGGGTTCCAGCGGCATCTTCGTCTCCGAAGTGGACGAGAGCGACGGCTCGATTGCCGGATACAATCCGCGTATCGCCGTCGTCTCGAACATTTCGCTCGATCACAAATCCATGGACGAGCTGCGCGCGCTCTTTGGCGGCTTTGCCGCCCGCGCCGAGACGGTCGTGCTGAACCTCGACAATGAGGAGACCGCGCGGATGGCCGGCGACTTTCCGGCCGCGATCACCTACAGCCTCGATAATCCAGACGCGCAGCTTGTGGCCGGCGACATCACGCCTGCGCCGACGCATATCAGTTGCTCCGCACACGACAGGAAGACAGGCGCCTCTGCCGCGATCCGCCTCGCCACGCCGGGCCGTCACAACGTCTCAAATGCCTTGGCCGCCATCGCCGCCGCAATGGCCTGCGGCGTCACGCTGGAAGCGGCCGCAGCGGCGCTCGGCGAATTTGCCGGCATTGCCCGGCGCTTCGATATCGTCGGCACGGCAAACGGCGTCACCGTCATCGACGATTTCGGGCATAATCCGGACAAAATCGCCGCGACGCTGCGCACGGTGAAACAGTTTCCGGGCCGCGTGCTGGTGATGTTCCAGCCGCACGGCTTCGGGCCGCTCAGGAAGATGCGCCGCGAGTTTGCCGAAGGCTTTGCGGAAAATATGGATACGGAGGATATCCTCCTGATGCCGGAGCCGGCCTATTTCGGCGGCACGGTGGACCGCTCGGTCGGCAGCGCCGACCTTGCCGCCGACATCCGCGCGTTGGGCCGCAATGCCGAAGCGCTGGGAGATCGGGCGGCCTGCGGCGTGCGCCTTCTGGAGCAGGCCCTGCCCGGCGACCGTATCCTCATCATGGGCGCACGCGATGACACCCTCACATCCTTCGCACAGGAGTTGCTCGCCGCCCTAAAGGGTAAAGCCTAGCTAAATTCTCATGGGAGTTTGGTGTGCCCAGCAGGATTCGAACCTGCGACCTACTGATTAAAAGTCAGTTGC
>DAIRTA010000391.1:0-1687 GCA_036804125.1 Hyphomonas sp.
GCAGCACCCGCGCATCCGGGCGGCGCGCCAGCGCCAGCGCCTGGACGAGATGGGCTGTCAGCGATGGCCACAGGATCACCTGGCCGCAAGGGATTGGCATCACGGCATCTTCGAAGGCGAGCGGCGCCAGCGCCGGATCATCGACGAAATCCGCCCGGTCCAACGTTTCCATGGCGGCGAGCACATCGGGATCTGTCACGCCCTGCTGGCGCAGGTGCAACACCAGGCGGGCTGCCTTGAACGGATCGGCGGTCAGCCCGGCCATGCTGCGCGCAGCTTTGTCAGGAAGGCCTCATGCGTCAGGTCCACATGCAGCGGCGAGACGGAGACGTAGCCGTCATAGATGGCGCGCAGGTCCGTGCCTTCAGCGGGCTTGGACATCTTCGAGCGGTAGCCGACCCAATAGTAGTCATTGCCGCGCAGGTCCTCGCGCCGGTCGGTGTGCAGGATCGCCTCGTCGCGGAAGCCCTGCCGAGTGATCTGCACGCCGCGGACATCGCCGGGCTCCACATCCGGGAAGTTCACATTCATCACGACATCGCCCGGCCAGCGCATCTCGAGCAGCGGGCGGAGCGTTTTCGCGCCCCAGGCCCTGGCCGTGTCCCAGGGAAGCGAGCCGCGCTCGCGGAAATTCTGCGCCTGGCTGAGCGCGATGGAGGGGATGCCGAGCTGCATGCCGAACATGGCGGCGGCGACCGTGCCGGAGAAGCTCGTATCCTCGGCAATGTTCTGGCCCCGGTTGACGCCGGAGAGGACGAGGTCCGGGGGTTCGGGCATCAAGTCCTTCGCCGCCAGCAGCACCGCGTCTGAGGGCGTGCCGCCGACGGCCCAGCTCTGGGCGCCGACCTTGCGGACCCGCACGGGCTGGGTCAGCGAAATGGCGCGGCCCTTGCCCGACTGCTCCTCCTCCGGCGCGGCGATCCAGATGTCATCGGAAAGCTCGCGGGCAATGGACTCGAGGATGGCGAGGCCGGGGGCATGAATGCCGTCATCATTGGTCAGGAGGATGCGCATGCTTGCCCCACTCCGTCTGCTTTGCAGACACCTCGCCCGCAGGCGTGAGAGGAGGTGGCAGCGCTGTTATCCTCCCCCGCTTGCGGGGGAGGTGCCCCGAAGGGGTGGAGGGGGAAACTTCGATTCATTTTGTGCCTTCCAGATTTCGTATCACGGTCAGCAACCCCTCCAGCACGCCGTCAAGGTTCTCGTAGACTTCAGTGTTCCATACTCGCCAGACATACCAGCCTTCGCTTTCAAGATAAGAGGTCCGCCGGCGATCATGCGCAAGCTCTTCGGGCGTTCCGTGCGTAGCGCCATCAACCTCGACGGCCAGCCTCAACTCGACGCAGGCAAAGTCCGCAATGTAAGGCCCGACCGGCACCTGACGGCGGAACTTGTAGCCGCCCAGTTGTTCGCGGCGCAGCTGGCTCCAAAGGATGACTTCGGACTTCGGCATGTCTTTGCGAAGCGCGCGGGCCTTCTTCAGTGTTGGCTTTTCAGCCTCACGCATGTCCCCCCTCCGACCCTTCGGGCCACCTCCCCCGCAAGCGGGGGAGGATAACAGTGCCCGCCTGAAATCTGGCACTATACCGGGTCGTGGCGCAATAGCTTCCTCCCCTGCGAAGCGGGGGAGGTGCCCGAAGGGCGGAGGGGGCTCCGCTTAGTTGATAACCTCAACCCCGCCCATATA
>DAIRTA010000392.1:0-1686 GCA_036804125.1 Hyphomonas sp.
GGCTCGCCGATCAGCACCGGATTGTTCTTCGAGCGGCGCGAGAGCACCTGCATGGCGCGGCGGATTTCCTCATCGCGGCCGATCACCGGATCGAGCTTGCCTTCGCGGGCGTCCTTGGTCAGGTCACGAGCATATTTCTTCAGCGCCTCATAGCCTTCCTCTGCGCTCTGGCTGTCAGCCGTGCGGCCCTGACGAAGCTGGGCGATCGCACTCTCCAGCCCCTGCATTGTCACCCCTGCCGCCTTCAGCGCCTCCGCCGCCGGATCACCGGACAAGCCCGCGAGGGAGAGCAGCAGCCGTTCAGCCGTGACGAAGGCGTCGCCCGCCTTCTTTGCGACGGTTTCTGCCTCCTGGAAGAGTTTCGCGCCCGGCTGTTCGAGCCGCAGCCCGCCCGCCCCGGCGCCGGATACTTTCGGCAACTTGCCAAGCGCCGTATCAGCGCCCTGCAGGGCCAACTCCGGCCGGCCGCCGCTGGCACGGATCAGGTTCGCCGCGAGCTGGTCGCGGTCTTCAAGCAGCGCCTTCAGGATGTGCAGGGGCGTAAGCACCTGATGGCCGCTGGCGAGAGCGAGCGTCTGGGCCGTCTGGACAACTGTCCGGGCGCGTTCTGTGTAGAGATCAATATTCATCGTTCATTCCCCTCAGGAGGCAGAGATCACCGGCACGGGCCGGCCCCGCTCAGCGGCAGCCAGCCTTCACTTGGATCGCATGTGGGAATGCTTCTGAGCCTTCACAAGTCAGAAATGCGAACGCCCCGCCAGTGGGCGGGGCGCCTGATTTCTTGCAGTCGCAAGAGAGCCGCTATCCTTAGTCAGCCGTCTCGGCCGGGGCGCCTTCTTCACTGGCCGCCCGGCGGCGGCCGCGCGACAGGGTTTTCATCACGCCTTCGGTCTCCGGAGCAGCCGCCCCGTTCTCTGCCGGATCCTTGTCATCCCGGCTGCGATACGGCCTGCGGCGGGCGCGGCCACGCTCGGCTGCGGGGCGCTCTGTCGCCTCCTCGCGCGCGCCCGCCTCGCCCTCTGTTTCATCAATCACCCGCAGGGAGTCAGAGGCGGCGGCGCTCCGTTCACGCGAAGCCGGCTCGACTTCTGCCTCGGCGGTCTCAGCGGCGTCCTCACGCCCGTCATTGGAGGGGCCATCATCGCCGCCCCCGCGCCCGTCGCGATCACCCGGTCCGCGCGGGTCCCGGTCATCCCGTCCGCCGCGATACGGGGTCTGCTGCTGTGTGCGGACTTCCTGCTGCTTGGCCACGATACGCTGATAGTGTTCGGCATACTGGAAGTAGGCTTCCGAGAGGATGCGGTCTCCGCTCGTCAGGGCATCGCGCCCATACTGAAGGTATTTTTCCAGCACCTGCTGGGCAGAACCGCGGATTTTCACATCCGGGCCGACGCTTTCAAAATGCCGGTTCGGATTACTGAAGGCATTCTGGTTATTGCTGCCTGAGCGCCGGTTGCGCCCACGTGAGCGTTTCATGCAAAAAATCCCGTATCAAAATGCCCCAGCGGGCCTCTTAGCTTTGAGCCATCCAGCCTGAATCAGGTGTTTAGCGTTGCTCAGGACCCTCTTCGGTCCCGATGTATGGCCCCGTATGCGCTCTGTCTTGCGCGTGCCACCCCACAAATCTGTTCTACCGCGTAACGCCGGGCCCGCCAAGCGGAATGTTTCAGTCCGCCGGCGGCCTGC
>DAIRTA010000393.1:0-1685 GCA_036804125.1 Hyphomonas sp.
CTTGCAGGCCCGCCGGAAATGCGGCAAGCCCGGTCAAAACAGGCTTCGATGGGAGGATGCCGGCGCGTGCAGCAGGCAGAGAATTTCAGAGCAGAAAGCCGGGCGCTGCATGGCTGTGTTGTGTCTGTTCCGGCTGCACGCTTCAGTGAGCCGACGCAGTTCAAAGGCTGGGGCATTCATGATGTGCTGCAGCATCTGCATTTCTGGAACCGGATGGCGTATCTGCAGCTGGAAGACGAGGCGGAACTCGTCCGCCTGCTGAAATCTATGGCCGCGTCGGGAACCTCAATGCGGGCATTTGAAAGCGCGCAGCTGGCCGGACTGGAGGACAGGGCTCTGATTGACGCCTGGGAGCGCCAGTTCGAGGCGACGGCTGACCGGTTTGCCGCGGCCGATCCGAAAGCGCGGCTCAAATGGGCGGGGCCGGACATGGGCGCGCGTTCCTCCATTACCGCAAGGCTGATGGAGACCTGGGCGCATGGGCAGGAAGTGTATGACCATCTTGGCCTTGTGCGGAACAATGAGGACCGGATCGGCAATATCGTGACGCTGGGCGTGAACACTTTTGCCTGGACCTATGCGACGCGGCGGCAGACACCGCCCGGCGAGATGCCGTATCTGGTCCTGACCGCGCCCTCCGAGGCAGTGTGGACCTATGGCGCGCCGAGCGAAGCGGAACGGATCGAAGGGCTGGCGGAAGACTTCTGCCAGGTCGTCACGCAGGTCCGCAATGTTGCAGATACCGGCCTGAAGGTTACGGGGCCAGTCGCGGCGGACTGGATGTCCAAGGCGCAGTGCTTTGCCGGTCCGCCGGCCGATCCACCAAGGCCGGGAACCCGTTTCAGGGCCGAGCCCGTCTCCTGATCATTCGTACACAGTCAAAGGAAGTTACCTGATGTCCATCCTCCTGCTCGAAAAGCGCGGCCCCGTTGCCGTCATGACGCTGAACCGCCCCGACATGCTGAATGCGCTGGGCCAGGAGGGCGACGGGCCGGCTGTTGCGGCTGTCTGCGCGGAAATCACGGCCGACCCGCAGATCCGCTGCGCGGTGCTGACCGGGGCGGGCCGGGCTTTCTCCGCCGGCGGCGATGTCAAGGCCATGCGCGACAAGACCGGCGCGTTTGGCGGCAGCCCGGCGGATATCCGTGAGGGATACCGGCGCAACATCCACATGATCGTCCGTTCACTGTATAATCTGGAAGTGCCGATGATCTCGGCTATCAACGGCCCGGCGATCGGGCTTGGGTGTGACGTCGCCTGCATGGCGGATATCCGCATTGCGTCCGAGTCGGCGAAGATGGGGGTCACGTTCCTGAAGCTCGGCCTGATTCCCGGCGATGGCGGGGCCTGGCTGCTGCCGCGTCTGATCGGCGGCTCGCGCGCGGCGGAGCTGCTGTTCACCGGCGATGTGATTAATGCGCAGACGGCGCTTGATTGGGGGCTAGTAAGCCGCGTGACGCCGGCGGACACGCTGATGCACGAGGCGCTCGCGCTGGCGGGGCGGATTGCGCAGCAGCCGCCCCAGGCGCTGCGGCTTGCCAAGACGCTGATGCGACACGGCGCGAACGCATCCTATGAAACGATCATGGAAATGTCAGCCGCGTCGCAGGCGCTGATGCATGAGACCGAGGACCATATGGAGGGCGTGAACGCGATCCTCGAAAAGCGTGCGGCGGTGTTCAAGG
>DAIRTA010000394.1:0-1683 GCA_036804125.1 Hyphomonas sp.
GGGTGGTCTGACACCTTGCCTTCGTGAAACCGTCACACCCCGTGACTAGATCAGGCCAGCACAACCGGAGACCGCCATGCGCCGCCTCATCGCCTTCGCCCTGTTGGCCCTGTCCTCCTGCGCCAGCCCGCCGCCGCCCCTCCCGGCCGGCCCGGCCCCGCTCGTCATCGCCCATCGCGGCGCCAGCGGCGAGTTGCCCGAGCACACTCTCGAGGCTTACCGTCTCGCCATCCGTCAGGGAGCAGACTATATCGAGCCTGACCTCGTGATGACGCGCGACGGCCATCTTGTGGCCCGCCACGACCCCTTCCTGTCAGCCTCGACCGATATCGCAGACCGGCCGGAATTTTCTGGCCGCCAGCGCACCCTTCCGTCTCCGGACGGCGGCGAAATCACCGACTGGTGGGTGTGGGATTTCACGCTCGAAGAGATAAGATCCCTCCGTGCCCGCCAGCCGCGCCCCGGCCGGCCGAAGGATCATGACGGCCTCTATAAGGTTCCCACCTTTGACGAGATCATCGCCCTCGCCGCCGCCGAAGGCGCCGCCACCGGCCGCGTGATCGGCCTCTATCCCGAGACGAAACTTCCCGTCGAACACGCCGCCCTTGGCCTCGACATGGCCGGCGCCCTCGAGGCGGCGATCCGCGCCGCCGGTTTCGACCGCCGCGATGCGCCGGTCTTCATCCAGAGTTTCGAGCCGGGCATCCTGACCACCCTCCGGGAACGGATCGCCACGCCGCTTGTCCAGCTCGTCCACCCGCAGGGCTGGCAGCCCGGCGCCCCGCCGACCGTTGCGCTGGAAACCCTCGCCGCCTATGCCGATGGCGTCGGCCCGCACAAATCGCTGCTGCTCGATCCGCAGACCGGTGCGCCCACGGACTATGCCATCCGTGCCCGCGCGCTCGGGCTGGCGGTCCATCCCTGGACCTTCCGCGATGATGACCGGCCCGCCTGGGCCGCCACGCCCGAAGACGAGATCCGCGCCGCGCTCGCGGCCGGCGCCACCGGCATCTTCACCGACTTCCCGGCCACCGGCCGGCGCGCCGTGGATGGCCTGCGCTAGCCGAGCGCCCGGCCGAGCGCCGCCATCGCATCGCGCGCATAGGCGCGGGTGACATCCGCCGCCTCCACCGCCATGAAGGCATGCGGCGCGCCGGGATAGACATGCAGCTCGGTCGGCACGCCGTCCGCCATCAGGCGGCGGGCATAGTCGAGATTTTCCTCCGTAAACAGATCGAGCGCGCCGGTGGCGATGAAGGTGGGCGGCAGGCCCTTCAGGCTTTCCGCCCGCGCTGCCGCCGCATAGGGCGATATGTCCGGCCCGCCCGGCGGGGCGCCGAGCAGCGCGCTCCAGCCGAAGCGGTTGGATTCGCGCGTCCAGATGAATTCGCCGAACACCGGCGGGATGTCCTCGCGCGCCGCCGTGCGGTCATCCAGCATCGGGAAGATCAGCTGCTGATGGCAGAAGGCATACTCCCCCCGGTCGCGCACCAGCAGGGCAAGTGCGGCTGCCAGCCCGCCTCCGGCGCTCTCCCCGGCCAGCGCGATCCGGCCGGTATCGATGCCGAGCGCGTCGGCATTCGCCGCCGCCCAGGCCAGCGCCGCATAGGCGTCCTCGACATTGCCCGGAAAGCGCGTCTCCGGCGCCAGCCGGTAGGCCGCCGAGATCACCCGCGCATCGAA
>DAIRTA010000395.1:0-1677 GCA_036804125.1 Hyphomonas sp.
ACCGGCCTGCGCATCGGGGTCGCCTATGCCCGCGGCCTCGCCCTCGTCACCGGCGCGCCGGCCATCGGTATAACCAGTCTCGAAGCGGGCGTGCCCGACGATGTGCACGGGTCCGTGCTGGCCTGCCTTCAGGCCCAGCGCCGCCCGCCGGACCCGAGCTGGTGGGTTCAGCCACTCGAGCGCGGGGAAGGGGTGGACCCAGTTATCGAATGGGGCCTGGAGTCGCTGTCGGCTCGGCTTTCCGCAACGAAAAGTCCTGTTTTCATGGATGGCGAGGCCGCCCTCGGGCCGCGCGCTGGACAGCTCGACCTCCGGCCGCTTGAGCCCCGGGCGGCCACGGCAGCGCTGAAAGCCGCCCGGTTCGATCCGTCGCGCCACCGCCCGGCGCCGGTCTATGCGCGTGCCCCGGACGCGACCCTTCCGGGCTCGAAAGCGTGAGCCCGGTCATGCGGGCGCTCTCAGAGGCTGATGCCCCCGCAGCGGCGGCGCTTCATGCTGCCTGCTTTCCTGATCCGTGGAGCGAGGCGGCGCTGGCCTCCCATCTGGCGGTGCCTGGCACAGTGTCTCTCGGGCGCTTCGAGGACGGGCAACTCATCGCCATTGCGCTGTTCCAGGCATCTGGCGAGGAGGCCGACCTCCTGACCGTGGCCACCGATCCCGCCCGGCGCGGTAAGGGGGCCGCTTCGGCGCTGCTGACCTGCCTGATCAGCACGCTGCCGGCCCGCGGCGTGCAGCGCCTCACCCTTGATGTCGCCGAGGACAATGCCGCCGCCCGCGGGCTTTATGCCCGGCTCGGCTTCACCGAAGACGGCCGCCGCCCGCGCTATTATGCGACCGGGCGCGCCTCCCCGGTTGATGCCATCCTGATGTCGCGCTCCCTGCAAGGCTGGCCGCCCGATCGCAAAGGCTTATAGTTCCGGCCATAGCCATCCGGAGGTGTTCCATGTCCGATACGCCCGCAAAGATCACCGTCCCGCCAGAAGTCTTCCGCCTCTATGACGATTATTGCCATGGCGCCCTGTCGCGGCGCGATTTCTTCTCCCGCCTCAGCGCCTTCGCTGTCGCCGGGGTCACGGTGCCAATGCTCGCCGCCTGCGTGATGCCGGATTACAGCCGCCAGCAGACGGCCGAGGGCGATTCCGCTCTCTCGGAGGCAATGGTCACCTATGCCTCCCCCAAGGGGGCTGGTGAGATGGCGGGTTATCTCGTCCGTCCGGCCGGGGCGCGCGGCCGGCTGGCCGGTGTTGTCATCGTGCACGAGAATCGCGGCCTCAACCCCTACATCCGGGACGTCACGCGGCGGGTGGCCCAGGCCGGCTATGTCGCCTTTGCGCCGGATGCGCTGCATCCGTTCGGCGGCTATCCCGGCAATGATGATGATGGCCGTGCCCTACAGGCCCAGCGTGATCGGGACGAGATGATCGAGGATTTCATGGCCGCCGCCGATTTCCTGCGCGAGCATGAGGCCAGCAATGGCCGCATCGCCTGCACCGGTTTCTGTTTCGGCGGCGCGGTGACCAATATCATGGCCGTGCGCCAGCCCTGGCTGAAAGCCTCCGTGCCCTATTATGGTGGCTGGCCGCCGGCTGGGGATGCGGCGAAGGTGGCCGTGCCGCTACAGATACACCTCGCCAGCGATGATCCGCGCGTCAATGAGGGCTGGCCGCCTTATGAGGC
>DAIRTA010000396.1:0-1676 GCA_036804125.1 Hyphomonas sp.
TCAACCCCGCTGTGATCGAGCGGGTGATCGAGCTCGCCCATGAGAGCAAGTTCCGCGCTGTCGCGAAGGGCGAGCGGCTGGTCTTTGATTTCGCCGGCGAGGACCGTTTCAAGATTGTGGACCTGATGACCGGGGCGTGGAGCGAAGCGAGCGTCACCCGCACCGCTGCCGACCTTGCCGAAGCGCTGTCGCTTATCGATGCACTCGGCCATGCCTTCATGCTTGCCCGCAACCCGTCCTGACGCGCCGCAATGGCAGCAGGTGGTTGGAAACGGGCCGCGGCACTGCTAGGGCGCGGGGATGACCTTCCCGCGCCTCGACCTGCAGAATTTCGATGCCGACCGCCAGCACTGGATCAGCGTGCGGGTCTATTATGAGGACACCGATTTCACCGGCATGGTTTACCATGCCAATTATCTGCGCTTCTTCGAGCGCGGGCGCTCCGACCATCTGCGCGATGCCGGCATCTCGCACCAGTCCCTCCTCCAGCGCGAGGATCCGGCGGCGTTTACCCTGACCAATATCAATATCAGCTATCGCAAGCCGGCGCGCATCGATGACCTCCTGCACATCCGCACGCGCTATCTCGGCATGGACGGGCCGCGCATCCGCTTCTCCCAGGCCTGCCTGCGGGCCGGCGAACTGCTTGCCGGGGCCGAAGTCACCGCCGTGATGATCCATCCGGATGGCCGGTTGCGGCGTCCGATCCGCGAGATCGCGGCCCATCTCGAAGCTTATGTCGCGAATGCGAAAGATTAACGTCTTTCCATGATGTCTTGAGCGGTACAGGCGCTAGATAGGTCGAAGCTGCGTAAAGCCCGGCTCGCGCCGTGTTTCTGCCGGAATTGGAATCGAAGGAAACCTCAGCCACCCGGCGCCGCTGCGCCAGATCTCTGCCAGATCCCTCGGGCAAGGAAAACGGGCAGGGCCGCCGGGCCAGTAAATCATGGAGTTGATGCGGGGCATGGAAAACGAAGCACTCGGCCAGATCATCACGCATTCGGAGGTCTCCCTCTGGGGCCTCCTGATGGATGCCGACCCGGTAGTGAAGATCGTCCTTCTGATCCTGATCGGCGCGTCAGTCTGGTCCTGGATCGTGATCGGCGAGAAATCCTTCTCGATCTCCGGCCTGCGCAAGACAGCGCGCCAGTTCGAGGAAGCCTTCTGGAGCGGCCGCGCCGGCGATTTCGAGGTCCGCCCCGGCCAGTCACCCAAGGACCCTGCCGGCCGGGTGTTCCTGTCGGCGGCGCGGGAATGGAGCGAGGCGAGCCGCGGCCCGGCGACCCCGTCTGAGGCCGCCGCTCTGGTCCAGCGCGCCGAGCGCTCGATGCGCGCCGCGGTGGACCGCGAGGTCGGACGTGCCGGCAAGGGCCTCTCGATCCTCGCCAGTATCGGTTCTGCCTCGCCCTTTATCGGGCTGTTCGGAACGGTCTGGGGCATCATGATGGCCTTCCTCAACATTGCCGAGGCGCAGGATACGAGCCTGGGTGTTGTGGCCGGCCCGATTGCTGAGGCGCTGTTCGCCACCGGCCTCGGCCTCGTCGCGGCCATTCCGGCGGTGATCTTCTACAACAAGTTCACGAGTGACGTGACCCATCTCGCCGACCAGCTCGACACCTTCTCCCAGGATGTGCTCGTGCGCCTGTCGCGCCGCGCCTCCGAAGCCACGAAGGACT
>DAIRTA010000397.1:0-1668 GCA_036804125.1 Hyphomonas sp.
CATGGCCCAGCCGCCCCTGATCACCCTGACCGATGTCCGCCTCAGCTTTGGCGGCAAGCCCTTGTTTGAAGGGGTGAGCTTCAGCCTGTCCAAGGGCGAGCGGGCGGCCCTTGTCGGTCGCAACGGCGCCGGCAAGTCGACGCTGATGAAGATCATCTCCGAACTGATCGAGCCGGACACCGGCGAGGTCTGGCGCCAGCCGGGCCTGACCTATGCGACCGTGCCACAGGAGCCTGATCTCGGCGGCTTCACGACCGTGCTCGACTATGCCGCCGAAGGCCTGGAGGGCGCCTATATGGCCGAGGCCGAGCTGATGGAGTTCGGCGTCGAGCCCAGCGCGGATCCGGCAACGCTTTCGGGCGGCCAGCTTCGCCGGGCGGCACTTGCGCGGGCCTTCGCCCAGGCCCCTTCGATCCTCCTGCTGGATGAGCCGACCAACCATCTCGACGTGCCGATGATCGAATATCTCGAGACGCGGCTAAGCGCGTTCCGCGGTGTCGTGCTGGTGGTCAGCCATGACCGGCGCTTCCTCGAGGCCGTCTCGACCAACACGCTCTGGCTGCGACAGGGCCAGGTCCTCAAAAGCCCGGAGGGCTATACCGCGTTCGACAGTTGGGCTGATGAGATCGAGGCCGCAGAAGAACACGAGCTGCAGAAACTGCAAACCCAGCTGCGCGGCGAAAACCGCTGGCTGGCCCGCGGGGTCAGCGCCCGGCGCAAGCGCAATCAGGGGCGCCTTGGCCGTCTGCGGGAGATGCGGGCCCAGCAGGCGCAGATGCGCTCTGCCCTCAACGACCGCCGGGGCACGGCGACCCTTTCGGCAGATGCCGGCGACGTCATGAGCAAGAAGCTGATCGAGTGCACAGGGCTCACCAAAAGCTTCGAAACGCCGGACGGGCCGCTTCAGATTTCCCGCAATCTTGATCTGCGGATCCTGCGCGGCGACCGGATCGGCGTCATCGGCCCGAACGGGGCCGGCAAGACGACACTCGTGCGCCTGCTGCTGGGCGAGATCACGCCCGATGCCGGGACGCTCTACCACTCGAAAACGCTGACCCCCGCCTATCAGGACCAGACCCGCGACACCCTCCGCCCGAAGGACACGCTGTGGGAGGCGCTGGCCCCGCAGGGCGGTGACTCGATCATGGTTCAGGGCCGCCAAAGGCATGTAGCAGCCTATGCCAAGGATTTCCTGTTCAAGCCCGAACAGCTGCACCAGCCGGTCGGCGCGCTCTCCGGCGGCGAGCGTAACCGCCTTACGCTTGCCCTGATCCTCGCGCGCCCGTCGAACCTCCTGGTCATGGACGAGCCGACCAACGACCTCGACATGCAGACGCTCGACCTGCTGGAGGACATGCTGCTCAACTATGAAGGCACGCTGATCCTTGTCAGCCATGACCGCGCCTTTCTCGATGCCACGGTGACAAGCTGCCTCGTGCCTGTCGGCGAGGGCGACTGGATCCACACGGCCGGCGGCTGGACCGAGGCGCAGGAGCAGCTCCGCTCTGTCCGGCGTGCGCCGCTGGCGCCTGAAAAGCCTGCCCCCGCCAAGGCGCCTGCATTGCAGGCCCGCAAGAGTGACGCTGCGCCTGCAAAGCTTTCCTTCAAGGACGAGCACCGCCAGAAGGAAATCAATCAGCGCCTGCCGGAGCTGGAGGCCGAAATCGC
>DAIRTA010000398.1:0-1658 GCA_036804125.1 Hyphomonas sp.
TGCAGCGGCCGGGATTAGCGCCCGAGGATCTCACCCGCGCGAAAAACCCCGACAGGGGAAGGCCGGGCATGAGCCGGATGCCGCGAGCGGTCTTTCCTGGCGGCGCTCATCCGGCCTGCGCCTCTGAAGCTTCCGGATCCAGCAGGTTTGCGGCTGTCTCTGTCAGAGCCCTGAAGGGTTGCCCCGGCCGTTCACCGAACGAAATCCACCGCGATCGGGCAGTGGTCGGACGGCCGCTCAGCGGTGTTGTAAGTTGTCTCCGCGAACGAGCCGGCCACCTTCCGGGCCCGCGCCGCATCATTCATCAGGACAAAATCGATGAACTGCGTATAGCGCGGGTCGCAGGCCGGGCCGGTGCCGGCGCCGGCGATGTGGAGCGCGGACGGCTCGCCGTCATTGAGATCGGCCCAGACGGTATCGCCGCTCAGTTCGAGCCGGCGGTTGAAGTCCCCGCCGACGATTACCGCGCGCCCGGCCGCGCTGCGCGCATCGATCCAGGTCTCAAGCCGCTGGGTCTGGCTGAACAGGAGCGGACAGACATCGGAGGTGTCGCCGGCATGGCAGCCGGAGGCGAGATGCACGTTCATGATGTCCATCGGCGCCGGACCCGGCAGGGTGATCGCCACCCCGTAGCGGGTGCGGCGGTTTTCGTTGACGTCAAGTTCGGTAAAGTCCTCCAGCCGCTCGTGCGCGACGCCGCCTCGCACGGCGATGGCCGTGTTCTGCGCGCGCAGGCGGGATCCGTCATCGCGGCCCCGGCAGAGCGGGTAGTCTCCGGCCGGTTCACGCGCCTCGACATGGAAGGTCCAGCCGTCGCCGAAGACCCGCTCAAGCGCCGCCGCGCCGTCGATCTCCTGGAGGAGCCAGATATCGGCGTCTACCCGGGCGATGTAATCGGCGACGAGGTCAAGCCCCGCCTCATCGCGCGGAAAGCAGCCTGCGCCGGCCTCGCCCGTGAGGTGTTCGATGTTCCATGCGGCGATGCGCAGCGGTTCGGGGGCGGGCGGCGGAGGTCCGGCCAACTGGCAGGCTGAGACGAGGAAGGCGGCGGCGATGGGCGCGGTTCGTTGCAGCAAGGTGTTTGGCTCCGGGGGCAGGGGACAGGGGACAGGGATTCTCTCTTTGTCCTTTCGCCGGTTAAGCGGGGCCAAGTCAATGAGGGCGGGGCCCCTGATGTCGGCGCCGCTTGCCGGAACGTGTCAGGGCATGCCGCCGGCAAAGCCGGAGGCGCCAGGCTTGCCCGCCGGGGAGAGGTGCCGGCGCCCCTGGCGGTACGAAGCGGGCCGGGCATCCGGCTTCGTGCGCGTTTCGGGAGAATTAATATCAACCAGAACATGTCAGATAGCGGTCCGGGAATGGCCCGGCTAACACTGAGGAGACCAAACATGCATCAGGAATTCTGGAACTTTGATCGTACAAGGATTGACCTCGATGACCTCGATGTCACCGTCGAGTTCGTGCACTCGCGGTCACTGGCGACCGTCACCGCGAGGTTCCGGGTGGATCCGTCCGCCCTCTCCGGCAGCGTGAGTGAGTTGAAGGGCCGCATCGAGCAGATCACCGGGGACATCCTGCGCAGCCTCGCCGTCTCACTGGAACCGTCTGCCAAAGTCACGCTCTGAGCGCGGCCTGATCCGTAAAGAGGCGCTGCGCCGGCG
>DAIRTA010000399.1:0-1650 GCA_036804125.1 Hyphomonas sp.
CAGGGCGTCTTGATGGCAAGGCGCCTGATGCGACCCGCTGGTGCGCGATGGCGAAACGCTTTGTGACGGATACGGCGTTCAGGGTCGCCAACGACGCCCTCCAGATCCATGGCGGGTATGGCTATCTGGCAGATTATGAAGTCGAGCGGATCGTGCGCGATCTGCGCGTCCATCAGATCCTCGAGGGCACGAATGAAATCATGCGCGTGATCATCGCCCGCGATATGCTGCGGGAGTGAGGCCAGCTAGTGCCGCGGCACGCGGTCCCGGATACGGTCAAAGCCCTCCCTGATCGACGCAAACCGCGCCTCAATCAGCGGTTCGAACTGAGTATCCGTGAATATGTGCGGCCAGTCGCCTTCGATCGCCTCGCGCACCAGCTCGCCGACATAGAGTGGGTCGATGCCCGTCGCGATTGCGTCCGCTATGGCCTTCAGCCGCTCATTGCCCGGGGTATCCGGAATTGTCAGGTCGATTTTTCCGGCAAAGCGCTCTGGCAGGTTCAGCGAGGTCTCAAGGATGCGGGTCCGGATAATGCCGGGACACAACACTGACACGCCGATCCCGCGTTCGGCCAGCGTCGGCCGCAGCTGCTCCGACAGGGCGACAACGCCGAATTTGGTCACGTCATAGGCAGGATTGGTCACCGGGATCATCCCCGCAATCGAGGCCGTCGAGACGATATGCCCGCCCTCGCCATGGGCCTCGATGAGTGGCCCGAATATCTCGATGCCCCAGATCACCGCCATCAGGTTGACACCCACTACCCAGTTCCAGGACGCATCGTTCCAGCTGCCATAGTCGCCCCCGCCGCCGACCCCGGCATTGTTGACGAGGATGTGCACCTTGCCGAATTTCGCAATTGTCTCGTCGGCCGCACGCTGCAGGTTGTCCTTCAGCGACACATCCGCCGTGACCCCGGCAACCTCCGCATTGGTCGCCTTCAGCCCTGCCAGCGCCTTGTCCAGCGTGGCCTTCTCGATGTCACAGAGCATCACTTTCACGCCGGCTTGCGCCAGTGCTGTGGCAATGCCGAGCCCGATACCGGACGCTGCGCCTGTGACAAAGGCGACCTTGCCTTCAAGCGGTTTCACGCTGTCCCTCCACGTATTACCCATTCAATCATGCGCCTGCGCAGGCGCTCGCACAATCACTTTGCAAGCCCTTACGTAGCGTCATTAATGCAGGCCGAGGCTCAGGGAGCGCCTCGCCGTCACAATCCCGGGTTGCATAGCCTGTCCGGGGATCATCCTTGCGTAACTTAGTGGCAATTTCGCCACGCTTGCGGGAATTGCACTTTTACAAACTTGACACGTTGGCCGCTGCAGCAAGAGATCATGTTACGCAAGGCCAACCGTTCTTAGGGCCGGGCATCGGTGTTTCGTATTGCGCTATGGGACACTGAGCCGAGAAATAAGACCAATTGGGGAAATCCTTTCATGACCTGCAAAACCACTGAAAACACTCAGCTGAAATTCCTGGCCTATGGTATCAGCGCGGCTGCGCTGGTGTGGTCGGCCGCTCCGGTGGCTCTGGCCCAGGAGGATGACGAAGCCCGTCAGGCCACGGTCACCGTTACAGGAAGCCGGATTCCGGTCGATCCGAACCTTGTCTCTTCCGTGCCGGTTCAGTCACTGGATGAGCGCGCCT
>DAIRTA010000400.1:0-1650 GCA_036804125.1 Hyphomonas sp.
CGCTGACCCAGCGCCAGTGGGACAATCTCAAGGCCGCGACCCATACCCAGGCCGAATTCGACGCGCTGGCGCTGAAGCTGGGCGTCAATCTGAGCCAGGAGGGTGTACGCTTCGAGAACCGCGCGGCGATCACCGATGTCCTGAAGCCCTTCTTCGACACGCGCCGGATCGCCGAGTTCGAAGCGGTGTTCAATGAGCGCAGCGTGACCTGGTCGCGCTACCGGACCTTCCGGCAGGCGGTCGAGGAGGACCCTGACATTTCCGAAGACAACCCGATGTTCTCCCGGCTCGAGCATCCCGGCATCGGCACCTATCTCACACCCGGCAATCCCATCGCCTTTTCGGATGCCGAGCGCATTCCGCCCACCCGCGCGCCGGGCCTCGGGGAAAACACCGACGAGATCCTTTCAGAGATCGGCTACAGCGATGGCGAGATCGCGAACCTGCATGACGACAAGATCGTTGCCGGGCCGCGCTAGCGGGCTTGCATCCAGGCCGGCGTCTCGCCGCGTCGCGCCGGGTCGATCCGTACCGCCCCGACGGGATCGTCATAATAGTGCCGGATACGGATGATCGCCTCCTCGAGCGGTTCGGTGGCCACGGCCATGTGCCAGGCATTGGCATGGATGAAGCGCGCCGCGTCGAGCATCATCCCGGCATGGCCTTCCCAGAAGACGAGGTCGCCGCGAGCGAGCGCGCCGGGGCGCTGCCAGTCTTCGACCGGCGTTCCGGCCCATTCAAGCTGCATGTCGGTATCCCGCGGCAGCAGGATGCCCGCCGCCTCACAGGCCTGCTGGATCAGCCCGCTGCAATCGAGGCCGAGGCTCTCGCGCCCGCCCCAGAGATAGGGCGTGTGCAGGTAGCGCTCGGCGACGGCGGCAGCGTCAGTCTCGAATCTCCCGAGCGGGAGGAGGTGGCGCTCATGCACCCAGCCCGCCCGCGCACACTCGATCCAATGGTCCTCCTGACGGCCGGTCGCGGCCACCTGCGCGCCAAGGCAGAGCATGAAACGCGGCGCGGATTTGAGATCCGGTTCGCTGTGGCAATAGCTGCGCAGGGCCGAGACCGTGTGCGTCGGCTCGATTACGGGCGCAGAGACCGCCTCCATCAGTACCCAGCCGGTATAGCGGTCACGGTCGAGCTGGCAGAGGCCGAATTCGCCCTCCTCGCGGAACACGTGCAGCGTCTCGCCATGCAGCGCCTGGGTGGCCATCAGGCCGTCCGGAGCGGGTGTCTCGCGGATCGCGGCAACGCCGGCGGTGACCTGAAAAGCGGCAGGCTCCCCCTCGGGGCGGCGCAGGCGGGGGTCGTCAAGAGCGGGCATCTCGGGATCTGGCGGCTCTGCCGGCGCCCGTCAGGCGGCACTCGCCCGGCGGGAGGGTCTGACCGGCGCAGTTTCGCCGGCCGCGGCGGCCAGAATGAGGCTCGCAAAGGTGCGCAGATAGGCCATGCCGGACGGTGTGCGCTCCACGAAGATCGACCGCAGGTCGGCATCATCCGGCAGGCGGCGCACGAAATCCAGCCGCTCCAGCGCGTCAATCGCGCGGGTGATGGCCGGCTTGGCGACATTGAGGTGATCGGCCAGGCCGCGCACAGTATGCGGGCCGGGAGAGAGCGCCACGGTCATCAGCACCGCCTGCTGGCGGGCTG
>DAIRTA010000401.1:0-1635 GCA_036804125.1 Hyphomonas sp.
GGGATTGATCGCGGCGCGAACACCCGCCGCATCGATCACGGTGTAGCCCGCCGTCATGAGTGCAGCACAAAGCGCAAAGCCGATGGCGGTCATCTTCGGCGCACCGTTCCGTTCAGGCCAGGCAAAGGCAATGATGGCCGCAGACGACAGGGCAAGGCCGCAAATGGCAACAAGGCTGAGAGCCTCCTCGAGGAAGACGAAAGCGAACAGGCCAGCCATGGCGGGCGAGGCGCCCCGCATCACGGGATAGACAAGGTTCATGTCCCCGCGCTGGAACGCCGCGATCAGGAACATGTTGAAGGCCCAGATGACGACGGCGCTCGCAAGGAGAAAGCGCCACACTTCAAGACTGGGAAAAGGCAGGAGAACGGCGAGGGGACTCAAGCCCAGCGCACAGATGATCATCGTGAGGGCACGGAAGACGAGGGTGTCTTTCGCCTGCTTGGTAAACAGCGTCATCACGGCATGAGCCATGGCCGAGCCCGCCATGGCGAGCGTCGCAAGCCCTACCGGCTCCACCCGCCGTCCCGATCCAGTGTCCTAGCGCTCAAACACGACCTCTCCGCCCACGAACGTCTTGACGGCCCAGCCCTGCAGGCGGCGGCCGTCGAAAGGGGAGTTGCGAGACCGGGACAGCAGGTCCTCCCGCTCGCAAAGCCAGGGTTTGTCCGGATCGAACAGCACGACGTCAGCCGGCGCGCCCTTGGCGAGGCGCCCCTGTGGCAGGCCAAGGATCCGGGCGGGTCCGAGCGTCACCGGGGCGAGCGCCTCAAGAAGGCTCAGCGGGCCGTCATGATGCAGGCTGAGCAGTGCCGGCAGAACGGTCTCCAGCCCCGCTGCGCCAAAGGCCGCCTCGCCAAAAGGCAGGCGCTTTTCCTCAGGCGGCTGAGGGTCATGGGCCGAAACGACAGCGTCGATCAGGCCGTCCTTCAGCCCCCGGATCAGCCCCTGCCGCGTCTCCTCATCCCTGAAAGGCGGATTGACCTTGCAATAAGTCAGATAGTCGCCGACGTCGCGCTCGTTGAAAAACAGGGAATGCGCGGCGGCCGTCGTGAAGACTTTTGCCCCGCGTGCCTGCGCCGCAGCCGCGATCTCCAGCGTCCGCATGGTCGACACCTGGTCGAGGATAAGCGGGCAACCGGTCGTTTCGGCAAGCAGCACATCGCGCGCTGCGCCGATCCACTCTGCCTCCGGCGGGATGCCGGAAAGGCCCGCGCGCGCCGCCAGCGCCCCGGCATTCATCGTGCCGCTGCCGGACAAGGCAGGATCATCCGGGCGCGACAGGATAGAGGCGCCATGGCTGGCGGCATAGGCCATCGCGCGTTTCAGCGTCAGCGCATTGGCCACAGGCCCGTCGCCATTGGTGAAGAGGACGGCGCCCGCCTCGGCCATCAGGCCGATCTCGGCCATCTGCTCGCCGGCAAGCCCGACGGTCAGGGCGCCGGCCGGATAGATGCGGGCCTTTGCGGTCTCCCGCGCCCGGTCGGCGATGAAGCGCACGAGCGCGACATCATCGATCACGGGGCGCGTGTCCGGCATCACAACGAAACTTGTGATGCCGCCCGCAAGCGCCGCGCGCGAGGCGGTTTCCAGCGTCTCCTTCTGCTCCTCGCCGGGTTCGCCGGTCTTGACCCG
>DAIRTA010000402.1:0-1612 GCA_036804125.1 Hyphomonas sp.
CGGCCCTCCCGCACCATGACCTCTCGGCCAAGCATGTTGATGCGAAAGCCCGCCTTGCGGCGGCTGGCTACTCCCCAGTGACAGTCTGGACCTATCCGCCAATCGCGCACGATGCAAGTCCGCGCTGGACAGGGCTGGAAATGTAATAGTATCACATAAACGGAGAATCGCCCCTGGGGGCAGGAGGCCCGTTATGCTCGCCGAACCGGTTCGATCGTCCATTTCACCTTCGTCCTGTGAGCCGGTTCGCGTCTGTGACAGCGAGGCGGCCCTGATCGCCTGTGGCCTTGCGGAGGCGGCGGAGCTGGCCATCTGGCACCGGACGCTGGCGCCGGGGGCGGAGGCTGCCATGGCGGCTTATCTGGCTGCCGGCGGCGCGGACCAGCGATGGACGGGAACGGCGGCCTGTCTGCGCGATTGCGTTGAAGCGGCGGTTGCCGGGCTGGAGCCGGACAGTGCGGCAGCTGGCCTGATCCGCGCAGATGTTTTCCGCTGGATCGATCTTGCCGAAACGGCTGTGCCCGGCAGCGTCTACACGCTGCGGATCGAGCGGGTGACCGATGATGCCTGCCGCCGGTTTCACCAGGACCGCACGGACCTGCGGATCATCACGACCTATGCTGGCCGGGGCACGCAGTGGGTTGATACGGCTGAGGGCGAGGCGCCGGAGGTGCGGGAAATGCCGCCCGGAGCGGTGGGGTTGTTTCTCGGGCAGCGCGACGGGGCGCAGGCGCGCATCCTGCACCGCTCGCCGCCAATTGCCGGGACCGGGGAGGCCCGGCTGGTTGTGGTACTCGATATTGAGCGGGCCGCCTGGCTGGCGCATAGCTGATTGCATGACTCGATCCACCGGTATTGCCGGCCTGCGGGCCGCTGTGTTCCTAGCATTCCTGACCGGCCTTGCGGCGTGTGGCGGCGCGCCGGCCGGGCCTTCCGATCCGGCGGCTGAGGCACCGGCCGGAGAAACAGCGGCGATGGAGGAGCCTGTGGTCCAGCGGCCACCCCCCGCGCCGCAGCTAGGCACCGAGCCGCCGCCGGCTGAAGCGGTCGAGAGAGCCAGCAGCTTCTGGGGCGTGGAGCCCGGTGACCCGGTGCCGATCAACTGGGACGACCTGATGCCGGTTGGCGGGATGGAAGCGCTGGATGAGGAGTTCGCGCAGTTCTACGCCATGCTCGAGGAGCGCTATTCAGGCGATGTGGAGGGCGCGCTCGCCGCGATCGAGGAAGGGTCAGCGGCCGATCAGATGCCGCAGCTCGGCAGTTTCGAGACGGTGCCGGAACTGGACGGGCTGTATGTGCGCCTGCCGGGCTATGCCGTGCCGTTCGATTTCACGCCCGACCACCGCCACCGCACCTTCCTGCTGGCGCCCTATATGGGCGCGTGCATCCACTCGCCGCCGCCGCCGCCGAACCAGATCATCCTGATCGAGGCCGATCCGGGGATTGCGCTCGATGATATCTGGATTGCGTACTGGGTTGAGGGTACGCTGCATGCGGAAACGCAGGAAACCGACCTCGCGGCGGCCGCCTATACATTGACCCTGACGCGGATCGAGCCTTTCGTTCAGCCGTGAGGGCGGATGACCCGGTAGGGGCGATTCCTGCGCCTATC
>DAIRTA010000403.1:0-1608 GCA_036804125.1 Hyphomonas sp.
TTACAGAGAGCGCAATCCCTATCGTTTCGGTGCAGATGGCCTGGCGTGGCGGCCGGGCTGCGGATCCCGATGGCCTTGAGGGAATCGGCAATGCCGTAGCCTATGCCATGAATGAGGGCGCGGGCGAGCTCGATTCGCTTGCCTTCCAGACAGCCATGGAAGATCTGAACATGAGTTTCGGATGCAGTATTTCCAATCAGTGGACAAACTGCTCCGCGTCCATGCTGGCCGAAAATGTGCAGGACTCAATGGCGCTGGTGGCCCTTGCCTTTGCTGAGCCGCGTTTTGATGAGGCGCCTTTCGAGCGCTTTCTGCGCGAGCAGGAGGTATCGCTTCGCACACGCGAAACAAACCCCAATTATCTCGCCTGGCGGACGCAGGCTCAGACGCTTTATCCCGGGCATGTGTTTGCCAGGGAGGTGAGTGCGGAGAGCCTTGCGGCCCTGTCGCGTGAGGGCTTGCGTGCCCACAAGGCCAGCCTGTTCCCGCGTGACCGGCTGCTTGTCACAGCCGTGGGCGCAATTACACCGGACGAGCTTGGTCCGCTGATCGATGCGCTGGTTTCAGGTCTTCCCGGCACCGCTGAGTTCACGCCGGTCGAACCGGTATCCTTACCGGAGACGGCGCCGTCCTCAGCCCTGACGGTACCGCTGCCTCAGCCGCAAAGCCTCGTGCGTTTCATTGGTCCCGGAGTTTCCCGGGATGATCCTGATTTTTTCCCTGCCTTTGTGCTGAATTATGTATTTGGCGGCGGCAATTTCGAAAGCCGGTTGATGCGGACACTGCGGGTCGAGCGCGGCCTGACCTATGGTATCAGCGCCGGACTTGATCCGACGCCCTCGTTCCAGAACTGGGCTGGCGGTGGCCAGACCAAGAATGAAAGTGCGGGGGAGTTCATTGCCGGTATTCAGCAGGAAATGCGCAAGCTCGCTCGTGAGGGCGTTACGGAGAATGAGCTCTCTGACGCCAAGGCGTACCTTATTGGGTCCTATCCGCTGGGCTTTGATTCGAACGCAAAGATCGCGGGCCAGATGATGAGCGTACGGCAGGATGAACTTGGAATAGGCTATTTTGACCTGCGGAATGCCCTCATCGAAGCTGTTACGCTTGAGGCCGTGAATCGTGTCGCCGCGTCTTATCTCGCACCAGAGCGTTTCACGTTCATCGTCGTCGGCGAGCCGCAAGGCCTCGAATAGACATAAGCATATCTGTGAGTTTTGATTTGCCGGGTCTTTCGGGGTATGTAAGTGCCTCGGGCGGATGCTCTTCATCGTGTTGGCCCAAACAAGGGGGGACAGTGTGACAGTCGCAAAACGGCTAGGCTTTATTGGCGCCACGCTCACAGTTCTTGCTGGCTGTGCTGCCTTGGACGCGTACCAGGGCGAGGCTCTGGATACATCACAGGCAGAAACGCAGCTGATATATACCGGCCCGATCATTGACGTGCACCTGCACGCCGCACCGGCCGCTGGAAATGGTCCGCCGCCCACAGCCATCTGTGTCGGGGCCTCCGCCAATCTGAGGTATGATCCGGCGACGCCTTGGCCTGCGTTCTTTCTCGGCGTTACGAAGGCCCCGCCCTGCGACGCGCCGATATGGGGGCCGGAA
>DAIRTA010000404.1:0-1556 GCA_036804125.1 Hyphomonas sp.
CCCGACCGCCGATGATCTCAAGCCGCTACACCTATCAAGGCGGATCCTATCACTCGCGCCTGTGCGAACGCGACAGCGCCTTTCTGCGTCTAGGCGGCCGCACTCCTCTGGGCAGCGATCACTGCGGACAGGATCACCCTTGCAGCGTCGCTCATGATGATCTCTGGCATCGGCTGTTCATGAGCGCGATGCGCCGCCTCAAGCTCAGCGATCGTCCGCTGTTCGAAAAAGCTCGGCCCCCGCATGGTCATCCTGATCGCGAGATTGTCGATCATAAGGGGGTGTTCCTTGTCAGCGATGAAGCTCATGAGGTTTCGGTCCTCGCCGATCCTAAACCTGGCGCCCATGGGCATCGAGAGGAATGGATCGTTCCGCTCAAGCTTGGCGTGTCCCGGATTGCAGAGCGCAGCGGCGGTCGCAGCCTTCTCGGCTCCCTCCGCGATAGACGCGCGCGCGCGATGCGGTTGCGCGTAGAGTCCCCGAACGAAGTCGCTCACTTCCGTCGACAGTCCACTGTTCCAGCACAACTTGAGCAACGAAACCCGCACGCCGATGACGCTGACCTGGTCCGGTTGAGACTTGCTGTGGTTTTCCGGCTTGATCGCCAGACGTGCGAGGCCGAGGAGGCTGATCGTGCTGGGCAGCACCACCTGGCGCTTGCTGAGAACATGCGCCTCCGCCGCGAACTTCTCCAGAAGAGCCAGGAGCGTTTCGCGCTCGCCAGCGAGCGCACGCTCCAGCACGTCCACGCCGTCGGCCTCCGCGATGGCCCGGGCCGCGTCAAAGGTGCCCGGCGGCGCTATGCAGGTCGGATTGAGGCGCGCAGCCTCCTCCCATTGTGCGTAGTCCTGCCCCCTCCATGCCGTCTCGGGCGCCGCGCTTGGCTCTCGTGGTGTTGGTTTCAGCCTGCCATCGCCATGGGCGCGCAAGAAGCGGCACGCGATCCCACCGATGGCGCGCTCATCCTGCATCCAGACGGTGGCGCTGGCCTTGGCGTCGATCTCCACAAGCGCCGCGCCATCCAGTTTCGAACCGCGTTTCGCCCGATCAATCGCGCTGGCGATCGCGTTGATGCGCGAGATGTGTCGGGCCTCCGACGGCATTCGCCATCCGTGGGCCTTTCGCCAGATGCGTGCGGCCTGCAGCATCACCGGCCGGGCTTCCGGCGCCAGCCTTTCGATGTCGAGCAGCCGATCGAGCACGGCCTCCTCGGACACGAGAAGTTTCCATGCCTCCGCGAACGCGGGAAGCCAACTTCGATAGTCGGAGCGCTCGAGGCGGCTGTCCATGTAGCCTTTCAGCGTCGCGGCGTCGGTGTTGTCGAGGCACAGAAGGCCGTGGGTCGGGGCGTCGCCACAGAACGCCGCGCTGCCGATGAGCACCGCTCGGGCTTTGAAGCGCCGCATCGAGCCGCCGCTCGTCCAACGACGTGTTTCCCTTTCCGCCGCGAGATGGACGCATAGTTCCTCGCCGGACCGGGACACGACCTCGACGCTCGTCGGGGACAGCAGCGTGGCGATAGCGAAGTCGTCACCCCTCTCTCCACGCTGGAAGAG
>DAIRTA010000405.1:0-1547 GCA_036804125.1 Hyphomonas sp.
TCAGACCCCGACAGCCAGCATCGCTTTATAGGCCGGGCGGGAGGTGACACCGGCGACCCAGGCCTTTGAGGCCGGGCGGCTTTCCAGCGCCCCCATGCCGGCGGCCATGGTCAGCTGGAACCCCATCAGGCAGTCAGCGGCCGTGAACCGCTCGCCAGCGAAATAAGGGTGCTTTTCCAGATGGGCCTCGATACAGGCGGCCGCCTTCTCACGCTCATGCGCAATCATGGCCGCGACCGGGCCTTCAGTCACGCCGGCGCGGCTGGTGTAGAGCGTCAGGAGCGAGGGCAGGAAGACCGAGCCTTCGGCGGCATGCATCCATTCGAGATAGCGGGGGAAATCCGGCGAGTCCGGCGCCGGGTGGAGCCGGTGGCCGGTGTCGAAACGGGCGAGCAGGTATTGCGCGATGGCGCCGGTTTCCGCGATGACGCCGCCTTCATGTTCGAGCAGCGGCGATTTTCCCATGGGGTGATAGTTCAGCAGCTCGGGCGGCGCGAGCCGGGTCGTCTCATTGCGGGCGTGATGGACGATCTCGCAGGGGATGCCGAGCTCTTCAATCAGCCAGACGATTCGCTGGGAGCGCGAGGCATTGAGATGGTGCAGGCGAAGGGTCATGGGCTCTTGTCTTTCTGTCTGCGGATAAAAAAGAAGCGGCAGCGATAGGCTGCCGCTTCCGGGACTTGCGGGGGCGCCGGGGCTCAGGCGGCCTTGTAGCCGATCACGGCCTTGGTCTCGAGGAACTCCTCGAAGCCCATCTCGCCCCATTCACGGCCATTGCCGGACTGCTTGTAGCCACCAAAGGGGGCAGTGAAGTCAGGGCGTGAGCCATTGACGCTGACCTGGCCAGCGCGGATCCGGTTGGCGACCGCATAGGCATCTTCTTCCGGGCCCTGAACATAACCGGCAAGCCCGTAGACGGTGTCGTTGGCCATCTCGACGGCCTCATCGACGGTCTCATAGGGCAGGATGCAGAGCACGGGGCCGAAGATTTCCTCGCGGGCGATCGTCATGTCATTGCGGACATTGGCGAAGACGGTCGGCCGGGCGAAATAGCCCTTGTTGAAGCCTTCGGGACGGCCCGGCCCGCCGGCGACGAGGGTGGCGCCCTCCTTTATGCCGGTCTCGATCAGGTCCTGCACCTTCTGGTACTGGTTGCCGTTCGAGATCGGGCCGATGGCGCCGGGTGGCGCTTCGGCCGGCATGGCCACCTTGACCGCCTCGGCCGCCGCCTTGGCGATGGCCACAGCCTCGTCATGCTGGCCCTTCTGGACGAACATGCGCGAGGGCGCATTGCAGGACTGGCCGGAGTTCATCATCATGGTCATGATGCCGCCGGAGACGGCTTTCTGAAGGTCCGCATTCGGAAGGACGATATTGGGGCTCTTGCCGCCAAGCTCCTGCGCGACGCGCTTGACCGTCGGGGCGGCCGCCTGGGCAACCAGCACACCGGCGCGGGTCGAGCCGGTGAAGCTGACCATGTCGACATCGGGATGCTGGGAGAGCTCGGCGCCGACGCCGGGGCCATCGCCATTGACGAGGTTGAACAC
>DAIRTA010000406.1:0-1546 GCA_036804125.1 Hyphomonas sp.
GCGAGCAGGTCCTTCATGTCGATGAGGCCGAGAGGCTGTCCGGCTTCGTCAACGACAAAGGCGTTGGAGATCCGGTTGTCACTGAAGCGCTTGATCACCGACTGCATCTGTTCGGAAGGGTCTACGGCCTGCGGCGACGGCGTCATCACCTCGCTGGCTCTTGCCCCCGTCTTTCCGGCGAGGATCGCGCGGCGAAGGTCGCCGTCGGTGACCATGCCAACCAGCTCGCCGGCCTGGCCGGTCACTCCGGCGCACCCCTTGCGGCCTTCGGAGATGGCGATGACGAGTTCATCGAAGCTCGCCGTCAGGCTGACAAGCGGCATCGGCTCTGTCCGTTCACGGACATATTCGCCGGCCGTCTGGAGCGATCGGCCGAGCTTGCCGCCGGGATGGCGGGAGCCGAAATCCTCGCGCGAGAAGCCGCGCCGCGCCATCAGGACAATGGTCAGCGCATCGCCGAGGGCAAGCGCCATGGTGGTGGACGAGGTGGGCGCCAGCCCGTTGGGGCAGGCTTCTTCGACGGCCGGCAGTCTCAGCACCACATCAGCATACCGCCCGAGCGTCGATGCCGCTTCCCGCGTCATGGCGATGAGGGGGATTGTGTTCGCCCGGCAATAACGCAGGAGGTCGAGCAGTTCGCGGCTCTCGCCGGAATAGGAGATCGCCAGCACGGCGGAGCCCGGCATGATCATGCCGAGATCGCCATGGCTGGCTTCGGTCGGGTGCAGGAAGAAGGACGGCGTGCCGGTTGAGGCCAGGCTCGCAGCGATCTTCTGGCCGATATGCCCGGACTTGCCGACCCCGGCGACAATCAGGTGCTGCCTGGCCTCAAGGATCAGGTTCACGGCCTCGGCCAGTGATCCGTCGAGGCAGGCGTCCAGCGCATCCAGGGCTGCCCGCTCGGTGCGGATGACGCGGCGGGCCAGATCGAGGTCGGATTCCGGTTTCAAGATGGCTTTGCTCCGGTCAGGACAAGCTGGCGCCTTGTCCTAGAAGTCCGGCGCCGCTTCAAGCCCCGCATCACAGGCCACCCCTGTCCCGGATATGGACTTTCCGGGCGCTCATCCGCCAGGGATTCCATGCCATGCGGCTTAGCAGACGGACAAGTCCCGCATTGGCGAGACGCGTCTTCCAGCGTCTGTCGCGGATGATATGAGCCAGCCCCTTCAGCCCGTCTGACAGCCCGCGCACCATCGGCCGGAAGCGGGGCGTGAACAGGTTGCGGGCCAGAAGGTAGAGGATCAATACAAGATGCCCGGGCAGGGTCAGCAGCAAAACCGGTAACGGCATATTCTTCACATAGGTCCACAGCCGGTTGCGTGTGCCGTGATAGGTCGCGAACGCGCTCTCGGCCCCCGCGATACCGCTGCCGGCATGTTCGACTATTGCACCGCGCACGAACCGGCAGTCATGCCCGGCGCGCTGCAGGCGGAAACCGAGATCGACATCCTCGCAATAACAGAAGAAGCGCTCGTCAAAGCCGCCGAGTTGCAGAAACAGCGCCCTGTCATACATCGCGGCGGCGCCGCAGGCGGAGAAGCACCAG
>DAIRTA010000407.1:0-1525 GCA_036804125.1 Hyphomonas sp.
AATGCCGGACCGTGCCGGATGTGCAGGAGGAGATCGTCGCGGCGGTCAATGCGCTGCGGGCGAAATACACCTATGTCTTCACCACGGGCGGCATCGGGCCGACGCATGACGACATCACGGCGGATGCGATTGCCGCCGCTTTCGGCGTGGAGATATCCGAGCATCCGGAGGTGCTGGCTGATCTGACCGAGCGTTATGCGGCCATGAACACCGAATTCACCGGGCCCCGGCGGCGCATGGCGCGCATTCCCCATGGCGCGAGCCTCGTGAAGAATGCCGTTTCCGGCGCGCCCGGATTCCGGATGGAGAATGTGTTCACGCTCGCCGGGGTGCCGCAGATTGCCCGCGCCATGCTGGAGGATATCGGCCCGCGGCTGGACGGCGGCGCGCGGGTCTACAAGGTCAGCGTGCGCGGCGCCGGGCTGCGCGAAGGCGACCTTGCAGAGCGGCTCGGCGCGATCGCGGCGGCGCACAAGGGTGTTTCGGTCGGCTCCTATCCCTGGTTCCGGGCGATCGATGATCATGGCGTTGCTATGGTGGCGCGCTCGGCGGACCGGGCTGCGCTCGGAACGGTGAAGCGCGAGCTTGTCGCGCTGGCAGAGGCGGCCGGTGTCGTGCCCGAGATCGAGGACGAGGAGCCGGGCCGATGAGCCTGATTACCCGCACCCCGGTTCTCTGGGGCCTGTTTGCCGCCATGATCCTGATCGGGTTTGGCTTTGCGGCCTTCAGCCCCGCCGTGGGCGGACAGTATCTCGACATGATCTCCGATCCGGAGACGGCGCGGGGCGTGCTGGCGGGCATGGGTGCCGGGGAGCGGCAGGCGCATCTCTGGGTCACGCTGCTGCTCGACACCGCTTACCCCTTGTCCTTCGGCCTCCTGTTTGCGGGCCTCGCCTGGCGTTTTTTCGGGACGTCCGGGCGGGTGGCGGCGATCCCGGGCTTTGCCGTGATCATCGCGGACCTGACGGAAAACATGATCCAGGCGCTGGCCCTTTCCGGCCTTGCCGATGTGCTCGCTGCCAAGGCCTGGGTCACACCGCTCAAATTCGGCCTGTTTGCCCTCGCCGCCGGCCTTGCCCTTATCGCCCTAGGCATCGCCCTCTACCGGCGGTTTTTCAGACAGGCGAACTAAACCCCGACGCAGGGTCAGGCTTGGCGGGACCGCCGCCCCGGGCCTAACTGGGGCAGACAGGAAACGGAGGGAGACACCCATGCCCGAGCCCGCAAAGCCCGAGCCGATCATTCTGGTCAGCCGCGACGGCGCTGTTGCTACCGTCACGCTCAACCGTCCGGATGCGCTGAACGCGTTGTCGCGGGCCTTGCGGTCCGAGATCGTGCGGGTGTTCACGGAGCTGAAGGAGGATCCGGAGATCCGCGCCGTCGTGCTGACCGGCGCGGGGCGCGCCTTCACGGCCGGGGTGGACCTCAAGGAGGCGGGCCAGACCGGCTTTGCCCTCGGCGTTGATGAGGACGCCAAATCCATCGACCTTGCCCGCGCGATGATGGCCTATCCCTGGCCCATCAT
>DAIRTA010000408.1:0-1510 GCA_036804125.1 Hyphomonas sp.
GGGCCGAAGCCGGAAGCCCAGCTGACATCGGTCGGGGCCTTTTCGCCCTCGACCCAGGCCACGCCGGCAATGTCGAGATGCGCCCATTTCACGCCTTCATTGATGAAGCGCTTGAGGAACTGGGCCGCCGTGATCGAGCCGGCCGAGCGCCCGCCGATATTGCGCATGTCAGCGAATTTCGATTTCAGAAGCGCGTCATATTCCGAGCCGAGCGGCAGGCGCCAGACGCGCTCACCCTCGGCCTCACCGGCCTTGCTGAGGGCTTCGGCCAGCCGGTCATCGTTCGAGAACAGTCCGGCATGGTGATGGCCAAGCGAGATCACGATGGCGCCGGTCAGGGTCGCGAGGTCAACGATTGCCTTCGGCTTGAAGTGCTCCTGCGCATACCAGAGCACATCGCACAGGACGAGACGGCCCTCGGCATCGGTGTTCTGGATCTCGATGGTCTGGCCAGAGGCCGAGGTGACGATGTCGCCGGGCCTCTGGGCATTGGCATCCGGCATGTTTTCCACAAGGCCGACCAGGCCGATGACATTGGCTTTCGCCTTGCGCTGGGCCAAAGCCCGCATCGTGCCGGTGACGGCGGCTGCCCCGCCCATGTCGCCGCGCATGTCCTCCATGCCGGGGCCGGGCTTCAGCGAGATGCCGCCAGTATCAAAGCACACGCCCTTGCCGACAAGGATGACCGGGTCTTCGCCGGCCTTGCCGCCATTCCATTTCATGATTCCGAGCTGGCTCTCACGGATGGAACCCTGCCCGACACCGAGAAGCGCGCGCATGCCGAGTTTCGCCATCTGCTTCTCGCCCAGCACCTCAACCTCGATGCCGAGCGAGGACAATTCCTGGAGCTTGGCGGCGAAACTTTCCGGATGCAGGTCATTGGGCGGCATGTTGACGAGATCACGCGCCAGAAAGGTCCCGTCAGTCGCAGCATCGAACGGGGCAAACGCCGTGCGCGCCGCCTTGGGATCGCCCGTCGCAACGATCAGCCCGGTCAGGCTAGGCTTCTGCTCCGGCTTGAGCTTGGTGAAATAGGTATCGAAACGATATGCCGCGAGCTTTGCACCGGTCGCGATGCGGGCTGCATCGTCCGCGCCCGGGGCATGGATGGCGGCGGTGCGGAAACCACTCTTGCCGACAGCCTTGATCAGGTGCGCCCCGATGGCCTCGAGTTCACGGGCACCGCGCTTCTTCGGCTTGCCGCCGCCGATCAGCAATGCCCTGCGGAAATCGAGCCCCTTGGGCAGCACGACAAGCGCTGTCTGGCCGGCCTTGCCCTGGAACCGGCTGCCGGATACCGCTTCGCTGAGAAGCCCGCCGGACGCACCATCCAGGGCGGACGCGGACTTTGGAAGCCCGCCCTCCTCATCCACGATATAGGCCGCAATGTCGGCCTTGGCCGTCTCAGCAAAGGTGATTTTCATCTGTATAAACTCCGTTTGGCGCGGAAACTAAGCATCGACGCGCCAGACGCAACTCGTTACCAAGAAAAACCTGTCGCTTCGCCAGC
>DAIRTA010000409.1:0-1509 GCA_036804125.1 Hyphomonas sp.
GTTCACATGCGGCTTCGTCCGCTCAAACTTTGCCTTGCCCATCGGGCCTCTCCTCAACCTTTTCCTGTGTGTCCGGCCCGCCGGACACGATTAACCAGTATTGGCAGGGTCCGGCCCTGCCGATCGCGCCTCATAACGAGGTGGGACGGGCGTTTCAAGCGGACATTTGACAGGTCTGTGTCAGCCAAATCAGGGGCTTGCCTTGGGGCCGCGCCCCCCGTTAAGCCCCGTTGGACAGATTACCCTCCTTGAAAGCCGTCATGGACTCGACTCTGAACAGCCACGCGGCACGCCTCTCGGCCGTGCCCCTGAAGGACCTGTCTCAGGCCAGGGCCGGCCTGCCACCGCTCGATGCGGCAGGCTGGTCGATCAATCTCGGACGGCAATTCCTCGACAAGGAGGCGGAGTCAGCCTTGCTTGCCCTGGGTGAGCAGGCGGGTTTGCGGCTGGCTGCTGAGCAGCTTTTCGGGGGAGGAATTGTCAATCCTTCGGAAGACCGTCCGGCCCTGCACTGGGCGCTGAGGGCACGCGCCGCCCTGAGCGGTGAAGCAGAAGCCGTCCGTCAGTCAGTCTTGCCCGCGCTGCGTTTTGCAGGCGCCATTCGTGACGGCGACATCAGCACGGCAGGGGGTGAACGTTTCGAGGCAATCTTGCACATCGGTATCGGCGGATCCGATTTCGGCCCGCGCCTGATTGCCGATGCTTTTGCCGATCAGGTTAAATCTGGCCTGCACCTCGCCTTTGCCGCCAATGTCGATCCGTTCGACCTTGACCGCGCCATGAACGGCCTTGATCCGGCCAAGACGCTGGTGATCGGCGTGTCGAAATCCTTCGGGACAGAGGAAACGCTCTACAATCTCGGTCGCGCCAAAGCCTGGCTCGCCGATGCGCTCGGCAATGACCATGCCCGGCATCTGGCGCTGGTGACGGCCAACCCGGACCGCGCGGCGGCCTGGGCAGGTTCATCGCAGATGCATCTGTTCGAGATGCCGGTGTCGGTAGGCGGGCGCTTTTCGCTCTGGTCTGCGGCCTCGCTTGTCTGCATGATCGCACTCGGACCTGCGCTCTTCCGGAAAATTCTTGATGGCGCCGCAGACATGGACGCCCATACGGGCAGCGCCCCCCTGCACACAAATGCTCCCATGCGCCTCGCCCTGCTCGACTATTGGAATGCCTCGATCCGCGGCGCCCCGATGCGCGCCCTTCTGGCCTATGCTAACCGGCTGCGCCTCCTGCCCGCCTATCTTCAGCAACTGGAGATGGAGTCGAACGGGAAATCCGTTTCGCCCGACGGCAGGGACGCCCCGCGTGTGACGGCGCCCGCCCTGTGGGGCGGCGAAGGCTCGATCGGCCAGCATTCCTATCATCAATGGCTGCACCAGGGCGGGCATTCCGTGCCGTGCGAATTCATCCTCGCAGCGGGTCCCGGCGGAGACCCGGAAGGCCTTGCGGCCCTCACGGCGCACGCCCTTGCGCAGGCCGAGGTTCTCGCCAATGGGCGCAGCCTCA
>DAIRTA010000410.1:0-1500 GCA_036804125.1 Hyphomonas sp.
TTGAAACACGGCTGAAGGACGGCCTGACGGCGGAAGACGAGGCGTTCCTGAAGAACCTCGAGGAGGGCGAAAGCCTGTTCGGCCAGCTGGAGGCGACCTTTTCCGGGCCGATGAAGATCTGGACCGGCTTTGCCTTTCTGCTGAGCTTTGCCTTTTTCGGCCTGGCCGTCTGGTGCTTTGTGGAGATGCTGGGGACCGAAGATATCCGCGAAATGCTGCTCTGGCTTACAGGAGTCTTCGGCGGCATGCTGTCTGTTGCCTTGATGAAGATCTGGTTCTGGCTGAGAATGAACCATCTGGCGGTGTTGCGTGAACTGAAACGCGCCGAATTGAGGATTGCGCGCGGCGGGAGCTGATGCAGCCCTTGCCGCGCCCCGGAATCCGGGCTAGCTCACGCTCATATCATCTCCTACCGGGAGAGAGCGGCTCGACGAGGCCGCCGCCGAAGGCGCAACCGCCCCGGAAACGCTCAGGCAAAAGGGCCGGTAGGGGACCAACACGCTGGAAAGAGGCTGAAAACATGCCTCGCCGAAGGAGCAAGCCGGGCGTTTTCCGGCGGAATCTCTCAGGCGCCAAAGACAGCGGGGGCGAAGGCGGCGCAGCCTCTGGCTGCATCGGCCACGCTTCAAGAGGGCGCCTATGGCAGACACCGCAACCGGGACGCTGAAGCGAACGCCGCTGCACGCCCTGCATGTCGCGGCCGGGGCCCGGATGGTGGCTTTCGCGGGCTATGACATGCCGGTGCAGTTCGAAGGCGTGATGGCCGAGCATCGCTGGACGCGCGCGCAGGCGGGCCTGTTCGATGTCAGCCATATGGGCCCCTGCTTCCTGACGCTGGAGCGCGGCATCGGCGGGGGCGAGGCGGCGCATGCCGAGATCGCGGCGCTGATCGAGACGCTGGTGCCGTCCGACATTCGCGGCCTGAAGCCCGGCCAGGCGCGGCTGACCGTGCTGCTGAACGAGACCGGCGGCATCCTTGATGACCTGATCATCACCCGGCCGCTGGGCGAGGCCGAGCAGGGCACACTCTATATCGTCGTCAATGGCGCGATGAAGGCGCAGGACTGGGCGATCTTCGAGACAGCGCTCGCGGGCAAGGCCGTGCTGACGCGCGCCGACGACCGCATCCTGTTTGCCCTGCAAGGGCCGCAGGCGGCTGCCGTGATGGCAGAGTTCTTTCCCGGCTGCGAGGACCTCGCCTTCATGCATCACATGCCGTTCGAGATGAACGGCGCGCGCTGTATCGTCTCGCGCTGCGGCTATACCGGCGAGGACGGCTTTGAGGTGTTGATCGCGCCGGAGGCAGGGCTGCCGCTGATCGAGGAGATGCTGGGCGACGAGCGCGTGAAGCCGGTCGGGCTCGGCGCGCGCGATACGCTGCGGCTGGAGGCCGGGCTTTGCCTCTATGGCCATGACCTGTCGCCGGATATATCCCCGGTGGAGGCCGATCTTGGCTGGGTGATCCAGAAGCGCCGGCGGGAGGCGGGCGATTTTCCGGGG